>NZ_JAEKJV010000004.1:0-350526 GCF_017309175.1 Salipiger bermudensis | reverse complement strand
GCCTCTTCGACGGCGATTTCGTCGAACGGGTTCATCGACATCTTCACGTTGGCCAGATCGACGCCGCTTCCGTCCGCTTTCACACGAACCTTCACGTTGTAGTCGATCACGCGCTTCACGGGCACAAGCACCTTCATTGGCGGTCTCTCCTGTCGCGTTTCGGTCTCCCCCTGTCGGGGCCTGAGGCGGAGCTAGAGCATATTTCGCCCCGGTCTACGAGAGATCGGCCCTCTGGGCGCGCCATAGGCAGACCCTATGCGCAGAGCCTCCCGGGGTTCGCCGGCGCCCATTCCGTGGCACAGTCCGGACAGGACGAGAGCGCGGGAATGGCCGCGCGAGGGAGGAAAGATGGGGCCACTGGAAGGGGTTCGGGTCCTCGAACTGGCCGGCATGGGGCCGGTGCCGTTCTGCGGCATGCTGCTTGGCGACATGGGCGCGGATGTGCTGCGCGTCGACCGTATCACACCGGTGGAGCGCGGCGTCGGCGCCGAGGATGCGCAGGACCTGCGCGGGCGGAACAAGCGCTCCGCTGGCATCGACCTCAAGTCCAGCGCCGGCCGCGCGACGCTGCTCGAACTGGTGGCGCAGGCCGACATCCTGATCGAGGGCTATCGGCCCGGCGTGATGGAACGGCTGGGCCTCGGGCCCGACACCTGCCTGGCCCGAAATCCCAAGCTGGTCTATGGCCGCGCCACCGGCTGGGGGCAGGACGGGCCTCTGGCACAGGCCGCCGGCCATGACATCAACTACATCGCCCTGACCGGTGCGCTGGCGATGATCGGCCCCGCTGGCGGGGCGCCGGTGCCGCCGCTCAACCTCGTGGGCGATTACGGAGGCGGGGCGCTCTACCTGGCCTTCGGCACGGTCTGCGCCCTGCATCACGCGCGTTCAGGGGGCGGCGGACAGGTCGTCGATGCGGCGATGATCGACGGCGTGTCGAGCCTGCTCACGGTGTTTCGTGGCTTCCTCCAGAACGACCGGCTCCACGAGGGCCGGGGGCAGAATGCGCTCGATGGCGGCGCGCCGTGGTATTGCACCTACGAGACACGCGATGGCGGCTGGATGGCGGTCGGGGCGCTCGAGCAGCGCTTCTACATCCCCTTCTTGACCGGGCTCGGGCTCGATCCTGCGGCGCTGCCATCCCGCGAGGATCGCGCCAACTGGGGCGAGCTGCGGTCGCTCTTCGCGGCGCGCTTCCGCAAGCGCAGCCGGGCGGAGTGGGAACTGGTCTTTGCCGGCAGCGATGCCTGCGTGAGCCCGGTCCTGAGCCTCGCGGAGGCCTCGCGCCACCCGCAAAGCACCGCGCGCGCGGCGTTCACGCGGCTCGACGGGGCGGAGCATCCCCGTCCGGCGCCGCGCTTCTCGCAAACGCCGGCAACGGTGCGGCAGGCGCCCGCCCGCGCCGGGGCCGACACGCAGGTCGCGCTCAGCGACTGGGGGATCGACGCGACGCAGATCCGCGACGGGCTCGCGGCCGGCTATCTGGGGGAGGGCTGAACGGTGCACAGCCTTCTGCAACAGGGCGCGACGGCACGCCGGACGCCCTCTTTCAAGGCGCGTCTGGTTGGGGCTCACGGCAGGCTCACACCAGCGAGAGTCATTTCCGATGGGGTCCAGAGACAGGAGCAATCGCTGCCGTCCGAGGCGGTCGCGCAAGTGGAACCGGACCGGCCGAGCCTGTAGATTTTTTGAAATGGCGCGGCGGGCCGGACAGGGATCCGCGGCGCAGGGCGGACGCCGATGGCGCGGACATCGAGCGTGCCGGCGGACCGCACAGGAAACGGAGAGACAGATGGCCAAGACGAGACCTTTGACCGGAATTCGGGTTCTGGAACTCGGCGCCTATATTTCGGGGCCCTACGCGGCGGCGATCCTCGCCTCGCTCGGGGCCGAGGTGGTGAAGGTCGAGCCGCCGCATGGCGGCGATCCGTTCCGCCGCGGCGTCGACACCAAGAGCCCCTATTTCGTGCAGTACAACGCCGGCAAGAAGAGCCTCGCGGTCAACCTCAAGTCGCCGGACGGGCTGGCGCTGGTCAAGTCGCTGCTGCCCGAGTTCGACGTGGTGATCGAGAACAGCCGCCCCGGCAAGATGGCGGCGCTCGGGCTCGGCATCGAGGACGTGCAGAAGATCAACCCGGCCATCGTCTACGCGTCGGTTTCGGGGTTCGGCGACGGGGGGCCGTGGCGCGACCGGGCGGCCTACGACTCGATCGGACAGAGCATGGGCGCGTTCTACTCGATCATGAACGATGCCGAGGATGCGCGGCTCTCGGGCACCTGCATCGGCGACCTGATCACCGCGATCACAGCCACGATGGGCATTCTCGCGGGGCTCGTCGGGCGCGGCCTGACGCCGGGCGGGGCGGGGGCGGATGTGCGCACCTCGCTGCTCGAGGCAATGTCGACCATCACCATCGATGCGGTGACGCAGATGTACGAGGATGGCGGCAAGGCGCCCACGCGCGAGTCGCGCCATCCGCAGGCGCAGAATTTCTGCCTGCAGACCTCGGATGGCGGCGGCATCACGCTGCACCTGTCGTCGTCGCAGAAGTTCTGGCAGGCGCTGACCCGCGCCATCGAGCGGCCCGAGCTGGCCGAGGATGCGCGCTTCGTCACCTATTTCGACCGGCTGAAGAACTATTTCGAGTTGCGCCCGATCGTCGAGGCCGAGTTCAAGCGCCGCGACCGGGCCGAGTGGGAGGCGCGTCTGATCGAGTTCGACGTGCCCTTTGCCCCGGTGCTGACCGCCGCCGAGCTTGTGAGCCATCCGCAGACCGAATGGCTCGACATGATGGAGCCCGAACGCAACGGGCTGGCGCTGGTGCGGGCGCCGTGGCGCTTTGCGGGCGAACGGCCGGGGCGCGACTTCGAGGCGCCGCATATCGGCGAGCACACGCGCGAGATCGCGGCCCGGGTACTGGGCAGCGCCGATGTCGACCGGCTGATCGCCGAGGGTGTGCTGGTGCAGTCCCCCGACGGTGCCGAAGCGGTTGCCGCGCAGGCCTGAGACGACAAGACGAATGTCAGGAACGGAAAGAGACGAAATGGGTATTCTTGAGCAGTATTTCGGCCTCGCCGGCAAGACCGTGCTGGTCACCGGCGGTGGCCGCGGCATCGGAGAGTCGATCGCCGAGGGCTTCGTGAAGGCCGGGGCAAAGGTCTATATCTGCTCGCGCAAGGCCGAGACCTGCGCCGCCACTGCCGAGCGGCTGTCGGCCTTCGGCACCTGCATCGCGCTGCCGGTGGCGGCGGACATCTCGACAGAGGCCGGCCGCCGCGCCGTGGTCGAGGCAATGGGCGAGCGCGAAGACAAGCTCGACGTGCTGATCAACAATGCCGGCGCGCTCTGGGCGGCACCGCTGGCCGAGTATCCCGAAAGCGGCTGGGACAAGGTGTTCGACCTCAACGTGAAGGGGCTGTTCTTCCTGATCCGCGACCTGGTGCCGCTGCTCGAGGCTGCAGCCAGCAAGGTCGAGCCGGCGCGGATCATCAATATCGGCTCGATCGACGGCTTCCACATCCCCAAGCACGAGACCTATGCCTATTCCTCGTCGAAGGCGGCGTCGCACCAGCTCTCGATTCACCTCGCGGACCAGCTCGCCGGGCGCAACATCACCGTGAACGTCATCGCACCGGGCATGTTCCCGTCCAAGATGATGCAGGGCACGCTCGACCGGGTGGGGGAGGAGAAGGTGGTCGAGAAGGTGCCGATGAAGCGCCTGACCGGCGCGGATGACATGGCCGGCACGGCGATGTTCCTCGCCTCGCACGCCGCCTCCTACATCACCGGCGTGGTGCTGCCTGTCGATGGCGGCACCGCCACCACGCTCTGAAACGGACCGCGCCGCGCACCGGATCGGTGCGCGGGCCATGCGCCTCGGAGGTTGCGTCGGCGGGGCCGGCGCAGTAGCTCTTGGTGCGTCGTCATCTCTTCCGGAAAAGGGGCCGATGGAGCTTCCGCCACACGCACAGGGGCGCCGCAGCCAGTTGTCTCAGGACGTGGCCAGCTATGTCCGCGAGCTGATCATCTCGGGGCGCGCCCGCCGCGACGATTACCTGCGCATCGACACGATTGCCAAGGCCATGGGCATCAGCTCCACGCCCGTGCGCGAGGGGCTGCTGATGCTGCAGCTCGAGGGCTTCGTGAAGCTTGTGCCACGACACGGCTTCCGCGTCGTCGGGGTCGAGCCGCAGGACGTGCTCGACATCTTCTGGGCGCAGGGTGTGCTGGCAGGCGAGCTCGCCGCGCGAGCCGCGATGCGCGCCAGCGAGGACGAGATCTCCGAGCTCGAGGCGCTGATCGAGGCGCATTCCAGGGCCGTCGCCGCCGGAGATGAGCCGTCCTACACGCGGCTCGGGCACCAGTTTCACCGCGCGGTAAACCTCGCGGCGCGGTCGAACCGGCTGGCCAACCTGCTCGGCAACATGACCAAGCAGCTTCCCAACCAGTTCTACGGCAAGATCGAGGGACAGATCGAAGGCTCGCTCGAGTATCACCCGCGCATCCTTGAGGCGATCCGCGGGCGCGACGCCGAGGCGGCGCGGGCGCAGATGGTCGAGCATATCGTCAGCGGCGGTGACGCGCTGGTGCAGTACCTCGAGGATCAGGGCCTCTGGGCCGAGGATCGGGAGAGCGACGCGGGAGCCTGACGGACAGGCCCCCGCGCGACTTCAGAGCGCTGCCGAAAGATACACCGCATCCTCGGAGTTGCGCTGCCCCAGCACACCCTCGATGCGGCGCAGGTGATTGGTGCTGTCGAGCGTGCGGGTGGAATCGTAGACCACCTTGCGGTCGGCCACCCGCCAGACTCCGTCATCGCGTTTTTCGAACCGGTCGACATAGCGGCCGAACACCTCGATATCGGTGGGCGCGCCGTCGGCCGGCTCGCGCCGGCTCATGGCGACGAAATAGGTCTCTGCGGTGGCCACGGTCGGGCTCACGACCTCGATCAGGCAATTGCCCATGAAGTGCATCGAGAACGGCACCGTCGCGTGGCGCTCCGAGACCCATGCGATGAAGGCATCGGCGTCGCCGTGAAACTCGCCGTGCCAGTCGATGGCATCGTCGTGATAGCAGGCCCGGACCAGCGGCCAGTCCCGCCGGTCGACCCCCCGGGCATAGCGCAGCAGGTTCTCCTGTATCTCCTGCTTGGCGGTGAGCTCGTCGAGCTTGTCCATGGTCTGCCTCCTCCTCTTCAGACTCGGGTCGTCAAACGGGGTCCCAGGAAAACACGTCCTGGCTGCGGTCGAGCCCGAAATAGGCCGGGGCCAGCGCCGGGCCGGCGTGGTCGCGGATCAGCTCGGGCGTCCAGCCTTCCTCGCGCTGTACCGAGCGCACGGGCCGGCTCTGGCTCATCAGCAGGATCTCGTTCTTGCGCACTGCAAAGACCTGGCCCGACACGTCCTTCGCCGCTTCCGAGGCGAGGTACACCGCAAGCGGGGTGTTCTTCTCTGGGGTCATCTGCTTGAGCTTGTCGACCCGCGCTTGCTGATCCGGGGTGTCGGTGGGGATGTTTCCTGTCATCCGGCCCCAGGCGAAGGGGCAGATGCAGTTGGCGCGGACGTTGTAGCGGGCCATGTCGAGCGCGATCGACTTGGTCAGTGCCACGATCCCGAGCTTGGCGGCGGAATAGTTGGCCTGCCCGATATTGCCCACCAGGCCCGAGGCGCTGGTCATGTTGATATAGGCCCCCGATTCCTGCTGCCGGAACAGCGGCGCCGCGGCGCGGCTGACGAAAAACGTGCCGTTGAGATGGACGTTCAGCACCGAGAGCCACTGCTCCGGCTCCATCTTGTGGAACATCGCGTCCCGCAGGATGCCGGCATTGTTGACCACGATGTCGAGCTTGCCGAAGCTGTCGACGGCGGTGCCGACGATGCGCTGCGCCGCGTCCCAGTCCGAGACCGAGTCGGTGCTGATCGTGGCCTGACCGCCGAAGCCCCGGATCTCGTCGCGGGTGTCCTCGGCCGGCGAGTTTGAGCCGCCCTCCCCGGACAGCGAGACGCCGATATCGTTGACCACCACCGACGCGCCGGCGCGCGCCAGCGCCACTGCCAGCGCCCGTCCGATGCCGTTGCCTGCGCCGGTGACGACTGCGACCTTACCCTCGAGCATATCCGTTTCCTTGCCTTGTCCGTTTTGTCTGCGCCATCGCCCGGGCGGTGGCACCTTGCGGCCCAGAATAGGCAACAAGTTCCGGCCTGTGCAGCCGCGGCGCGCGTCATTCGCCCTGTCGCCCGGATAGGTGCGGCCTATGCCGCATCGCCGCCGCTTTCACTGATCCGCGCGTCAGCTAAGGTCCGTCTGTCTTCGCGTGCTCTGAAGCGCGCCCGGAGACAGGCCGGGCCCGGCCCGGCGGCGGACCACGGGACAGGAGGAGCAGGACCAATGGCAGCAAGTGGCAATCTGGATCGGATCTATATCGGCGGGGACTGGGTCACGCCGGACTCCTCGGACCGGATCGAGGTGATCTCGCCGGTGACCGAAGAGCCCATCGCCTCGGTGCCGGCCGGGTCGCGCGCCGATGTCGACGCGGCGGTCGCGGCGGCGCGACGTGCCTTCGACGAGGGGCCGTGGCCGCATCTCGAACTGTCCGAGCGCATGGCCTGCCTGGCGCGGTTGAAGGACATTTTCGAGCGCCGCGCCGAAGAGATCGCCCAAGCCATCACCGCCGAGATGGGCAGCCCGATCACCGCCTCGCGCACCCAGCAGGTGCCGATCCCGATCATGATGATGGAGGCGCAGCTCGACCTTGCGCCGCAGCTGGCCTGGCGCGAACTGCGCCAGTCCAAGACCGGCAACGGCCTCGTGCTGCGCAAGCCCAAGGGGGTGGTGGTGGCCATCGTGCCGTGGAACGCGCCGCTTATGGTGACGCTGGCCAAGATCGGCCCGGCACTGCTGGCGGGCTGCACGGTGATCCTCAAGCCGGCGCCGGAATCGCCTCTCAGCGCCTACCTGCTGGCTGAGATGATCGACGAGGCGGGCTTTCCGCCTGGTAGCTTCAACATGCTCTGCGCCGACCGCGCCGAGAGCGAGTATCTCGCGCTGCACCCGGGGGTAAACAAGGTTTCCTTCACCGGCTCGACCATCGCCGGGCAGACACTGGCGCGGGGTTGCGGCGACTTGCTGCGCCCGATCACGCTGGAGCTTGGCGGCAAGTCGGCGGCGGTGCTGCTCGAGGATGCCGATGTCGGTGCCGCCATCGAGGCGCTCCGCGTCGGCTCGTTCCGCAACTCTGGCCAGATCTGCAGCCTCAAGACCCGCATCGTGGTCTCGAAGCGGCAGGAGGCGGAAGCGCTGGAGCGGCTCGAGGCGCTGGTGGCGTCGATGCCGGTGGGCGATCCGCTCGACGAGACGACCCAGATCGGCCCGATGGTCAGCCAGCGTCAGCGCGACCGGGTGGCCGGCTATATCGACACCGGGCTCAAGGACGGCGCGCGGTTGATCTGCGGCGGACCGGGACGGCCCGAGGGGCTAAACCGCGGCTGGTTCGTGCGGCCGACGATCCTCGCCGGGGTCGACCCCGGCGCGACGGTGGCGCAGGAAGAGATCTTCGGCCCGGTGCTCTCGGTCATCACCTATGACACCGAGGACGAGGCCATCGCCATCGCCAACAACTCGCAATACGGGCTGAACGGCTCGGTCTTCACCGCCGACACCGCGCGCGGCGTGGCCATCGCCGAGCGCATCAAGTCGGGGGTGGTCGAGGTCAACGGTGCGGGCTGTGGCTTCCATTGCCCGATCGGCGGGGTGAAGGCGTCGGGGATTGGTCGCGAGCACGGCCGCGAGGGATTTGATCCCTATGTTGAGATCCGCACCATCGGGCTGCCGAAGGAGTATGCCGACAGCCTCGCCTGACCGCGCGACCGAAGATTTTTCGCGCGAAGAATCTTCGGCCGTCCTGAAGGGCGTCAGGGTTTGCCGGCGAGCGGATCCGGCTCCGGCCCGGTGACATCAGGCAGCGGGCGCCAGATCGCGATCAGCGCGGTGCCCGCCATCGCTACAGCCGACGCCACGAGCGCGATCTGCAGGCCGAAATGCTCGGCCACGATGCCCCAGCCCCAGCTCCCGAGTGCCAGCCCGAGATAGGTGAAGGTGAGGTGCATCGACACCATCCGCCCCACCAGCCGGCGCGGCGCCGAGAGTTGCAGCGTCGAGTTCAGCAGCGTCAGGTTGACCAGCCAGCAGGCGCCGCAGACGAAGGTCGCCGCGAGCCCGACAATCGGGGCATGGGTCAGTGCCAGCACCAGGATGGCGGCGGCGCAGAGCGCGGTCATGCCGGTGACGACGCGCTCGATGCCGAAGGCGCGGCGCAGCCGCGACAGCAGCAGGCCGCCGCAGATCGCTCCGATGCCGATGCTGCCATAGAGCAGCCCGTAGATGTCGGCCTCGCCGGTGAACTGGTCGCGGGCCACCAGCGGCAGCAGCGCGATCATGCCGTTGGAGCAGAAGCCGAACAGGAACACCCGCTGCACGATCGGATGCACGTGCCGCGCTTCGACGATGAACCGGACCCCCTCCGAGATCGCACGCCCGATCGAGGCGCCGGGAACATCCTCACGCTTGGGTGCCCGCCACAGCGCCAGGGCCACGATCGCGGGGACGTAGCTCAGCGATCCGACGAGGAAAGCCGCGGTGCTGCCGGCGGTGGCGAGCACGACGCCGCCCAGCACCGGGCCGAGCGTCTTCATCAGGTTGGCGCTGATGGTGTGAAGCGACACCGCCTCGGGAAGCTGGTCGCGCGGGGCGATGTCACCCAGCGAGGCGATCCAGGCCGGGGCCAGGGTCGCGTTGCCCGAGGTCACAAGGAACGCCAGCACCAGCACCCAGGCGGGTGTCAGCAGTTGCGCCGCCGCCATGCCGACCAGCACCAGCGACACGAGGAACATGAAGATCTGGCTGAGGATCATCACCCGCCGCCGATCGAGCACATCCGCGAGCCCGCCTGCCAGCAGCGACAGCAGCACCGGCGGCAGCGACGTGATGGTGGTGACGAGCGCCACCATCGTGGCGCTGTCGGTGAGTTCGGCCATCACCCACGAACAGGCGACGATATGGATGAACAGGCCGAGGAAACAGACCTCGATGGAGGGCAGGAGCCGCCGAAAGGCCGGATCGACAAGCAGCGAAAGCGCGGATTTCCCGGCGACCATGATGCGCTCCTCAGCAGCCCAGCGTCATGCCGCCATCGACGGTCAGGGTCTGGCCGGTGATGAAGCGGGCGTCGTCGCTGGCGAGGAAGGCCGAGGCGCGGGCGATGTCCCAGGCGTCGCCGAGCCATTTCATCGGCACGCGCTCGGCCCGCGCCTTCCAGACCGCGTCCATCTGCTCGGGGGAGGCGCCCCAGTTGCTCTGCGCCGAGGCGCGCGCCATCGGCGTGTCCATCAGTCCCGGCAGCACCGCGTTCACCCGGACCTGCCGCGCGGCGTATTCCGCCGCGGTCACCCGGGTCATCTGGTTCATTGCAGCCTTCGAGGAATAGTAGGCGACGTAGTTCTTCCCGAGATAGCGGATGCTCGAGATCGACGAGACGTTGACCACCGCGCCGCCACCGCGGGCCAGCATCTCGGGAATGGCGTGCTTCATCGACAGGAAGCAGCTCTTGAGATTGACCGCGAAGACCTTGTCGAAATCCTCTTCCGAGAGCTCCACCACGTCGCCGGGCACCACGATGCCCACGTTGTTGACCAGCAGGTCGAGCCCGCCGAACTCGGCCACCGCGGCGTCGACCGCCGCCTTGACCTCGTCCGAGGAGGTGGCGTTGCCGCCGATGCCGAGCGCGGTGCCGCCCTCGTCGCGGATCGTCCGGGCGGCCTCTTCGGCGAGACGGGCGTCGAGATCGAAGCAGACAACGCTGGCCCCCTCGCGGGCGAACTGTGCCGCGCAGGCCTTGCCGATGCCCCAGCCGCCGCCGGCAGTGCCGGCGCCGATAACCAGCGCGGTCTTTCCCTTGAAACGCTCCACGTGCCTGTCTCCTCTATTCCGTCTTGGTGCCTGCTGCGAGCTTCGGGGCAGGGCGGGGATTGTCAATTGCGGTCGCCGAAGCCGCTGCCTGTCGCCGCCCTAGGCGATCACCCCTGCGCCCATTCGCAGGGGTTTCCAAGCCCGGCCCGAGCGGCGCCTATGAGGTTGCCAGCTTTTGCCTTTCGAGCCCTCCGCAGCGGCGCGGCTCAATTGACCCAAAATAATATATTATGCATCAAAAGGGGAAAGAGGAGGCATTTCCGGTATGAAACCCACACGTTCGATGCTGTTCGTTCCCGGCCACAAGCAATCCTGGGCCAAGAAGGCGGTGGCCGCCGGCGCGGATGCGGTGATCCTGGACCTGGAGGATTCCGTGCCCGAGGACATGAAAGCCGAGACCCGCCACATGGTCGCCGAAACGATCGGTGAGCTGGCCAAGTCCGATCCCGAGGTCGGGGTCTATGTGCGCCTCAACGCGCTCGAGACCGGCATGATGGGCGACGATCTCGAGGCGGTGGCGATCAAGGGCTGCAACGGCTTCCTGCCGCCCAAGACCTACGGCGCACGCGACGTGGTGCAGGCCGAGGCGCTGGTCGATCACTATGAGCGTCGCAACGGGGTCGAGGCGGGCACGCTGGAATTTGTGCTCTCGCTCGAGACAGCGCAGGCCTACGCGGACTGCGAGAACATGATCAAGGCGTCGCCGCGCTGTGCCACGCTGTTCGCCGGCACGGCGCGCGATGCCGACGTGTCGCGTTCGATCGGGTTCGAGTTCACCCCGGACGGGTTCGAGACGCTCTACATGCGTTCGCGCGCGGTGCTGGCTGTGCGCGCGGCGGGGCGGGATTTTCCCATCGTCGGGCTGTGGCAGGATCTCAAGGATATCGACGGCGCGTGGAAATTCGCCCGTGACAACAAGACCCTCGGCTTCCGCGGGCTGGTTGCGATCCACCCCAGCCATGTCGCCATCGCCAACGAGGTCTTCATGCCGACCGAGCAGGAGGTCGCCTTCTATCAGGGCATGATCGACGCTTTTGATGCTGGTGTGGCGCGTGGCGATGCGGCGGTGGCCTACGAGGGCATGCATATCGATCTCGCCCACGTGAAGACCGCGCGCGAGGTGATCGGCATGTACGAGCAGCTCAAGGGCAGGGGGTGAGGCGATGAAGGGACGCGCGCGTTTCGGCGAGGCGGCATCCGGAGACTGGATGCCCGGCCCTGACCAGATGGACCGCAGCCGCCTGGCGGCGGCGATGCACCGCTGGGGCTATGACGGGCTCGAGGACATGCATCGGGCGTCGATCGACGACCCCGAGAGCTTCTGGCCGCGGGCGCTCGACGACCTCGGCGTCACCTTCACGACGCCCTGGTCCACCTTCCGCGACGACAGCGCCGGCTTTGCCTTTCCGCGCTGGTTCACCGGCGGGGCGCTGAACGTCGCGACCCATTGCGTCACTCGCCACGCAGAAGACCCCGAGGCCGCAAAGCGGCCCGCCGTGATCAGTGAAGCCGACAGCGGCGTGTGCCGCGAGCTGAGCTTCGGCGCGCTTGGCGCCGAGGTCGAGCGGGTGGCCGCCGGGCTGGCGGCGCTCGGCATCGGCAAGGGCGACCGGGTAGGGCTGTTTCTTCCGGTGATCCCCGAAGCGGCGGTGGCGCTGATGGCCTGCGCCAAGATCGGCGCCGTGGCGGTGCCGGCCTTCTCGGGCTACGGGCCCGATCCGCTCGCGGCGCGGCTCAACGCGGCGGACGCTGTGGCGCTGGTCACCGTCGACGGCACCACCCGCAAAGGCAAGCCCGTCGCCATGAAAGAGACCGCTGACGGCGCGTTGAAGCAGGCCCCCGGCGTGCGCCATGTGCTGGTGATCGAGAACACCGGAAGCGGCTGCGCAATGACCGAGGGGCGCGACCACGCCTGGGCCGACATCGGCAAGGCGTGCGATCCGGTGCCGACCGTGGCCTGCGATCCCAACGATCCGTTCATGATCATCTATACCTCGGGCACCACCGGTGCGCCCAAGGGCATCGTGCACAGTCATGCCGGCTACCTGATCAAGTCAGGCGTCGATTTCGGCTATGCCTTCGACGTGCAGTCCGACGACCTCGTCGGCTGGATCGCCGACATGGGCTGGATGCTGGGGCCGCTGATGATCACCGGTTGCCTGCAGTTCGGCGCCGGTATCGTCTTCGTCGAAGGGCTGCCGAACTTCCCCGATCACAACCGCATGTGGGACATCGTCGAGCGCCACCGCGTGACCATGCTGGGCATGGCGCCCACCGCCGCGCGCGGTCTGCGGGCGGCGATGGCGGGTGGCGTTCCGGAGCAGGACATCTCGAGCCTGCGCGCCTTCACCTCCACAGGCGAGGCCTGGGACGAGCCGACCTGGTGGTGGCTGTTCCGCGACGTGGGCGGGAAGACGCTTCCCATCATCAACTACACCGGCGGCACCGAGACCGGCGGCGGCATCCTGTCGAACTACACCTGCGCGCCGATCTCCTGCGCCACCTTCGCGGGCCCGCTGCCGGTGCAGGATGCCGACGTGCTCGATGCCGAGGGCAATCCCACCGACGGCATCGGCGAGCTTGCGGTGCACAACACCTGGCCGGGGATGACCCACGCCTTCTGGCAGGATCCCGAGCGCTATTTCGAGACCTACTGGAGCACCTTCCCCGACACCTGGGTGCATGGCGACCTCGCCTCGGTGGCCGGCGACGGCTACTGGCGCATCCACGGCCGCTCGGACGACACCATCAAGGTCTCGGGCCGCCGCATCGGCCCGGCCGAGATCGAGAGCGCCTTGGTGACCAACCCCGAGGTCTCGGAGGCCGCCGTGATCGGCGTGCCCGACCCGGATCGCGGCTCGCGCATCGTGGCCTTCGTGACGCTGGGCAGCGGCGTCGAGGCGCTCGACATGGCGAGGGCAGCAGAGGCCGTCACCCGGCTGGTGGGCAAGGCGATGATCCCGTCGCTGATCGTGCCGGTGCCGGGCCTGCCCAAGACCAAGAACGGCAAGATCATGCGCCGCGCCATCCGCGCGCGCTATCTCGGCCAGCCCGCGGGCGACATGTCGGCGCTCGATGCGTCGACCCCGCTCGAGCTGATCCCGGTGCAGGCCGACACCGAACAGACCGCCTGAGAGGAGACCCCAGAATGGCACTCGACCAATCCGAACTCGACCTGATCCGAGGCTCCGTCAGCAAGATCGCCGAGGAGTTCGATCTCGAATACTGGCGCAAGATGGACAAGACCAAGGAGTACCCCTGGGATTTCAAGGACGCGCTGGCCCAAGGCGGCTGGCTCGGCATCCTGATGCCCGAGGAATACGGCGGCATGGGGCTTGGCCTGACCGAATGCGGCATCGTGCTCGATGAGCTGGGCCAGAAATGCGGGTTCAACGCCAATTCGGTGTTCCAGTACTACGTCTTTCCGCCGGGTCCGGTGATCCACCACGGCTCGTCCGAGATGAAGCAGGAGTTCCTGCCCAAGCTCGCCAGCGGTGAGGAAATGATGTGCTTCGGCGTGTCCGAACCCGACAACGGCGTCGACACCTCGCGGCTCAAGACCTTCGCCAAGAAGGACGGCAACCGTTACCTCGTGAACGGGCGCAAGGTGTGGATTTCGAACGCGCTCAACGCCGACCGCATCCTGCTGCTGACCCGCACCAGCCCGCGCAACCCCGAACGCCCGTTCGATGGCATGACGCTGTTCCTCAGCCGGCTGAAGGACAAGAAGGGCGTGCAGATCAACCGCATCGACAAGATCATGCGCAACGCGGTCGACAGCAACGAGATCGTGTTCGAGGATTTCGAGGTCTTCGAGGACGAGATCGTCGGCGAGGAGGGCAAGGGCTTCCGTTGCCTGATCGACGGCCTGAATCCCGAGCGTATCGCGGTGGCGCAAACCTGCATCGGGCTGGGGCGCGGAGCGCTGAACCTGGCGGTGCAATACGCCAAGGACCGCATCGTCTTCGACCGTCCGATCGGCAAGAACCAGGCCGTGGCGCACCCGCTCGCGGATGCCTGGATGCGGCTCGAGGCAGCGGATCTGGTGACCCAGAAGGCGGCGCGGCTGTTCGACGAGGGCCGCTCTTGCGGGCCCGAGGCCAATGCCGCCAAATACCTCGCAAGCGATGCCGGCTTCGAGGCGGCGGACCGGGCAATGCAGTTCCATGGCGGTTTCAGCATGTCGACCGAGTACCACGTCTCGCGCTTCTGGATGGAGGCACGGCACCTCAAGATCGCGCCGATCAGCCAGCAGATGGTGATGAATTTCATCTCCGACAAGGTGCTCGGACTGCCACGCTCCTACTGAGGACGACCGGCGCCGGCGGGAGGCCGGCGCCAGACAGAACAAGACGACAGGAAGGACAGAATAGATGCGCGATGCAGTCATCTGCGAACCGATCCGCACCCCGGTCGGCGGCTACGGCGGCTCCCTGCGGGATGTGCCCGTCGCCGAGCTTGCCGCCACCGTGGTCAAGGCGCTGGTCGAACGTTCGGGTGTCACCAGCGAGGAGATCGACGACGTGATCTTCGGGCAGGTCTACCCCAATTCCGAGGCCCCGGCGATCGGCCGGATCGCGGCGCTCGATGCCGGGCTCGACATCTCGGTGCCGGGCACCCAGATCGACCGCCGCTGCGGCTCGGGGCTGCAGGCGGTGATCAATGCCTCGATGTGCGTGCAAACCGGCGTGGCCGACCTGATCATCGCCGGCGGCGCCGAGTCGATGAGCCAGGCGGAGTACTACACCATGGGCGCGCGCTGGGGCCTCAAGGGCCGCGACGCCGAGCTCATGTGCCGCATCGGGCGCGGCCGCGTCACCTCGGGCGGCAAGTTCTACCCGGTGGCGGGCGGCATGCTCGAGACCGCGGAGAACCTGCGCCGCGACTTCTCGATCTCGCGCGAGGAGCAGGATGCCTTCGCCGCCAACTCGCACGCCAAGGCCTCTGCCGCGACCGCCGCGGGCAAGTTCCGCGACGAGACGGTGCCCGTCACGATCAAGTCGCGCAAGGGCGAGACCGTGTTCGACACCGACGAGCACATCCGCCACGACGCCACCGCCGAGAGCCTCTCGGGCCTGCGGCCGATCCTCGGGCGCTCGGATGCCGAGGCGACGGTCACCGCGGGCAATGCCTCGGGCCAGAATGACGCCGCCGCCGCCTGCATCGTCACCACCCGCGAGAAGGCCGAGGCGCTCGGCCTCAAGCCGATGGGCCGGCTGGTGAACTGGGGCGTGGCGGGGGTCGGCCCCGAGCGCATGGGCATCGGCCCGGTGCCCGCGGTCGAGAAGGCGCTCGGCCGCGCCGGGCTTGCCATGAAGGACATGGATCTCGTCGAGCTGAACGAGGCCTTCGCGGCGCAGGTGCTGGCCTGCACCAAGAGCTGGGGCTTCGGCGACGACGACTACGCCCGGCTCAACGTCAATGGCTCGGGCATCTCGCTCGGCCATCCGGTCGGGGCCACGGGTGTGCGCATCCTTGCCACCATGTTGCGCGAGATGGAGCGCCGCGAGGCCCGATACGGGCTGGAAACCATGTGCATCGGCGGCGGGCAGGGCCTCGCCGCGATCTTCGAACGCGTCAGCTAAGGGACAGGAAAATGAGCGCTCTCGACAAATACAAGGACTACGCCTTCAAGTTCGAAATGAACGAGCCCGGCGTGCTGGAGCTGATCTTCGACGGCCCGAACCTGAACGCGGTGGACGCGCGGGTGCATTCCGACATTCCCTATGTCTGGAACACCATCGACGAGGACCCGGACGTCAACGTGGTCATCGTGCGCGGCGCCGGCAAGGCGTTCTCGGCGGGCGGAGATTTTGCCCTGATCGACGCCCAGATCGAGGATTACGGCACGCTGACGCAGGTTCTGCGCGAGTCCCGCGATCTTTATTACAACATGAT
This sequence comes from Salipiger bermudensis, assembly GCF_017309175.1. Lineage (NCBI taxonomy): Bacteria > Pseudomonadati > Pseudomonadota > Alphaproteobacteria > Rhodobacterales > Roseobacteraceae > Salipiger > Salipiger bermudensis. The sequence continues at coordinate 334,664 of NZ_JAEKJV010000004.1, read as the reverse complement.
CGACTGCTCGAAGCCGATCATCTCGGCGATCCACGGCCCGGCTGTAGGCGCGGGGCTCGTGGTGGCGCTGATGGCCGACATCTCGATCGCCGCAAAGGACGCGGTGATCGTCGACGGGCACACGCGGCTCGGGGTGGCTGCGGGCGACCACGCGGCGGCGGTCTGGCCGCTGATGTGCGGCATGGCCAAGGCCAAGTACCTGCTGCTGACCTGCGACAAGATCTCGGGGGCGGAGGCCGAGCGCATCGGTCTGGTGTCGCTCACCGTCGAGGAGGAGGATCTGCTCGAGACGGCGCGCAAGACCGCCAGCAAGCTGAACCGGGGCGCACAGGAATCGATCCGCTGGACCAAGCAGACGCTGAACCTGTTCTGGAAGCACAACGCCGGCACCTTCGAGGCCGGCCTGGCGCTGGAATTCCTCGGCTTCGGCGGCCCGGACGTGCGCGAGGGCGTGGCCAGCCACAAGGAAAAGCGGCGCCCGGATTTCTCGCGCCGGCGCTGAGCCGGCAGGCTTGAAAGCAAGCGCCCCCGCGGGTCTCCGCGGGGGCGTTTCTTGTTGGCGCTCGGTGATGCAGCGCGTCAGCCGGCCTTGACGGTGCCCGCCTCGCACATCGCGGCGATCTCCTCGGTGCTGAAGCCATAATCCGCCAGCACCGCCTCGCTGTGCTCGCCAAGCAGCGGCGGGCGGGCGAAGTCCACGCTGCCGCCCGAGAGCTTCGCCGGCGGCGGCACCAGCGGGAAGGGCGCGGAGTCGGGGAAGGCCACGTCGCGCATGAAGGTCTGGCGCAGGTCGAGCGCGCCGCCCATCACCTCGGCCGGAGACAGCACCGGGCCGCAGCCGATGCTGGCATTGCCGAGGATCTCGATGCAGTCGTCGCGGCTCTTGTCGGCGCACCATTTCTGCATGATCGCGCTCAGGTCCTCGCCATTCTCGCCGCGGGTGTCGTCCGTGGCGAAGCGCGGGTCGTCGAGCAGGTCCTCGCGCTCGACGATCTTGCACCAGCGCTGGAACACTTTCTGGCCGATCACCTGCATGATGAACCAGCCGTCGCGCGCCTTGAAGATGTCGGAAGGGCCCGACATCGGGCTGCGGTTGCCTGATGGCTCGCGGTGGCGGAAGCCGGTGCCTTCCTCCATCAGGATCTGGTTGGTGAGGTTGAGCGAGGTGCCCACCAGCGAGGCCTCGACATGGGTGCCCTCGCCGCTGCGCATCTTGCGGATGATTGCCGCCAGCGTGCCATAGGCCAGCGACAGTGAGGTCGAGAAGTCGATCGGCGCCGTCGCCGCGCGATGCGGCTTGCCCGGCTCGCCGGTCAGCCAGACCGCGCCGCTCACCGCCTGGCCCACCCCGTCAAAGCCGATGCGCTCGGCCATCGGCCCCTCGGTGCCATAGGCGCTGGCGGTGGCAAGGATGATATCGGGCTTGATGGCTTTCAGGGTGTTGTAGTCGAGGCCGAAATACTTCAGCGCGTTGGGCGAGTAGTTCGCCACCACCACATCGGCCTGCGCGATCATCTTCTTCATCACCTCGCGGCCCTCGGGCGAGGTCATCGCCAGCGCCAGGCAGCGCTTGCCGCCGTTGCATTGCAGGAACTGCGCGCCCTCGCCGTGATCGGTGACCGGCATCAGGAAGCGGTCGTCCTCGCCGCGCGGGCGCTCGATGCGGATGACGTCGGCGCCGAAGCTGGCGAGCAGATGCGCGCAATAGGGGCCGGCGATCCACCGGCCGAAATCGAGCACGCGGATGCCCTCAAGAATACCCGTCATGACTGGCTCGCTCCCTTTTCCTGTCCGTTCGGGCCCGAGGACGCGTGCGCCTCCGGGCGTCTGCAGAATATGAGCATCCCAACGGCTTAGAAACGTGGCCGGCGTCTTTCGCACCGCCCGAGAGCCTGCGCCTTGCGCGGGGCAACGCAATACCTATGCCTGTGGCCGCACCCTGTCCGTTCCCGTCACCCGAGGGCAGTATGCCTCCAAGGCCAGTGCGCCGCCCCGGCCTCCGGCCGGGCTGGCGGTGCCCTGGGACATCCGAGGGAGAAATGCCATGAGTGAGGCCGCCGCTGTCGCGCAGCCCGACTCGCACCTGCGCGGGATCGCCTTCAAGATCCTCTACGTGATCTGCATCGTGCTGATGCTGACGCTGGTGAAACTGATCGACGACGTGCCGCTGGGAGAGGTGATGTTCTTCCGCTGCTTCTTTTCGATCCTGCCGATCGCGGGGCTGCTGATCCTGCGCGGTGAGCTGACCGCGGCGTTCCGCACCAAGCGCTTCGTCGGGCACGTGACCCGCACCTGTCTGGGGCTGACGATGATGGGCCTCACCTTCGTGTCGGTGCAGGCCCTGCCGCTGCCCGAGACGGTCACCCTGCAATACACCCAGCCGCTTTTTGTCGTGGCCTTCTCGGCGCTGTTCCTGCGCGAGGCGGTGGGGGTGAACCGCTGGGGTGCGGTGGCCTTCGGCTTTGCCGGCGTCCTTGTCATCACCTGGCCGAACCTGTCGATGCTGACCAGCGGCTCGGCCGAGCTGACCACGCGCGAGCTGATCGGCATCGCGGCGGCGCTGATCGCGGCGGCGGGGGTCGCGGTGGTGTTCCTGCTGGTGCGCGGTCTGGTGAAGACCGAGAAGCCGACCACGATCACCGCCTATTTCTGGCTGATCTCTTCGTCGCTCCTTGCGCTCTCGGCCTTTGGCGGCTGGGAGCCACTGACGCTCGAGCAGACCGCGCTGCTGATCGCCTGCGGGATCCTCGGAGGTTTTGGGCAGCTCTGCATGGCGCTGAGCCTGCAGGCGGCGCCAGCCTCGGTCACCGCGTCGTTCGAGTACACATCGCTGCTCTTCGCCATCGGGCTGGGCTATTTCATCTTTGGTGACATTCCCGGCATCAACACGCTGTTCGGCGGTGCGATGGTGATCGCGGCGGGGCTGTTCATCCTCTGGCGCGAGAGCCGCGCCGGGGTGTCGAGCACGCCCAGGCGCAAGCTGCCGCCCGCCCCGTAAGGCGGGCGCTCAGTCGAGCGCCGCGTAGAGGAAGTCCGGCACTGTCACCGCCTTGCGGGTGTTGAGGTCCACGGTCAGTAGACATTGCTCGATGGTGGCCACCGCCTCGCCCATGTCGTCGAAGACGCGATGCACCGCCCAGAAGCTCTTGCCCTTGATCGCCTGCAGCCGTGAGGTCGCGAAGAGCGGCCGCCCTGCCACCGGTGCGGCCCCGCGCGAGACCAGGAACTCCACCCCCATCCGGTTGATCCCGGTGCGGTTCGAGAACTCGGGCGTGAAGCCGAGATGGTTGAGCTGCGCGTGGGACGAGACCGAGCTGTGGCGGATGATCTGCTCGAAGAGCAGCGCGCCGGTGTGGTCGAGATCGCTTGGCCGCACCGGGCCGAGCGGCACCGTCACGTCATGCGCCCCGGCGTCCGGCCAGTCCCGCATCGGGGTGGTGCCGAGTCCGCGGGGCAGGGCGAGCGGCACCTCCTCGGGCGTCACCTCGGGCAGATCCGCGGCGCGCTGGGTCGTCAGATCGAGCGCGGTGGCAGAGATCTCGCCGCCACTCATCAGCAGGTGAACCACGGCGCCGTCCTGTGGCCCGCCCGCGAGCCGCGCGCTGCGCACTTCGACGGGGGCGGACACGAAGAGTTCGCGATGGAAACGCAGGTGCCGAAGCGGCGTGATCGCACCGCCGGGGCCGGGGGCACCCGGCGCGGTGGCGAGCGCCTCGGCCGCCATCTGGAAGCTGCGGCCGTAGAACCGGGCATTCCAGTGGTTGTTGTAGTCGCACTCCCAGCGCTCGACCCGGCTGTAATAGGTCGGTCTGCCGATCTCGGTCATGTGCTTGGTCCCCGTTTCGCGTTGCGATGATCCGTCTGTTGAAGACCGCTTGCGGTCAAGGTGCAAGACCGCACCGGGCGAAGGGGGGTAAAGGAAAAGGCGGGCATGTCGCCATGCCCGCCTCGATCCTGTGCAGTCGCGGCTGCGTCAGTCCATGCCGTAGGTCGCCGGGTCGAGCTGACCGTAAAGGTTGTCATAGAGAACCTTGGTCAGTTCTTCCTCGTTGCCCGGGTCTTCCATGCCTTCGATCAGGCCGGCCCACTTGTCGAGATAGGGCTGGAACGAGGAGAAGAGCGCTTCCGGATCCTCGACGCCGTAGACATCCTTGACCAGCTCGTTGCGGCCTCCAAAACCGTTGTCGACCCATTCCTGAACAGCGTTCTGGATGCTCTCTCCGGGCTCGACAATGGCGTGGCCCTTCTCCTCGGAGGTGGCGAGTGCCTTCTCGTCGGAGGAGAGGAAGTCGATCTGCAGGCGCGCATGGGCCTGCGCGACCAGCTCCATGATGGTGCCGCGCTGCTCGTCGGTCAGGCTCTGCCAGAAGTCCTTGTTGTAGAGCTGGACGGGCGAGTTGAAGCTGCCTTCCCAGTTCAGCAGCGTGACCGAGTTCGACACCTCGTCGAGCGAGTTGTCGATGTTGAGCCACGCGGCAAGGATGCCGGCGCAGTCGATCTGGCCGGTCTGAAGCGCCTGGTAGATCTCGGTGGCGGGGATGTTGACCGGGATGACGCCCAGATCCTGCGCCAGTTTCGAGGTCAGGCCGCCGGGGAAGCGGATCTTCAGGCCCTGAAGCTGATCGAGCTCGGTGATCGGCTCGGAGGTGTTGCAGATCGCCGGGTAGCCCGGGGTCGAGAAGCCGCCGAAGGGCACCACGTTGTGCTCGGCGAACTCTGCCTGGCCCTCGGGATCGTTGGCGACCCAGTCGGCATAGGCGGCACCAAGCGCCGTGGGGTCGGAGACGATGTAGCCCGAGCCCGACAGCGCGTTCGACAGCGGCAGTTCCGACGGGGTGTAGCCCGAGGTGTGGAAGCCTTCCTGCGCCACGCCGTCGCCGATGCCCTGCAGCGAGGATTTGGCCGGCAGCAGCACGCCGCCGGAGAACAGCTCGAAGGCGATCTCGCCGTTGGTGGCCTCGTTCAGCGCCTCGGCAAACCATTTCGCGGTGCGCACGGTCGTTTCGCCTTCGGGCTGGAAATGCGCCATGCGATAGCTTTCGGCCGCGACGCTGGTGGCCGCCATCAGGCCGACGCCGCCGGCAAGCAGCAGTGCTTTGATAGAAGTCATGTGATCCCTCTCCTCCCTTGCGTTGCAGGCCGCTGGCCGTCAGCGCGGCGGCGGCATGCAACAATGATGCAATTTAGGACTATAGCCAGACGCCCTGCCGCCGCGGAACGGTATTTTTCCTCCCATAGGCGGAGGCTGTCGCCACCCAAAGGTTTGCCGCGGCATGGCGCGCTTGCCGGAGAAACGGCCCAGCCGGTAGACAAGGACAATCGGGCGATCTGCGCCGAGCCTGGACGAGGAGGACTGTCCCAGGACCGCGCTGCCCGAAACAGAAGGAGGGAGGAGCATGATCCGCAATCCGCTTGAGTGGGTGTCGGAGGCACTCGTGACCATCACCACCATCCCGGTCCTGGCGATGATGGGGCATGTCACGCTGGACGTTGTCCTGAAATACACCATCAACACCCCGATCCAGGGCACGCTGGAAGTCACCGCCTATTACTACATGGTGGCGATCGTGGTTCTGCCCATGGCCTTTGTCGAACTGACGCGTCAGTCAATCTCGGTCGAACTGTTCTACCAGATGATGCCCTACAAGATGCAGGTTGCGGTGGTGGGCTTCGTCCTGCTGATCAGCGCGATCGGGTATGGCGGGCTTGCCTACATCTCGTGGCCGGATGCCATCAAGGCCTTCGAGCGCAAGGAGATCGTGATGGGCGCGGTGCGCGTCTACATCTGGCCCGCGCGCTTCCTGCTGCCCTGCGCCATGGTGCTGACCTCTCTGGTCTGCCTGCTCCTGTTCTTCCGCCTTCTCTTCAAGCCGCGCGCGCGGGCCGAGTTGGTCTCGGTTCACACCGCAGAAAACGACCACGGAGCTGACTGATCATGTCGATGTTGGAAATCGGATTCGCCAGCACCGGCATCGTGCTGTTCCTGATCGCGCTCCGCGCGCCGATCGGGATCGTGCTTCTTCTCGTCTCCTTCGGGGGAGTCTGGGCCGCGCTCGGCTTCCAGGTCGCCTGGGGCATCGCCCGCGCCATCCCGTTCGACTTCATCGCGAACTGGAGCTTCAGCGCCGTGCCGATGTTCCTGCTGATGGGGTACGTGGCCTCGAACGGGGGGCTGACGGACGGGCTCTTCGCCGCGCTCAAGATCATCCTCAGGCGGGTGCCGGGCGGGCTCGGCTGCGCCGGGGTCGGCGCCTGCGCGCTGTTCTCGGCGGCCTCGGGCTCGTCGGTGGCGACCTCGGCTGCGATGTCGCGCATCGCAGTGCCCGAGATGCTCAAGCAGGGCTATGACAAGGCGCTCGCCACCGGCACAATCGCCTCGGCGGGCACGCTGGGCTCGCTGATCCCGCCGTCGATCCTGATGATCGTCTACGCGATCTTCGCCAATGTCTCGGTCGGCAAGCTCTTCCTCGCGGGCTTCCTGCCGGGGGCGCTCTCGGCGGCGATGTACATGACGATGATCATGCTGCGGGTGAAGGCCAACCCGTCTTTGGCGCCGCGCGCCGAGATCACCGCGACCCGGGCCGACACCATCGCCGCGCTCAAGCAGGTCTGGCCGCTGCCGGCGCTGATCCTTGGCGTGCTGGGCGGCATCTTCGCCGGGGTGATGACCCCGACCGAAGCCGGTGCCGTCGGCGCCTCGCTCGCCATGGTGCTCGCGGCGCTGCGCCGTCGCCTGACCTGGACCGTGGTGCGCACTGCCGTGCGTGACGCGGCCATCGGCACCTCGACGGTGTTCATCATCGCGGTGGGCGCCACCATGTTCACCAGCTTCATGGGTCTGACCGGCGTGCCGCGTGCCATCGCCAACGCGATGCTCTCGGTCGGCGACAGCCCGGTGGTTCTGATCCTGATGATCGCGGTGGTCTATATCGTGCTCGGCATGTTCATCGAGTCGATCGGCATCATGCTGCTGACATTGCCGATCTTCTTCCCGCTGCTGCAGGCGGCCAATGTCGACATGATCTGGTTCGGCATCATCGTCATCAAGCTGCTGGAGATCGGCATGATCACCCCGCCCGTGGGCCTGAACTGCTATGTCATAGGGTCCGCCCTGAGAGGCACGGTGCCGATCTCGACGGTATTCCGGGGCGCGCTGTGGTTCATCGCCACCGACATGATCACGCTCACCCTGCTGATCAGCTTCCCGGCCATCGCGCTCTGGCTGCCAAACCTGCTGGACTGAGCCGCGCCGCGAGAGCACCCGTCATCGGGCCGCGGCAGCGTCAAGAAGTTGCCGCGGCCCGTTCACTTTGAACGGAAACTCACGAGGGAGGAGATCCGATGGACCCCGTGCAACGGATGTTGATCGAACACGAGTGCGCCAAGCTGACGGTGCTCTACTGCCGCCACCTCGATCACCTCGATCCCGATGCCTTCGCAGCGATCTATACCGAGGACGCGGTCTACAAGCCTGCGGTCGAGCCGGTGCCGATCGAGGGACGCGCCGCGATCCGCGACTGGATCGGGCGCTATCCGAAGGATCGGCTGGGGCGGCATGTGGCGACCAACCAGATCGTCGAGGTCATCGACGAGGACAGCGCCACCGGCTCGTCCTACGCCATCGTCTTCCGCGAGCCGGCCCCGCGCGAGGGGGTGATCTCGGACCGGGTGACGCCGCGCAGCCTCGTCGAGTATTCCGACAGCTACCGCCGCACCGCCGAGGGCTGGAAGATCGCCCGGCGGGTCTATCGTTTCGACTTCCTGCAAGGTGAGGAAGCCCGCCGCCCGGGAGAGGCGGCAGGCTGATCGCAAGCCGGATCAGGGAGGCGTCTTAGTCCTTCCAGGAGTTCTCGGGCACGAAATCCTCCGGACGGGTGGCTGCGAGCCCCGCCTGCAGCGCCCGCGCGTCGAGCGGGCGGCAATAGACCGGCCGGGCGCGCTCAAAGCGCCAGCTCTCGGCCAGCGGGCCGGCATGGACCGGCTCGAACCCGGCATCCCTCACGATCTGCGAGACCACGGTGGCGGCCTGTTCGTCGTCGCTGGCGATGGGCAGGGCGGGGGTGCCGCCGGACGGGGGCGTCTTGCCACCCTGCTCGAGATGCGGCGACATGATCGAGTTGAACGCCTTGACGACGCGGGCCTTGGGCAGCTTGCGCTGCAACTGGCCGCTGGTGGTCTCGCCGCCGCCCTCGAACTCGGGATGCACGCCGTCGCGACCGGGATAGTAGTTGCAGGTGTCGATCACGATGCGCTGGCCTATGGCATCGGCCGGAAGGGTGTCGAAGGCATTGAGCGGCACGGTGACCACCGTCACATCGCCGAATTGCGCCGCCTCCTCGGCCGAGCCCCCATGACAGCCGAGCGCCTCGGCGGTCTCGCGAACCGCCTCGGCACCGCGCGAATTGCTGATCATCAGCTCGTGCCCCTTCGGGGCGAGCCTGGTGACGAGGGCGCTGGCGATGCGCCCGGCGCCGACGATACCGATCTTCATGGCAGATCCTCCCATCTCTGTCACAAGCCGCCCGGTGGGGCGGCGTCGTCGTTGAGTGTAGGGCAGGCGGGCCGCCGGTTCGGCCCGTTTCCGGATATCAGGGCGCGGTGCCATGCGTTTCCTCCGCCCGGCATAGGCGGCGGCTATGCGCGCAGGTGCCGCCTCTCGCCGGAGCGGGCGCAACCTGCATACTGTCTCCCGAGACGAGATCCGCCGCCCGAGCGCGGCCACAACCATTGGGGGGAGACCATGGCAAGCGCAGAACCATCACTCGAGCAAATGGTCGCAGAGCTCTGGGATCGCGAACAGATCCGGCAATGTCTCGTCCGGTATTGCCGGGGCGTCGACCGCTTCGACCGCGCATTGATCCTGTCGGCCTTTCATCCGGATTGTCTCGATGAGCATGGCAAGTTCGTCGGCACGCCCGAGGAGTTCGTCGAATGGGCACTTGGCCAGCACGGCGCGGCGCATCTGTCGCACCAGCATTGCCTGCTGAACCAGACCGTGGAGATCGAGGGCGACACGGCCCATTCCGAGACCTACTTCATGTTCGTGTGCATGAATCGCAAGGGCAAGCCGCTGACTCTGGGCGGCGGGCGCTATGTCGACCGGCTCGACAAGCGGGACGGGGAGTGGCGCATCGCGGCGCGGGTGACGCTGCGCGACTGGTCGATGATGGACGAGATCCCCGACATGGACGATCTGACCTCCTTCACCTCGACGCGGGCGATCCTGCCGGAGCCGGTGAAGGCCTTCATGAATGCCGGGCGCGGCCCTGCACGCGACACCAGCGATCCGTCCTACGACCGACCGCTGACCGTCGACCCCAGCCGCCGCGACGGCTATCTCGAGATGATGGCAAAGACCGAGAAGGTCTGAGAAGGGCCCCGCCCCGCGGCCTCAGGGCGCGGGGCGGGGCCGCGGTCAGCTGTCCTCTTCGAGCGAGGATTTCTTGATCATCATGCCGGTGCGGCGCAGGATCACCACGACCTCGTCGCGCTGGTTGAGGCCGCGGGTCTCGAACTCGACGAGGCCTGCATTGGGGCGCGATTTCGACTCGCGCTTCGAGATCACTTCGGTCTCGGTGTAGATCGTGTCACCGATGAAGACCGGGTTGGGGAATTTCACATCGGAATAGCCCATGTTGGCCAGCGTGGTGCCGAGGGTCATGTCGTGCACCTGCACGCCGGCCACCAGCGACAGCGTGAAATTGCTGTTCACCAGACGTTTGCCGAAGATCGACTCATTGCGGCAATACTCGTCATCCACGTGCAGCCAGGCCATGTTGTAGGTCAGCGTGGAGAACAGCAGGTTGTCGGCCTCGGTGACGGTGCGGGTGATCGAATGCTTGTAAGTCGTGCCCGGCTCGAGCTCTTCGTAGAACATGCCGCTGGCCAGTTGCTTGTAGTTTGCGGGCATCCGCACCTCCCTGTTCGAATTGGTCTGGCTCGGGATCGAGCCGCTCTCGTCATGTAGTATCGTGTATCATGCACGATCTGACCCGGAAATATCGCGCCCCTGCCGCCTCTTGCGGCCTTCGCGCTGGCCTATGGTCCGAACGTTCGGCTCAAAGCGACGGCGACAAACAGAAAGGGGAGCGGGCGCATCAGGCCCGCTCCCCTGTCATCCCGCGATGTGGCGCGCGTCAGTCGGAGAGCGCGGCCTTGAACTCGTCGAGCGCGTCCTGGCCTGGCAGACCGCGATCGTTGAGCCGTGCCACGAAATTGCTCTCAACCGGTTCCATCGCTGTCGAGAAGGCCTCGACCTGCTCGGGCGTCAGCTCGTAGATCTCGATGCCCTGCGAGGCGTATTCGTCGCGCAGCCTGCCCTCGTTCTCGTCGACCCAGGCGGCGAGCTCGAGTTCGGTCTTCTTGCCGCACTCGTCGACCACGGTCTGCACCTCGGCGGGCAGCCCGTCGAACACCTCCTGGCTCATGCCGATCCACGAGGCCGAGGTGCCGAAGCTGGCATTGGCGCTCATGTGGGTGGCGACCTCGTTGACCGAGTAGGGCGTGGCGCTGGCGAAGGACAGGATGGTGCCGTCGACGGTGCCACGCTGCATTGCGGTGTAGAGATCGTTGGCCGACATCTCGACCGGAACCGCGCCGATGGACTCGACCAGGAAGTTCAGCGCCGAGCCGGTGGTGCGGATCTTCTGGCCCGACCAGTCCGACACCTCGGCATAGGTCTTGGTGCCCATGATCTGGTAGGGGGCCAGCAGGCTCAGCTGAAGCGGCTTGACGCCGACCTCGTCGAGCTCGGCCTTGAGCACACCGTCCCGGCTGATCGCCTCGCGCCACGCCTCGACCGCGGCCACGGCCGACTCCGACATGCCGGGCAGAAGCGTCACGCTTTGCAGCGGCACCGTCGCGGTCTCGGCCGCGATGGTCGAGAAGGTCATCTGCGCGAGCCCCTTCTGAAGCGCCGAGACCCCCTCGTCGCGCTTGACCAGCTGGCCGGAGGGGAAATAGTTGAAATCGATGGCGTCCCCGGCGCCTTCGGTGATGCAGGTCATCAGCCGCTCGACCCCCTGCACCGACACGAAATGCGTCGGAGGCAGGTCGGTGGCGACGATCAGCGTTTCCGCGGTGGCCGCGGTCGATGTCAGGGCGGTGCCAAGCGTCAGCGCCGCGATCAATCCAGTCCGTTTCACAAGATCTCCTCCCTACTAGATCTAAGATGCATCCTTTTTGCCTGACTGAGGGTTCAGTTACCAGACCAATGCGGCTACGCTCGGCCCAGCTTGGTGGGGGAGGTTCGCCGCTTGAGGCTCCGGTTGACCCTGAAGGCGTGTTCAGAATGCGCCATGACTGTAGGGCCTCGGGCAAGATGCGCATAGCGGGTCCCGGCATGAGTACGGCCACCGACCGCCTGTGCCTATGGCCGACATAGGGGGGTGGTCGAATTGATCCGCCACGGCCTTAGAAGGTAAGACCATGTGTGGGCAAACTTCGCGTAATGCGAGATTGCCGGTGCGCCGCGACCGGCGCGGCCCGGCTCAGGAGATACGGGCGGCGCGTTGCGCCGAAACAGGGCAGGACATCGGGCACATGCCGTTGGCGCCTGCCGGGAGGAGGACAGATGACAGACAATCCCGCGCCGGGATCACCGATCTATCGCGCGCTGAACCGGGTGCTGGCGCCGGTCGAGGTCGCCGCGGCAGTGATCGCCGCGCTGATGATGCTGATCGCGATGGTGCTCAACACCGCCGACGCTCTGCTGCGCTACGCGATCAACAGCCCGCTGAACTTCAACCTCTTCGTGACCGAGAACTACCTGATGGTCGGGCTGATCTGCATGCCGATGGCCTGGGCGTTCCGGACCGGGGGCTACATCCGCATCACCTTCCTGCTGCACGCGCTGCCGCGAAAGGTCGGTGACATCCTGCTGCGCGTGGGCCTCCTCGCCAGCGGCATCTACTGCGCCCAGCTGGCCTGGCTCTCGGGCTACAACTGGTGGGATGCCTACAGCACCAATTCCGTCGACATGGGCGTGGTGGACTGGCCGTGGCACTGGTCTTGGATCTGGATCCCGATCGGCATGGGGTTGCTCTCCTTGCGCCTGCTGCTGACCACCATCGGCCCCGCAGCCGGGCTCGACGTGTCCCACGAGATCGAGGAGGAAGCCGTATGACCTTCGCAATCGGCGTTGCCATCCTTCTCGGCCTGATGGTGCTCGCGGTGCCCATCGGCTACGCGCTCGGGATTGCGGGGGTGATCAGCCTCAACATGCTGGTCCCGATGAGCATGATCGAGACCCTGCTCGGCAAGGTGGTGCACGGCACCGTCGCTAACTCGATCATGCTGACCATTCCGATGTTCATCCTGATGGCCGAGTTTCTCGCCTGCGGCGGCGTCGCCACCGACCTGCTGCTGGCCTGCAACCGGCTGCTGCGCAAGGTGCGCGGCGGTCTCGCCATGGCCTGCATCTTCGCGGGTGCCATCCATGCTGCCGCCACCGGCAGCAGCACCGCCTCGGCGGCAAGCCTCGCGAGGGCCTCGTTCCCGGCGATGATGAAGGCGGGCTACGCGCCGTCGCTGGCGGTGGGCACGATCTCGATCGCCGGTACGCTGGCGATCATGATCCCGCCCTCGGTGGCCTTCGTGATCTACGGTGTTGTGACCGAGACCTCGATCGGGAGGCTGTTCCTTGCCGGGATCATCCCCGGGATCCTGACCATGCTGGGCTACATCCTGAAGATCTCGATCACCCTGAGGGTCAAGCCCGAATGGGGCCCGAGCAACGCGGATCAAGAACGCGCCATGGCCGAGGAGCGCGGCGGGCGCGTCTGGCCGATGTTCGTGCTGATCGTGGTGGTGCTGGGCGGGCTCTACAGCGGCATCGCAACCCCCACCGAGGTTGCGGCCATCGGGGCTTTCGGGGCGCTGATCATCTCGGTCTTCTCGGGGCGGATGACCCAGCGCGGCTTCAACCATGCGCTCGGCGGCACCATGCGGATCACCTCGATGATCATGATGATCATCATCAGCGCGCACGTGGTGGGCTACTTCATCTCCTTCACCAAGATCACCGACACGCTGCTCGAATGGATCGCCCAGAGCGGCATGACGCCGGTGCAGGCGATGCTGATCGTGGTGTTCATCTACCTGATCCTGGGCATGTTCATGGACCAGGCGGCGGTGCTGATCCTCACCGCCCCGATCTCGACCCCGCTGATGGCTGGGCTCGGCTTCGACCCGGTCTGGTGGGGGGTGATCATGATCAAGACCACCGAGATCGGGCTGGTAACGCCACCGCTGGGCATGGTGGTCTTCGTCACCGGCTCATCGACCAAGACAGATCTCAGATCGAGCTTCGCCGGTGTCACGCCCTTCATCATCGCCGAGTTCGTGACGCTCGGCCTGCTGCTGGCGTTCCCGGCGATCACGCTCTGGCTCACCTGAGCCCGCGACCGACCGGAGCGTATCGCGCGCCGGTCGGTCCTGCCCCGCCCACCTATCCGGGAAGCCTGTTCCGGGCATTGGCAACGCCTCTGCGACGCCATCCGCCGGGGCAAGTGCCTTGCCGCAAACGGGGGCAGGGGCGACACTGGGACAAGGTGCGGACCGGGGCGCGCAGGCGCTCGCCCGGTCCAAGGGAGGAGAACCCACACAGATGCAGTATGTATCCGCAACGTCCATCGAGCAGGCGGTCGGCCTTCTGGCAGCCGAGCAAGGTGCCGCGCATGTGCTGGCCGGCGGCACCGATCTTGTCGTGCAGATGAGCGCGGGGCTGCGCGCGCCCGAGCTTGTGGTCGACATCAAGGCAATCCCCGAGGTGGTCTCGATCACCGAGGACGCCGAGGGCTTCCACATCGGCGCGGCGGTCTGCGGCGCCCAGATCAACGAACATGCGGGGCTGCGCAAGGCTTGGCCCGGTGTGCTCGAGGCGATCGACCTGATCGGCTCGATGCAGGTGCAGTCGCGCGCGACCCCCGCCGGCAACCTCTGCAACGCCTCGCCAGCCGCCGACAGCGTCCCGGCGATGATCGCTGCCGGTGCGAGCGCCAGCGTGGTCGGCCCGAAGGGCCGCCGCGAGGTCCCGGTCGAGGAGATCCCCACCGGGCCGGGCAAGACCAGTCTGGAAAAGGGCGAGGTGATCGTCGCGATCAACCTGCCGCCACGCCCCGAACGTGCGGGCGACGCCTACCTGCGCTTCATCCCGCGTACCGAGATGGACATCGCGGTGGTGGGCGTCGGGGTCAATCTCGTGCTCGATGCGGACGGCACCTGCAGCTTCGCCCGGGTGGCGATCGGCGCGGTGGCACCGACGGCGCTGCTGGTGCCCGCGGCTTCGGAGGCGCTGGTGGGCACCACGCTCGACGATGCGGCACTCGAGCGCGCCGCCGAGGCGGTGCGCGGGGTCTGCCGCCCGATCGACGACAAGCGTGGCACCGCCGAGTACCGCATCCGCATCGCGGGGGTGATCTTCAAGCGCACCGTCGCCGCCGCGCTCGCCCGCGCCCAGACCTGACCGAGGAGGACAGCAGATGGCCAAACTCCATGTGACCACGACGATCAACGGCGACGAGGTCGAATTCCTCGCCCGTCCCGACCAGACCCTGCTCTCGGCGCTGCGCGACGAGCTCAACCTGACCGGCTCCAAGGAGGGCTGCGGGTCGGGCGATTGCGGTGCCTGCTCGATCGAGGTGAACGGGCGGGTGACGTGTTCGTGCCTGATGCTCGCCGCCGAGGCCGGCGGCAAGACCATCACCACCATCGAGGGCGTCGCCGATCACGGCGAGCTGCACCCGGTGCAACGGCACTTCCTGCAGGAGGCCGCGCTGCAATGCGGCTTTTGCACCCCGGGCATCATCGTCGCCGCGAAGAACCTGCTCGAGCGCAATCCGGACCCGACCGAGGAAGAGATCCGCTTCTGGCTGGCGGGCAACCTCTGCCGCTGTACCGGCTATGACAAGATCATCCGCGCGGTGCAGGCCGCCGCCGAGGAGATGCGCGCCCCCGCCTGAGGGCGGCGGTACGCGCGCACGTCATGGAGCCCTTCGCGCTCTACGCGATCAAATATGCGGTGAACGGGCCACGCACGCTCGGGCAGAACCTGCAGGGCGGCGACATGCACGAGGCGGATGCAGACCTGGACTTCTATGTCTGGGTGGCGCAGCGCTCGGACCGGGTGTTCCTGATCGACACCGGCTCGAGCGATGCCTCGGCGGAGCGCCGGGGCGACGGCTACATGCGGTCCCCGGCGGATGCCATCGGGCTTCTCGGGCTCGATCCGGCCCGGATCGAGGACGTGATCCTCACCCACATGCATTACGACCACGCTGGCAACCTGCACCGCTTTCCGCAGGCGCGGTTTCACTTGCAGGACACGGAGATGTCCTACGCCACCGGGCGCTGCATGTGCGCGCCGGTCCTGCGGCGCGGCTACGAGATCGAGGATGTGGTGCACCTGGTGCGCTGCGTGCATTGCGACCGCGTGGTGTTCCACGACCACAGCGCCGAGATCGTGCCGGGGCTCAGCGTGCACCGCATCGGCGGCCACACGGACGGGCTTCAGGTGGTGCGGGTCTGGACCGCGCGCGGCTGGGTGGTGGTGGCCTCGGACGCGGCGCATTTCTTTGCCAATGCGAAGCAGCGTGTGCCGTTCCCGTCGATCCTGCATGCCGATGCGATGGCCGAGGGTTTCCGCATCATTCTGGAGCTCGCGGGCGGCTGCTGGGATCACGTGATCCCCGGTCATGATCCGCTGGTGATGGATCTCTACCCGGCACCCGATCCGGCGCTCGAGGGCATCGTCGCACGGCTCGATCTGCCGCCGCGCCGGCCGGCCTGAGCCGCTCTTGTCCCGATCGCAAGCTCGAACGGATGCGCTCCGTGCGAGGCCGTTTGATCCTGTGCTCGGCCCCCTGCACCCCTGCGCCGCCGGGTCGCGGCGCAGGGGCCGTTGATCAGAGCTCTTCGCCGCGCTCGTCGAGCGCCTTGAGCACGGTCTGCGGGTTCATCGGCAGCGAGGTCATCCGGCGTTTGGTGGCGGCGGAGACAGCGTTGGCGACGCAGCCGAGCGCCGAGACCATGCTCGCCTCTGCCACGCCCTTCACCCCGAACGGGTGGAAGGGGTTGGGCACCTCGACGATGATCGCCTGCAGCATCGGCAGGTCCGAGGCCACCGGCATCCGGTAGTCGAGCCAGCCGGAATTCTGCAACACACCGTCCTTGCCGTAGACATAGCCCTCGTTCAGCGCCCAGCCGATGCCCTGCACGCAGGCGCCCTGCATCTGCCCTTCGACATAGGCGGGGTGGATGGCGCGCCCGGCGTCCTGGCAGCTGACGAAGTTGAGGATCTTGGTGGCGCCGGTGTCGGGATCGACCTCGACATCGCAGAACATCGCGCTCAGTCCCGGTGCGTGACCCGACATGGTCTTGCCGTAGGAGGCTCCGAAATGCCCGCCGGTGGCGCTGGCATCCGCCGCCAGTTCCTTGAGCGTCAGCGGCTCGAACTTGCCGACATTGGTCGAGGACGGGTGCGCCGCGCCGCCGGCCCATTCCACGGCCTCGACCTCGACGCCCCAGATCTCGGCGGCGCGTTGCTTGAGCTGGTCGATGACCTCTTCGCAGGCGCCGACGATGGCCTTTCCGGTGGCAAAGGTCACCCGGCTGCCTCCCGTAAGATCGCCATAGGGCACCGACGCGGTGTCGTGGATCTCGGAGCGCACGTCCTCGTAGGGCACGCCGAGCGTGTCGGCCGCCATCATCGCCATCGAGGCGCGGCTGCCGCCGATATCGGGGCTCGAATTCGCGATGGTGACGACGCCGTCGCTGTTGATCAGGCAGGTGGCACCAGAATGGCCCGACATGTTGTGCCAGTAGCCCGCCGCCACGCCGCGGCCCTGATTGGGGCCGAGCGGCTTGGCGTAGTCGGGATGCGCCTTGAGCGCCTCGAGGATCTCGACGAAGCCGTTGTGGGTCACCGTGCGGTCGCCAAGCTGACGGGTGCCCTCGGTGATGGCGTTCTTCAGCCGCAGGTCGATCGGATCCATGCCGATCTTCTTGGCGATCACGTCGAGCACGCCCTCGACGGCAAAGCAGGACTGGGTCGAGCCGGGCGCCCGGTAGGCCGCGGTCATGGCGCGGTTCGAGAGCACGTCATGGCCGACCGCGTGCTGGTTGGCGATGTTGTACTGCCCGAAGGCGCAGAGGCAGCCATTGATGAAGGGCGCGCCGGGGAAGGCGCCGGAATTGTAGTAGAGCTCGATCTCGCCGGCGGTGATGGTGCCGTCGCGCTTTGCGCCGATCTTGACGCGGATCTTGCTGTCCGAGGCCGGGCCGGTGGCGCGGAACACCTCGTCGCGCGACATGGTCATCTTGACCGGGAGCCCGGCCTTCTTCGACAGCATCATCGCCACCGGTTCGAGATAGACCTTGGTCTTGCCGCCGAAGCCGCCGCCGATCTCGGCGGCGCTGGCGCGGATGTCGCCCGGCGACATGCCGGTCATCTTGGCGGTCAGGTCACGCATGGTGAAATGGCCCTGGCTCGAGACCCAGAGCTGCGAGCTGCCGTCGGTCTCGTACTCGGCCACGCAGGCATGCGGCTCGATATAGCCCTGGTGCACCGGAACGCTGTCGAAGGTCAGCTCGACGACCTCGTCGGCCTCGGCAAAGCCCGCGGCGACATCGCCGAGGCTGTCCTCCCAGCGCCGGGTGATGTTCGAGGGCGTCGTGGGGGCCGGCGTGACGTTGCGGGTGGTCATGCCGTCATGCACCTGCGGCGCGCCGGGGGCGATGGCCTCATCGATGCTGATGACATGCGGCAGCACCTCGTAGTCGACCTCGATCAGCTTCAGCGCGGCCTTGGCGGTCGCCTCGTCACGGGCGGCAACGGCGGCGAGCGCGTGGCCGTGGTAGAACACCTTGCCCCGCGCCATGACGTTCGAGGATTCGTGGAACATGTTCTTCTCGATGCGCTCGGGCCCGGCATAGGCATCGGGAAAATCCGGGAAGTCGGCCCCGGTCACCACCGCGTGCACGCCCGGCAGGGCCTCGGCCTTCGAGGTATCGATGGCGCGGATACGGGCATGGGCATGCGGCGAGCGCAGCACCTTGCCGTGGATCATCCCCGCCGGGGCGTAATCGCTGCCATAGCGCGCCGCGCCGGTGACCTTGGGCACGCCGTCGGGGCGCACCGGGCGGGTGCCCACATAGCCGTCGCGTGCGGGCGAGATGTCCGACTTGATCTCGTTCATGAGCTCCACTCCTCCTGAAGGTCGCGTGACGTGGTGGCCGGCCAGCGCCGGTGGCGTCCCGGTTGCCGCAGGCCGTGGCCACGCAGAGTTGGGTTCAGGGTATCATCCCGGCCCGAACGGCGAGGCAGGAAAAATGCGGGCCAGCGCGGATTCCTTTGGCGGGCAAAGGCGTGGCGCATGGCCCGGAGCTGCCGCACTATTCAGCGCCGGCCGGGTTTGCCAGACGGGCGCAGCGCTTTTGGGCGAAACAAAAAGGCGCGCCCCGCGGGAGAACCGGGGCGCGCAGAAAGGGCGGGGCGTGGAGGTCGCGCCGCCCTTGGTCTCAGAATACGAAGACGCCCTTGCCACCGGTCTGCTTGTCGAACATCTGGTAGGCCTTTTCGGCCTCCTCGATGTCCCAGCGGTCCGAGAACACCTTGTCGACCTCGACGCCGTGGTCGGCGATGAACTCGGCGCAGTCCTTCATGCCGTTGATCGAGAAGGTCCACGATCCGATCACTGTGCGCTGGCCGACGATCATGTCGTTCCAGCCCACCACGTTGAGATTGCCGCCCACCGCGACCAGCGCGATGCGACCCCAGGGTGCGGTGCAGCGCACCGCCTGCTGCTTGGCGATGTCGCCGCCGGCGCAGTCCATGGCGCAGGAGGCGCCCTTGCCGCGGGTCAGCTTCTTGACCTCTTCGACAGGGTCGTGGGTCTTGGCGTTGATGACGTGCGCCGCGCCATAGGCCTTTGCTGCCTCGACCCGTCCCGGGTCGATGTCGACGCCGATCACCTCGACACCCATCGCCGCCGCCAGCTGCACCGCCGACAGGCCCACCGGCCCGAGGCCGAAGACCACCAGCTGGTCGCGCGCGCTCACGTCCATGCGGACCAGCGCATAATAGGCGGTGCCAGTGCCGCAGGCCACCGCCGCGCCACCGACGAAGCTCAGCTCGTCGGGCATCTTGACCAGCGTCGAGGCCGGCACCAGCTGGAACTCGGCATGGCCGCCATGCTTGGCGACACCGTGCGGCTCGACGCCGTTCTCGCACATCTGGGTCCAGCCGCCACGGCAATGCTCGCAGAAATTGCAGCCCTCGTAGTGGAACACGATCACCCGGTCGCCGGGCTTGAGCACTTTGGGGTCGATGTCGGGCCCGACCTCCTCGATCACCCCGCAGGGCTCGTGGCCGGCGATGATCGGGGTATCGTCGGGCAGTCCGCGGTCGGCAAAGCTCTTGAGCCCGAGCTGCACCATCAGCTTGGCCATGCTCTCGGCACGATAGTAGTGAAGATCGCTGCCGCACATGCCAGAGGCCTTCATCCGGACCACAGCCTGTCCCGGCCCGGCTTTCGGATCCTCGAAGTTCATCACCTCGAGCGTGCTGTTCCCCGTGAAGACGACGCCTCGCATGTTCGGTTCCTCCCTCAACTGACATGTCGTGTGAAATCGACGCCAGCAGAGGCCTGACTGACGCCCCCGTCAATCTGGCGGGGGCAAAGGCCGCGGGCTTCCTATGGGAGGCATAGGCCAAGGCGGGACGCCCGGGAAAACCCGGCTGGCGCGTTTGACCACTGAATAGCCAGTCAGTAGCGTCAGGGGTGTCGCGGGGAGCGACGAGGAGGACAGGCATCGCCCCTAGGCGTGCCGAGGAAAGCAGGACATGAAGACAAGCATTGTCGGACTCGGTCAGACCGAGTTCTCGAAGAATTCCGGCCGCAGCGAACTCAAGCTGGCGCTCGAGGCCATCCTCGGCGCGCTCGAGGATGCGGGGCTCGAGGTCAACGATATCGACGGTCTGGTGCGCTACACCTGGGACAACACGTCCGAGGCGGCGATCGTGAACGCGCTCGGCCTGCCCTCGCTGAGCTATTACGGCGAAACCGAGTTCGGTGGCGTCAACTGCTGCGGTGCGGTCGCGCAGGCCTCCGCGGCGATCGAGGCCGGGCTGGCGAACTGCGTGGTGTTCTACCGCGCGCTCAACGCCCGGTCCGGCGTGCGCTTCGGACGCGGCGAGCGGGTGCTGGCGGAAGAGGGCGACTGGCTGGTTTCGCGCCAGCCCGAACCGCCCGGTGACATCTATTCCGCGCCCTTCGGGCTGCTCGTGCCGGGCCAGCACCACGCGCTCTACGCGCAAAGCTACATGGGTCATTATGGGCTCGACGAAGAGCGCTTCACCGACATGCTCGGCGGCGTGGCGGTGACCCAGCGGGCCTATGCCAACCGCAATCCGCGGGCGCTGCTGAAGGACAAGAGCCTGAGCCTCGACGACTACCGCGCCGGCCGGGTCATCACCCACCCTCTGCGGATCTACGACTACTGCCTCGAGACGGACGGCGCGATGGCGATGGTCATCGTCAGCCAGGAGAAAGCGCGCCAGCTTTCGGGCAAGGCCGTCGATGTGCTGGCGGCCGGGCAGTACATCTTCCCGGGCTCGGTGCCGATGTATCTCTATGCCGAAAAGACCTACAGCCTCGCCCCGGAGGGCGCGGCGCAGCAGCTCTTCGGGCGCGCGGGGCTCTCGGCCAGCGATATCGACGTGGCGATGATCTACGATGCCACCTCGATGATGGTGCCCATCGCGCTGGAGGATTTCGGCTTCATCGGCCGCGGCGAGGCGGCGGACTTCCTGAGTTCGGGCGGCAACGGACCCGGCGGGCCGCTGCCGGTGAACACCCATGGTGGCCTTCTCTCCGAGGGCTACTTCCACGGCCTCAACACGATTGCCGAAGGCGTTCGGCAGCTTCGGGGCGACTCTCACAATCAGGTCGAGGGCGCCGAAACCGCCTTCGTCACCCTTCGCGGGGCAAGCTCAATGGTGTTGGGGCGCGCATGACTGTCATCAGACCTTCCGACGAGTATCTCGAACAGCCGTACTACCGGCATCTGGCCGAGGGCACGCTGCATCTCAACTGCTGCAACGATTGCGGCGCGGCGCATCATCCGCCCTCGCCGATCTGCCCGAAATGCCGCTCGTTCAACACCGGCTGGAAGCCCGCTTCGGGCCGCGCCACGCTCAACTCCTTCGCCGAGGCGCGCCACGCGGTGCATCCGATGCTCGGCCCCAAGGTGCCTTACGTGATCACGCTGGTCGATCTCGAAGAGGGCGTACGGCTGGTCTCGGGCATCCCCGAGGGAATGCGCTTTGATCTCAAGGTCGGGATGCCGCTCGAATGCAAGGTGATCCGCTTCGACGAGGCCTTCGCACTGCCCTACTTCCTGCCGGTCGGGGAGGGCGGAGCATGAGCCAGACACGACCGCTCGACGGTATCCGCGTGCTCGATTTCGGCGCCTTCGTCGCCGGCCCCTATTGCGGCACCATCCTCGCGGCGCTCGGCGCCGACGTGGTCAAGGTTGAATCGCCGCGCGGCGGAGATCCGTTCCGCCGCGGCGAGGGGGCGAAGAACGCCTATTTCAACCAGATGAACGCCGGCAAGAAGAGCCTCGCCGTCGATCTCAAGCGCCCCGAGGGCATCGCGCTGATCAAGGCGCTGCTGCCGGGCTTCGATGTGCTGATCGAGAACACCCGCCCAGGCAAGATGGCGGCGCTGGGGCTGGGCTCCGACGCGGCCCGCGCGATCAATCCCGACCTGGTCTATTCCTCGGTCTCGGGCTTCGGAGATGGCGGTCCGTGGCGCGACCGCGCCGCCTATGACACCATCGGACTCAGCATGAGCGGTTTCCTGTCGATCATGAGCGACAAGGACAACACTCGCCTTGCCGGCACCTGCATCGGCGACCTGACGACGGCGCTGGTCTCGGTGATCGGCATCGTGACCGGGCTGGTCGGGCGCTTCAAGGGCACGGGGCAAGGTGGCTCCGAGGTCAAGACCTCGCTGCTCGAGGCGATGACCACCATCACCGTCGACGCCATGACGCAGTATTTCGAGACCGGCGAGACCCCGCATCGCGAGTCGCGCCACCCGGCGGCGCAGAGCTTTGCGCTCAAGACCTCCGACGGGCAGGCGATCACCCTGCACATGTCGTCCTCGCCGAAATTCTTCAAGGGCATGCTGAGCGCCATCGAGCGCACTGACCTGCTCGAGGATCCGCGCTTTGCGACCTATGATGATCGCCGCGCGCATTACTTCGAGCTGCGACCCGTCGTTGAGGCGGCCTTCCTGAAACACGACCGCGACGAATGGGAGCGGCGGCTGATCGCCAACGACGTGCCTTATGCGCCGGTGGTGACGCCCGACGAGCTTACCGAGCACGAGCAGATGCAGTGGCTCGACATGTACGAGCCGCCCCGCGACGACGGGCTGCGCCTGTTGCGGGCGCCCATGCGCTTCGACGGCGCGCGTCCCGCGAACCATGTCGGTGCGCCCGAGGTCGGGCAGAACTCGCGCGAGGTCGCACTCGAGGTGCTGCCCGAGGCCGAGGTCGAGGCGCTGATCGAGGCCGGGGTGATCGCCCAGGCCCCCGCCGCGTGATGCCAGCAGCAGGACAGAGACGATGACCAAGACCCCCGTCACCACCAGCGCCGCCGAGGCCGTCACCCGCATCGAGAGCGGCATGTCGGTGGTGTTTCCGCATCTCAGCGCCGAGCCCGGCGCGCTGACCTCGGCGCTCTGGGAGCGCGCGGCACATCTGCGCGACCTGACCGTCACCAGCGGCATGCTGCTGTCGGGCTACAAGTTCCTGCAGATGCCCTGCGCCGAGAACATCCATTTCAAGACGTGGTTCTTGCCGGGCACGCTGTTGCGCAAGACCGCCGCCGACGTGAAGGCCGACTACCTGCCGCTGACCTGGTCGCAAACCGCGCGCTACCTGCTCGAGACGCCGTTCGACGTGGGCCTGATCCAGGTCTCGCCGCCCGATGAAGAGGGTTATCACAGCATGGGGCTGAACTGCACCGTGGTGAAGGGCATCGTGCACAGCGCCAAGGTGCTGATCGCGCAGGTCAATCCCAACGTGCCGCGCACCCTCGGAGACAGCCGGGTCCACGCCTCCGAGATCGACGTGCTGGTCGAGCAGGAAGAGCCCCTGGCCGAGTATCCCAACCGTCCGCTCGATGACATCGACGAGACCATCGGCACCGCCATCGCGGGGATGATCCCCGACGGCGCCTCGATCAGCCTCGGGGTCGGGGGCATTCCGCTGGCCGCAGCCAACGCGCTGATGGCGCGTGGCGCGCGGGATCTGCGCTTCATCAACACCTTCACCGATCCCACGATGGAGCTGATCAAGGCCGGCTGCGCCACGGCCGAGAGCCCCAAGGCCCATGCCGGCGACATCTTCGGCTCGGCCGAGCTCTACCGCTGGGTCGACAACAACCCCGACATCGCCATGGCCAGCGCCATGACCACCCACCGGCCCGAGGATTTCGTCGCCCGCAAGACCGTCTTCTCGGTCAACTCGGCGCTCGAGATCGACCTGCTGGGGCAGGTTAACGCCGAAACCATCGGCGGCAAGCAGGCCGGTTCGATGGGCGGGCTGATCGACTTCGCGGTCGGCGGACAGGTCGAGGGCGGGGCGTTCCTGCTCGGGCTGCGGTCGCGCACCAACAAGGGCAAGCCGCGCATCGTGACCCGGCTCGACGCCAACGTGGTGTCGCTGTCGCGCACCTTCGTCGAGACTGTGGTCACCGAACATGGCACCGCCAGCCTGCGCAACAAGACGGTCTACGAGCGCGCCTTGGCGCTCGCGGGCATCGCCCATCCCGACGACCGCGAGGCCCTCCTCGCCGAGGCGGAGACGCTGCGCTGAGACGCGCGGCAAGGTGAAGAGGGAGGAGACAGACATGAGCGAGACCAAAACCAAACAGCCCCGCAAGGTGATCATCACCTGCGCCATCACCGGCTCGATCCACACGCCGTCGATGTCGCCGCACCTGCCGGTGACCCCGCAGGAGATCAGCACCGCCGCGGTCGCAGCAGCCGAGGCCGGTGCCTCGATCATCCACCTGCATGCC
Source organism: Salipiger bermudensis (assembly GCF_017309175.1). Classification (NCBI taxonomy): domain Bacteria; kingdom Pseudomonadati; phylum Pseudomonadota; class Alphaproteobacteria; order Rhodobacterales; family Roseobacteraceae; genus Salipiger; species Salipiger bermudensis. The sequence goes on along the minus strand of NZ_JAEKJV010000004.1, from coordinate 310,573 downwards.
CGGGACCCCGAGACCGGCGTGCCCGACCAGTCCGTGGAGGCCTATGCCAACATCCTGCCGGTCATCAAGCAGCAGACCGGTGCGGTGCTCAACATCACCACCGGCGGCTCGACCACGATGACCACCGAGGAGCGGCTTGCGCCGGCGCTGCGCTACGCGCCCGAGGTCGCCTCGCTCAACATGGGGTCGATGAATTTCGGGCTTTACCCGATGCTGAACCGCTTCAAGGCGTTCAAGCACGACTGGGAGGAGCCCTATCTCGAGGGATCCAAGCACCGGATCTTCAAGAACACCTTCGAGGATATCGAGATGATCCTCAGCCGCTGCGCCGACAACGGCACGCGGTTCGAGGTCGAGTGCTACGACATCGGTCATCTCTACACCTGCGCGCATTTCGTCGATCGCGGACTGCTCAAGCCGCCATTCTTCATCCAGAGCGTCTTCGGTATCCTCGGCGGCATCGGCCAGCATCCCGAGGACATCCTGCACATGAAACGCACCGCCGACCGGCTGTTCGGCGACGACTACCAGTGGTCGGTGCTGGGCGCGGGCGCCAAGCAGATGCAGATCGCGGCGCAGTCGGTGATGCTCGGCGGCAACCTTCGGGTGGGGCTCGAGGATTCGCTCTGGCTCGGCCGCGGCACACTCGCACAAAGCAATGCCGACCAGGTCGCCTTTGCCAAGAAGATGGTCGAGGATCTCGGGATGGCGGTCGCCACCCCGGACGAAGCCCGCGAGATGCTGGCGCTGAAAGGGGGCCATGATGTCAACTTCTGAGATCCTTCTGAGCGACCTGCAGGACGGCATCCTGACGCTGTCGCTGAACCGTCCCGAGCGGCGCAACGCGCTGAACGAGGAGCTGATCCTGTCGCTGACCGCTGCGCTCGAGGCGGCCTCGCAGGATCCGGCGGTGCGGGTGATCGTGCTGACCGGCACCGGCGATAAGGCATTCTGCTCGGGCGCCGATCTCAACCCCAAGGCGGGCACCTTCGGCTTCGACTATGCCAACCCGATGACCGCCTACGCCAACCTGCTGCGCGCGGCGCGCCGCACCACGGTGCCGGTGGTGGGCAGGATCAATGGCCACTGCCTTGCCGGGGGCATGGGGCTGCTGGCGCTCTGCGACATGTCGGTGGCGGCGCGGCCGGCGAAGTTCGGTCTTCCCGAGGTCAAGGTCGGGGTCTTCCCGATGCAGGTGGCGGCGCTGCTGCAGGCCACCGTGCCGCCGCGCCGTTTCGCCGAGATGTGCTACACCGGCGAGTTCATTTCCGCCTCCGAGGCGATGGAGTGGGGGCTGGTCAACTACGTCTGCGATCCCGAAGAGCTCGATGCCAAGGTGGCGTGGCTTGTGGGACGGGTGGCTGACAAGTCGCCCACCGCGATCCGGCGCGGCAAGCACGCGCTGAATTCCATGGCCGGGATGACCACCGATCAGGCCATCGCCTTCATGGAGGCGCAGGTGGGTCTGCTGCCGCTGACCGAGGATGCCAAGGAAGGCATGGCCGCCTTCGCAGAGAAGCGCCCGCCGGTCTGGACCGGGCGCTGAGGAGGGCGGCATGAGCGAGCTTCCGAGCAAGGTGCACATCGTCGAGGAGGGCGCCCGCGAGGGGTTCCAGTCGGAACCCGCGGGCATCCCGACCTCGGAGAAGATCCGCCTGATCGAGGCGCTGGCCGAGACCGGCGTGCCCGAGATCGACTGCGCCTCCTTCGTGAACCCGAAGGTGGTGCCGCAGATGGCCGACGTGGCGCAGATCGCCGAGGGCATCCGCAAGCGCGAAGGCGTCACCTATGGCTGCATGTGGCTCATCGCCAAGGGCTTCCTGCAGGCCGCCGAGAGCGGTCTCAGCCTGCCCGCGCTGACCTCTGGCAGCGCGTCGGACACCTTCTTGGCGCGCAACAACAACTCGACCCCCGAGAAGCAGCTCGAGGGCCAGCGCAAGCTGCGGGCGCTCTATACCGAGCACGGTCTGGGGCGCGGGCCGGTCTATCTCTTCACCGCCTTCGGCTGCAATTACGAGGGCGACATCCCGGTCGCCAAGGCGCTCGAGCGCGTCGCCGATCTGGTCGGTGTCTGCGAGGAGGCCGGACAACCGCCGAGCTGCATCTATCTCTGCGACACCATCGGCGCCGCCGATCCGCTGCAGGTCCGGGCGCTGGTCGAGGCGGTGCGCACGCGCTGGCCCGACTACCCGGTGGCGCTGCACCTGCACGACACCCGCGGCCTCGGGATCGCCAACGCCATGGCCGGGCTCGAGCTCGGGGTGGCGCGGTTCGACGCCTCGGTCGGTGGGCTGGGCGGGTGCCCGTTCGCCGGCAACAGGTCCGCCGCCGGCAACATCGCCACCGAAGAACTCGCGCTGCTTTGCGACCGCATGGGCATCGAGACCGGGATCGACATCCCGGCGCTGCTCGGGGTGGCGCAGATCGCCGAAGAAATCGTCAACCATCCGCTGCCCGGCAAGCTGTTCCGGGCCGGCGTGTTCAACAGGAACCCCTGAGGTCCGCGCGCCCGCGCCGCGACCCGGGACACTTGGGAGGAGTAAGCCATGAAGACCCGTGATCTGCCCATCGGCATCGAGGTGACCGACGAGCGGCGCCAGATCGTCGACAACGTCAAGCGCATCTGCGACCGCTTCGACGACGAGTTCTGGCTCGAGAAGGAGAACAAGCACGAGTTCCCGCACGAGTTCCACGCCGCGATGGCCGAGGCCGGCTGGCTGGGCATCACGATGCCCGAGGAATATGGCGGCGCCAATCTCGGCGTGACCGACGCGGCGCTGCTGATGCAGACCATCGGCAATTCCGCGGGCGCGATCTCGGCCTGTTCGACCATTCACATCAACCTTTTCGGTCCCCACGCCATGGTCAAGCATGGCACCAAGGAGCAGAAGGACAGGATGATCCCGCCGCTGGTCGACGGCACCTCCAAGGCCTGTTTCGGCGTCACCGAGCCCGATGCCGGGCTCGACACGACCCACATTTCGACCCGTGCGGTGAAGCAGGGGGCCAACTACATCGTGCACGGCCAGAAGGTCTGGACCTCCACGGCGCAGAATGCCGACAAGATCCTGCTGCTGACCCGGACCACGCCGATCGAGGACTGCAACAAGCCCACCGATGGCATGACGCTGTTCTACACCGACGTGGATCGCGACAAGATCGCCATCACCCCGATCGACAAGATGGGCCGCAACGCGGTGAACTCGAACGCCATCTTCATTGAAGGGCTGGTGATCCCGGAAGAGGATCGCATCGGCGAAGAGGGCAAGGGCTTCAAGCTGCTGCTCGACAGCCTCAACCCCGAGCGCATCCTCGTCGCCGCCGAGGCCATCGGCGTCGGTCGCCGGGCGCTTCAGAAGGCGGCGGAATACGCCAACGAGCGCGTCGTCTTCGGCCGCCCCATCGGCAAGAACCAGTCGATCCAGCACCCGCTGGCGCAAAGCTGGATGGCGCTCGAGGCGGCCGACCTGATGGTCTGGCAGGCGGCCCGGCTCTACGATGCCGGCGAGCCCTGCGGCGCCGAGGCCAACGCCGCCAAGTTTCTCGCCGCCGACGCCGCCTTCGAGGCCTGCGACCGGGCGGTGCGCACCCATGGCGGCTTCGGCTACGCCAAAGAATACCATGTCGAGCGCTATTTCCGCGAGATCGTGCTGCCGCGCATCGCGCCGGTGACGCGCGAGATGATCATGTCGTTCATCGCCGAGCGCGTGCTCGAGCTGCCGAAATCCTACTGAGGCAGGCAAGAGGGGAGGAGACCATGACGGACCTGACAGGCAAGCGCGCCATCGTGACCGGCGCCTCCGGGGGGCTGGGGCTGCATTTCGCGCAGATCCTCGCCACGCACGGCGCCGAAGTGACGCTGGCCGCGCGCCGGCGCGAGAAGCTCGAGGCGGCGGTGGCCGGGATCGGACGCGGCGCCAGCTCCGTCTCGCTCGACGTGACCGATCCGGAAAGCGTCGCGGCGGCGTTCTCGGGCGCGGTCTATGACATCGTGATCAACAACGCCGGCGTCACTGTGGACGGCCCGGCGCTCAAGACCTCGGAAGAGGATTGGGGCCGGGTGATCGACACCGACCTGACCGGCGTGTTCCGCATCGCGCAGGCGGCGGCGCGCGGCATGACCGCGGCGGGGACCGGCGGCAGCATCGTCAACATCGCCTCGATCCTCGGCCTGAGGGTGGCCGGCAACCTTGCCGCCTATGCCACCGCCAAGGCCGGCGTGGTGCAGATGACCAAGAGCCTCGCGCTGGAATGGGCGCGCCACGGCATCCGCGTCAACGCGCTCTGCCCGGGCTATATCGAAACCGATCTCAATCGCGACTTCTTTGCCTCCGACGCCGGCAAGTCGCTGATCAAGCGTGTGCCGCAGCGCCGGCTCGGACAGATGTCCGAGCTTGACGGCCCGCTGCTGCTGCTGGCCTCCGAGGCGGGCAGCTTCATGACCGGCTCCGAGATCGCCGTCGATGGCGGCCACCTCGTTTCCTCTCTCTAAGGATACCACCCATGGATTTCACCATTTCCCCGAAGATCGAGGATTACCGCGCCCGCATCGCCCGCTTCGTCGAGCAGGAGATCCTGCCGCTCGAGGAGGACCGGGCGAATTACGACCCGCACGAGAACATCCGCAAGGATGTGCTCCGGGATCTGCGCGCCAAGGCCAAGGCCGAGGGCCTCTGGTGTCTTCAGCTGAAGCAGGAGACCGGCGGGCAGGAGCTTGGCATTCAGGGCATGGCGGTGTGCTACGAGGAGATGAACCGCTCGATCTTCGGACCGGTCGTGTTCAACGCCGCTGCGCCGGATGACGGCAACATGCAGGTGCTCGAGAAGGTCGGCACCGAGGCGCAGAAGGCCGCGTGGCTCCAGCCCATCGTGCGCGGTGACGTGCAGTCGGCCTTCGTGATGACCGAACCGGCGCCGGGCTCGGGCTCGGACCCGGGTGGAATGATGCTGACCTCCGCCCGGAAGGACGGTGACAAATACATCGTGCGCGGCCGCAAGTGGTTCATCACCGGGGCCGAGGAGAGCGAGCATTTCATCCTGATCGCGCGGACCTCGGACGATCCGCGCAAGGGGCTCTCGGCTTTCCTGCACAAGCGCGACACGCCCGGTTTCCGCATCGAGCGCCGCATCCCGATCATGGGGCCGGAAGAGCATGGCGGCCATTGCGAGGTGGTCTACGAGGACATGGAGATCCCCGCCGAGAACCTGCTGATGAACGAGGGCGACGGGCTCAAGCTCACGCAGATCCGCCTCGGGCCGGCGCGTCTTACCCATTGCATGCGCTGGCTCGGCCTGTCCAAGCGCTGTGTCGAGATCGCAAGCGAGTACGCTCACAACCGTTTCGCCTTCGGCGAACGGCTGTCGAAGCGCGAGAGCGTGCAGATGATGCTGGGCGACCTGGCGATGCAGATCGAGATCGGCCGGATGCTGGTGATGAAGGCCGCCTGGGCGCTGGACCAGGGCAGTTTCGCCCGCAAGGAGGTGTCGATGGCCAAGGTCCACGTGGCCAACGTGCTGCACAAGGCCGCCGACACCGCGATCCAGATCAACGGCGCGCGCGGCTATTCCAAGGACACGCCGCTCGAGTGGATCTATCGCTACGCCAGGCAGGCGCGGCTGGTCGACGGCGCCGACGAGGTGCACAAGATGGTGCTGCACCGCAATGTCGAGAAGGAAGGCCGCGACTTCTGGAAATGGGACGTGGGCGCATGAGCGGCGAGGTGGATTTCGCCGCCGAGGCGCTGCAGGGCTTCCTCGACGACCGGTTCGGTGCGGCGGAGGTGTTCACGCTCGACCGGATCTCGGGCGGGCAGTCGAACCCGACCTACTTCGTCACCCACGGCAGCCGCGACATGGTGCTGCGCAAGCAGCCCAACGGGCCGATCCTGCGCGGCGCCCACGCGGTCGACCGCGAGTATCGCGTGCTGGCCGCGCTGCACCCCACTGGCGTGCCGGTGCCCGAGCCGGTGCTTTATCACGATGACCCCGGGCTGCTGGGCACGCCGTTCTACCTGATGGCTCGGGTCGAGGGCCGGGTGTTTGCCGATGGCGCCCTGAGCGAGGCCGATCCCGCCGAGCGCCACGCGCTTTGGATGGGGCTCGCCGATGCCATGGCCGAGATGCACAAGGTCCGTCCCGAGGCGGTCGGCCTTGGGGATTTCGGCAAGCCGGGCAATTATTTCGAGCGACAGATCGGACGCTGGGGCCGGCAGTGGGAGGCCAGCGAGACCGAGGGCATCCCCGAGCTCGACCGCCTGCTCGACTGGCTCAAGGCCAACCTGCCGGAGGATGACGGCGCGGTCAGCCTCGCGCATGGGGATTACCGCATGGGCAACGTGCTGTTTCATCCCACCGAGCCGCGGGTTGTTGCGATCCTCGACTGGGAACTGTCGACTCTGGGGCACCCGCTCGCCGATCTCGGCTATTGCTGCATGGCTTGGCACACCGCGCCGGACGAATATGGCGGGCTTCTCGGGCTCGATCTTGACGCCGAGGGCCTGCCGCAGGAGGACGCCTTCGTGGCGCGTTACATGCAGCACATGCCCGACAGCGCGCCGCTGCTGCCGTTTCACGAGGCCTTCGCGCTGTTCCGCTTCGCGGTGATCTGGGTCGGCATCGCCGACCGGGTCCGTCAGGGCACAGCCGCAGGCCACGCCGGCACCGATCCCGCGCAGCTCGCAAAGCGCTTCGCCATCCGCGGGCTCGAGGTGATCGACGGCGGTCATGGCGGCTGATCCATTGTCACGAGACGTCGCGCGCGGATCCGGCGGGGCACCGCTTCGCAGAATGGCAGAGGCGCCACGAGGAGGCGCGCGCTCAGGGAGGACAAGCAGCATGGAAGAACTCGAACGGCGCGTGGCACGCATCCGAACGTCGATCTCGAAGGGTCGCAACGATCTGGTCAGCGGCAACCGCACCCGGATCATCGAGACCGCGACGCGGTTGTTTCGCGCCGAAGGCTACCAGCGCACCGCGATCGGCGACATCGCCGCCGCGCTCGGCGTCAGCCAGGGCAACATCTACCAGTATGTCGAGAAGAAGGACGATATCCTCATTTTGATCCTCTACAGCGCCGTCGAGGATTACAAGAGCGACCTATTCGTCATCGAGGACGAGGATCTCGACCCGGTGGAGATGCTGATCCGGGCGATCCGCACCTACTATGCCATTCTCGATCGCCATCACGAGAAGACCACGGTGATCTATCACCAGATCTTCCATCTGGAACGCGATGACCGGGCACTCTTCGGTCAGGTCGAGGCGGCGGTGACGGCACTGTTCGAGCGCCGCGTCGCAGCGGTGATCGCGGCCGGGGGCTGCGCGCCGACCGATGCCTTCCTGCTGGCCTCGAACATCGTCTCGCTGGGTCATACCTGGGCGCTCAAGCGCCGCAGGCTCAAGGCGCATAGCGATATCGACGGCTATAGCCAGACCCAGATCGATTACGTGTTCCGCATTCTGGGGCGCACCCCCGGGACCGGCTGACCCGCGGCGCCCGGCAAGCCGGTGACCACCGCAGGCAGGGCGCGGGCGGCGCCAGAGGAGGACAACGCATGACGGAACCGCTTGCCGGAACGCCCACGCTCCATGGCCGCGCCGAGGCATGGGAATGCGATTTCAACGGCCACTGGAACACGCGCTTCTACTGCCGCGCCTTCCAGACCGCAGCAGAGGTCGCGGCGGCGCTCGACCAGCGCGCGGAGGACGTGGTCGTCCACCGCCGGCTGATCCGCTTTCACAGCGAGCTGCACAGCGCCGACCCGATCGAGATCCGCTCCTTCGCCCTGTGCGACGCCGGCGAGGTGCCTGCGACGGCGCACTACATGCTCTGCCACGGCAAGCCTGCCGCCACCGCGCTCGACGAGGAGGCCGCGCCGAACCGCGCGCTGGCCCGGCTGGGCCGCGCCGAGGCCAGGCTCGCGTTGCCGCGCGGGCTCATCGGACCACCGGCAGCAGCATGGACGCCCGACCCGGCCCGCGACGTGGTTGTCGAGCTCGGCCCGGTCGGTGCCGATGAGCGCCACGACGACGGCACGCTGCGCTTCGAGCCGGGTATCGCGCGGCTGGCGGTGGCGTCGCATCACCATGCGGTGGCGCTCGGCTATACTCATGATTTCACGAAGCAAAGCGGCATCGGTCGGATGCTGGTCGAGATGCGTTACACCCGGCTCGGGAGCCTCGCCCGCGGCGGCTTCCTGCGTGGCGCCTCGCGGCTCACCGGCGCGTCGGGAAAATCCTATCGCAGCGCGCATCTCCTTTATGACCATGCCGGTGCGCCGGTGGCGCTCTACGAGCTCTGCACGCTGGCGGTCGACATGACCGCGCGCCGCGCCACGGCGCTGCCGGCGTTCCTGCGCGACGCGGTTGTTACCTGAGAGGCCGCGCGCCGAGGCCAGCGCCGGGTGGCGAGATCGAAACCGGAGGCCCGCCATGTCCGGCCGGGCCCGGACCACGCAAGGAGGACCACGATGACCATCAACCTCAACGGCCGCACGCGGCTCTACCCGCTGCTCGGCGATCCGATCATCTATGCGCGGTCTCCGGACTGGCTGAGCCACCGCATGGCCGAGCGCGGCATGAACATGATTTCGTTGCCGATGCAGGTGCCCGAGGGCCAGCTCGAGACGGTACTGGCCGGGCTCGCCGCCACTGGCAATGTCGACGGGCTGAGCCTGACCATGCCGCACAAGGTGACCGGTTTCCAGTATTGCGCCACGGTGACCGAGACCTCACGGATGCTTGGCGTGGTCGCGGCGATCCGGCGCAACAAGGACGGTTCCTGGCACGGTCACACCACCGACGGCGATGCTTTCGTGAAGGCGCAGATCGACAATGGCGCCACCATCGAGGGCGCGAAGGTGCTGGTGCTGGGGGCGGGCGGCGCTGGCAGCGCCATCGTGATTTCAATGCTCGAGCACGGCGCCGCCGAGGTCGCGGTGCACGATGTCGATGTCGCGCGCTCGGAGAGGATCGTGGGCCTCCTGAAGGAGAAGTGGGGCGACAAGGTGCGCGTGGGCGAGGCCGATCCGACCGGGTTCGACGTGGTCAGCAACGCCACGCCGATGGGCATGGAAGACGGCGATCCGCTGCCGCTCGACACCACGCGTCTGAGCGCCGAGATGTTCGTCGGTGACGTGGTGGCCGGCCATGGCGAGACGGCGTGGATCAAGGCCGCGAAGGAGGCCGGCTGCAAGACCGCTGACGGCGACGCGATGGTGGTCGCCGTGCTCGACGTGATGTGCGACTTCCTGCAGGACGCCTGGGTCGCCCAGGGCTGAGGCAGGGGCTGAGGTGGTCCACCTTCAAGACGCAAGACGGCGACACCGGGGGGTGTCGCCGTTCGTCTGTTTGAAGGGGCGCAGGCTCAGAACGAGGCGGCACCGGCGGTGATGCCGCCATCGACCGGCATCATGATGCCGGTGACGTAGCTGGCATCGTCGCTGAGCAGGAACGAGATCACCGCGGCAATCTCTTCCGGCTGGCCTTCGCGGCCGATCGGATGCGCCTTGCGGATCTTCTCGAGGTTTTCCGGATCGGCGCGCATCCCGGCGGTCATCGCGGTGGCGATCATGCCGGGCGCGATGCCGTTGCATCTGATGCCGTGCGGCGCCATCTCGATGGCCACGCCACGGGTCAGGCCGACGACGCCGTGCTTGGAGGTCACGTAGGACAGCCGGTTCGGCACCGCCTCGACACCGGCCTGCGACGAGATGTTGACGATGGAGCCGGGGCGGTTGTGCTCGCGCGCGTAGCGGCAGAAGGCCTGGCTTGTGTTGAACGAGCCCTCGATATTGACGTTCATGTTGAGGTCCCAGACGCCGTGATCGGTGTCGAGGATGTTGCCAACGCCGCGCACCCCGGCGCAGTTCACAACGCCGTCGAGCCCGCCGAACTTGGCGATGCCTTCGGCGGTCATGGCGTCGACCTTGTCCTCGTCCGAGACATCGACACCCACCGCGACGGCTCGGCCCGCGTCGAGGCCGAGCCCGTCCAGCGTCTTTTGTGCGGCGGCCTGATCGAGATCGACGGCGACGACATTGGCGCCATCCTCGATCAGCCGCGCGACGGTCGCGGCGCCGATGCCGCTGCCGGCGCCGGTGACGATGTAGGTGCGTCCTTCAAGCTTGCTCACTTTGGTCTCCTGCTTGGTCTGGGAAACCCCGGAGCGCGGGCGCTCCGGGGCCGCTCTGCGAGCGGTGGGGCTGCGCGGCCCTGCCGCGCCCCCGGGTCAGTCGACCCCGTAGCTCTCGGGGTCGAGCGAGTCGTAGATATTGGCGATCAGCAGCTCGGTGAGGGCGTCTTCGTCGAACTTGTCCTCCATGCCGCCGATCAGCTCCTGCCACTTGGTGACATAGGGCTCGAACCGCGAAAACAGCGCCTCGGGATCCTCGATGCCATAGGTGTCGCGGGCCACGCCGGCCATGTCGCCGACGCCGTTCTCGACCCATTCGGCCACCGCGGCCTGAATGCTCTCGCCCGGCTGCACCAGCGTGTGCCCATGCTCGGCCACGGCCTCGTCCATCGAGGCCTGCTGCTGGTCTTCGTAGGTGTTCTGGAGGCGGGCCTGCGCGCGCGCCGAGAATTCGAACATCTGGCGACGTTGCTCGGGCGTGGCGCTCTCCCAGAAGTCCTGGTTGAACAGGAAGAGCGGCGAGTTGTAGCTGCCGGTCCATTCCATCAGGGTGCTGTGCTTCGACACCTCGGCAAGGCTGTTGTCCACCGTCAGGTAGGACGGGAAGATGCCGGCGCAGTCGATCTGGCCGGTTTGAAGCGCCTGGTAGATCTCGGGCGCGGGGATGTTCACCGCGACGCCGCCGAGGTCCTGAACCAGCTTGCCGATCAGCCCCAGAGAGCGCACCTTGAGGCCCTTCATCTGTTCGAGCTCTGTGATCGGCTCGTTGGTGTTGCAGATGATCGGGTAAGTCGGGGTCGAAAACCCGCCGACCGGCACCACGCCATGCTCGAGGAACTCCTCGTTCTGGGCGGCGTCATGCATGACGAAATCGGTCCAGGCCGCGCCGATGGTGACGGGATCGGGCTCTATGAAGCCGAACCCCGCAAGCGCGTTGGCAATCGGCACCTCGGAGGGCGTGTAGCCCGAGGTGTGGAAGCCAAGCTGCACCACGCCGTCGCCAATGCCCGAGAGATGCGATTTCGGCGGCATCAGCGCACCGGACGAAAACACCTCGAACGAGATGTCGCCATCGGTCGCTTCGGTGATCTGGTCGTTGAACCAGCGCATCACGATCACCGTGGACTCGTTGTCCGGCAGCCAGGACGAGGCGCGGTACATTTCCGCCGATGCCCCGGCCGGAAGCCCGAGCCCGACCACACCGGCACAGAGCAGTCCCTTGAGTTTGTTCATTGGTCTTCCTCCCTAGAAAACCGCCTCTCCGAATGGCGAGGCGCACGAGGTCCGGGGCGGCGATGCGGGAGTCTCCTGGTCTCCTGCGGTGTCCTGCCGTGCCGGATGCGATCTCGCCGCGGGCCCTCCTCCGACCCCAGGCGTTGCTGTCTCCGGCGCTGCGGGGGACGCGCCCCTGTCTCTCGCCGCCCATATCGTAGGGCCGGGAGCGCCGTTCGCGGAAGCCTGTCGCACGGCGCGCCGGGGCTTCATTGCCGCAGACTCTGGCGGCCATAGCCTTCTCCTGTTCATCCCTCCCACGCCATCCGGGCGCCGCATCGCTTTCCTATGGCGCCTCTAGGAAGCCGGCGCGTTGCGTGACCCGGGCGGTCGGCTAGGCTCGCCGGGTCGGGACAGCCGCGCCGCGCGCTGCCGCTGCCCGACGGGCCTGCGCAGGAGGCGGGCCGGGAGGAGGACAGATGACCAAGCCGCAGGGCCTGACGCCGGATCTGGTGCAGGATTTTGCCGCCTTTGCCGTGGGGGCGGAGTACGACCGCGTGCCGGACGAGGCCCGCGACAAGGCACGCAAGAGCCTGCTCGACACGCTGGGCGTCTGCTTGGCGGCCTCGGGGCTGGAGCCGGCGGCGCGCGGCATGAACGCCATCGTGCGCGAACATGGCGGCGCGCCCGACTGCACGCTTCTGGGCTTTGGCGGCCGGGCTCCGGCGATGATGGCCGCGATGAACAACGGCGCGCTGGCGCATTGCCTCGATTACGACGATCAGACCCCGTGGGGCCAGCACTGCTCGAGCTCGATCGTGCCGGCGGCTCTGGCGGTGGCCGAGCGTCAGGGCGGCGTCTCGGGGCGCACGCTGATCACCGCCATCGCAGTGGGGCAGGATCTGTTCGCCCGGATGCGCCGCAACGTGGCGTGGAAAAAGGACTGGAACCTCTCCACCGTGCTGGCGATCTACGGCGCCACCGCCGCCTGCGGCCGCGTCATGGGGTTCGACCAGCGCCGGATGATCGCCGCCTTCAGCGCCGCCAGCCAGTCGTCCGCCGGGGTGATGGAACTGGTCTCCGGCACCGGCAGCGACCTGCGCGCGGTCTATGCCGGATTCTCCGCCAAGGGGGCGGTGCTGGCAGCGCTTCTGGCCGAGCAGGGGGCCAGCGGGCTCGACACGCTGTTCGAGGGGCCGAACGGCGTTTTTCCGACCTATTTCGCGAGTCATGACAGTGCCGTGATGCGTGCGGGGCTGGGCGCTGAATTCCAGGGTGGGGCGACGCTCTACAAGCGCTGGCCCGCCGTCGGCACCTCGCACAGCCACATGAAGGCTGCGATCGACATCGTCACCGCCGAAGGCATTGCGCCGGATGAGATTGCAGAGATCCGCCTCGCGGTCGGGGATTTCCACATGCTGGGTTGCACCCCGCTCGAGAAGCGCCGCGCGCCCGAGACGCTGGTCGACGCCAAGTTCGCCATGCCCTTCCTCGTTGCCGTGGCGATCGTGCGCCGGGGCATGAGCGTGGCGGATTTCTCGCCCGAGCGCCTGCGCGACCCCGAGGTGCTGGCCACCGCCGCCAAGGTGGTGCCGGTGCCCGATCCCGATCTCGACTGGACAATGGAGATGCCGCCCGGGCGGGTCGAGATCGTGTTGGCCGACGGGCGCCGCTTCACCGCCACCGGCACCCAGGTGCCGGGCAATGCCGACGCGCCGATGAGCTGGGACGACGTCTGTGCCAAGTTCCGCGAGTGCTGCGCTGCCGCCCTGCACCCGCCCGCTCCCGACACCGTCGCCCGGGTCTGCGCAATGGCACAGGGGCTCGACGGGCTCGACGATGCCACCGAGATCCTGCGCGTGCTGACGCAGACCACCGCCAACCGGGGAGCCGCCTGAGCGCTCCTTCCGTCTTCGCCGGGCGGTGAGGCCACCGCCCGCCCCGTGACCCAATTCGAGGAATCCGATTCATGTCGCTGCTGTCCCAACCGCTCGCCCTGCGAGGCGTCACGTTGCCCAACCGGATCATGGTCTCGCCGATGTGCACCTATTCGACCTCCGGTGACGGTAACGCGACGGACTGGCACTTTGCCCATTACGGCCGGCTGGCGATGGGCGGTGCCGGGCTGGTGATGCTCGAGGCGACCTCGATCGACCCGGTGGGCCGCCACAGCTATGCCGATCTCGGGATCTGGACCGACGCACAGGTGGCGCCGCTGGCGCGCATCGCACGCTTCATCCGGGCGCAGGGCTCGGTGGCGGCGATCCAGCTCCAGCATGCCGGGCGCAAGTCGAGCGCGCGGCGGCCCTGGCATGGCGGCTCGCCGCTGACCGAGGAGGATCTTGAGCTGCGCGGCGAGGCGCCGTGGCAGGCCATCGGTCCGAGCCCGATCCCGGTGGGCGAGGGCAAGCCGGTGCCGGCCGAGATCGCCTCCGAGGATCTGCCGCGGGTGAAGCAGATGTGGGTCGATGCGGCGCGGCGATCAGTCGAGGCGGGCTTCGACGTGATCGAGGTTCACTCCGCCCATGGCTACCTCTTGAACCAGTTCCTCTCGCCCATCGCCAACCGGCGCAACGATGACTACGGCGGCGAGCTCGAAAACCGGATGCGCTTCCCGCTCGAGGTGATCGCGGCGGTGCGCGACGTGGTGCCCGAGGACAAGCTGCTCTTCGTGCGCATCAGCGCCGTCGACGGGGTCGAGGAAGGCTGGACGCTGGAGGAGTCGGTGATCTACGGCCAGCGCCTGCGCGAGATCGGCGTCGATGTGATCGACTGCTCCTCCGGGGGCATCGGCGGCGCCGCGACGATGAACCGGCTGGCGCGCTACCCCGGCTTCCAGCTGCCGCTGAGCCAGGCGGTGCGCGAGGGCTCGGAGCTGCCGACGGTGGGCGTCGGACTGATCTTCAAGCCTCGGCAGGCCGAGGAGGCGCTGAGCGCGGGCCAGGCGGATATCGTCGCCATCGGGCGCGAGTGCCTCAACAATCCCAACTGGCCGGACATGGCGCTGACCGAGCTCGATCCCGCGCGCAGCTACGGCCACTGGCAGCCCAATGTCGGCTGGTGGCTCGAGAAGCGCGAGGCGATCATCCGCGGCTACGAGGAAGAGCGCGCCGCCGCCGGGCGGGCACAGGCATGAGTAGCGCGCGGCGGAGGCAAGGCGAAGAGGAGACCGGCATGAGCGGCAGGCTCGAGGGCAAGGTGGCACTGATCACCGGCGCGGCGAACGGGCAGGGGGCCGCCGAGGCCAGGCTCTTCGCAGCCGAGGGCGCGGCGGTGGTGGTGACCGATATTGACGACGCCAACGGCGCCGAGGTGGTGGCTGGGATCGAGCAGGCGGGAGGCCGTGCCGCCTACCTGCATCACGATGTCGGCTCCGAGCCGGACTGGACCGCCGCCATCGCGCTGGCGCAGGAGCGCTTCGGCGGGCTCAACGTGCTGGTCAACAATGCCGGGATCGTGCCGCGAAGCACCATCGACGAGACCGCGCTCGGTGCGTGGCAGCGGGCGCTCGACATCAACCTCACCGGGCCGATGCTCGGCATGAAGCTCGCCGCACCGGTGATCCGCGACAGCGGCGGCGGCTCGATCGTCAACGTCTCGTCGGCGGCCGGGCTGACGGCCCATTACGACGCCGCCTACACCGCGAGCAAATGGGGGCTGCGCGGGTTGTCGAAGACGGCCTCGGTGGAATACGCGCCGTGGGGCATCCGGGTGAACTCCATCCATCCCGGCCAGATCGAGGGGACCGCGCTCTTTGCCAACGCCTCGCCAGCGCTGGCGCAGTCCCTGCGTGCCAGCATCCCGATGGAGCGTGCGGGCACGCCCTCGGAATGCGCCGAGCTGGTGCTGTTCCTCGCCTGCGACAGCGCGAGCTTCATCACCGGGGCGGAGATCGCCATCGACGGCGGCTACAGCGCCGGGTCGACCACCTTCATGCGCCAGCAGATGAAGAAGCAGATGAGCACCGGCTGACCGGGCGGACCGGACCGGTGACACAGGGAGGAGAGAACGGATGACAGAGAACACGCGGCGCCTCGCGGGGCGCAGGATCGTGGTGACGGGAGCGGCCTCGGGCATCGGCAAGGCGGTGGCCGAGCTGTTCCGGCAGGAGGGCGCGGCGCTGGCGCTGCTCGACCTCGACGGGGCCGGCGCAGAGGCGACGCTGGGCGAGGGGGAGGGGCTCGGCATCGGGCTCGACATCACCGATGCCGCGGCGGTGGAGCAGTCCATCGACCGCGCCGCCGAGGCCCTTGGCGGCATCGACGGCGTGGTCAACGCCGCCGGCATCATGCTGACCGGCAAGCTGCTCGAGATGCCTGCCGAGGCGTGGCGCAAGCAGATCGATGTCAATCTCAACGGCACCTACCTGGTGATCCGTGCCTGCCTGCCCTTCCTGCAGCGCGAGACCGGGGCCACGGTGGTCAACATCGCCTCGGCGCAGGGGCTTCTGCCGAACGCGCCGGGCCTGTCGAGCTATGCCGCCTCCAAGGGTGCGGTTGTGGCGCTGTCGCGCTCGCTCGCCGCCGAGCTGGCCCCGGGGATCCGCGTCAACAGCGTCTGTCCCGGGCTCGTCGATACGCCGATGGGGGCGCCCTATCTCGGCAATACCGGGAATTACGCGCTCGGGCGCCCCGCCGATCCGGCCGAGGTCGCGCGCTCGATCCTGTGGCTCACCGGGCCCGAGGCCAGCTACGTGACCGGCGCGGCGCTGGCGGTGGATGGCGGGCGTTCGTTCCACTGAGCGGGGTCCGGCAGCGCCCATAGGCTCTGCCTTGCGCTGCGCACCGGTCCGGGCGGCACCGTTGATGGCGGCGCACGGGGCGCATAGACCTTTTTGAAACAGGCCGTTGCGGCAAAGGAGATCCGAATGAAAAGCGTAGCCTTCCACGAATACGGCGACTCGTCGGTCCTGCAGGTGATCGAGCGTGACATCCCCAGCCCCGCCGCCGGCGAGGTGGTGGTCGAGGTGGTCGCCGCCCCGGTGAACCCGACCGACCTGATGATGCGCGACGGCAAACAGGCGGCGATGATGACCGAGCTCACGCCGCCCTATGTCGCCGGGATGGAGTTCTCGGGCCATGTCCACGCGGTGGGCGAGGGGGTGACGCTGAAACCGGGCCAGCCGGTGATCGGAGTGGTGAACCCGCGCCGGCAGGCGGGCGGGGCGCACACCCAATATGTCTGCGTGCCGGCCGAGCAGGTCGCCTCTGTTCCCGAGGGAACAGACCTGGTCGCCGCCGCCACGGTGCCGATGAACGCGCTCACCGCGATGCTGTCGCTGGAGCTGACCGGGCTGAAGGCCGGCGAGCTGCTGCTCGTCACCGGCGGGGCCGGGATGCTGGGCGGGTCGGTGCTGCAACTGGCAAAGCAGGCCGGCATCCGCGCCGCCACCAACGCCTCCGAGGCAGACGCCGAGCTGGTGCGCTCGCTCGGTGCCGAGACCGTTCTGCCGCGCAGCGAGGGGCTCTCGGAGGCCTTCAAGGCGGCCTACGGGCAGGAGGCGGACGGGCTGATCGACGGGGCGCTGATCGGTGATCACGTCTCGCATCTGGTCAAGCCCGGCGGTGTGGCGGTGGCGCTGCGCAAGTCGAACCCGGTCACCGACTCGCGGCTGAAATGCACTTATGTCTCGGTGCTCGACGCGATGGCCCGGCCCGAGATGGTCGCGGCGGTGGGAGAGCATATCGCCAAGGGCTCGCTGGCGGGCCGTGTTGCGCCCGACGGGGTGGTGCCCTTCAGCGAGGCGCAGGCGGCCTTCACCATGGCCGAGAAGAACACAGCGCGCGGGCGGGTGGTGCTGCGCTTCGCCGACTGACGCCGGCGCTTTTCGTGTCCGGTCACGGCCCTTCGCAAGCGATTGCGGAGGGCCTTTCCACGTCAGTAATTCGCCGACCTAGCCCAGCACGTAGGCGAAAAGCAGCACCCAGAGCGAGAGCAGCACCATCACCGCGCAGAAGAAGCCGCGGTTCCAGACCCAGCCGACCTGGTAGGGCGTGATGCCGCCGAAGCGCGCGATCAGCAGCGTCGTGGCGGTGAAGGGCGACGTGATGCCGGTGAGGATCCAGCCGCAGATCAGCGCCACCGCGAGCGCCGTGGGCGAGATGCCGAGCGCCTCGGGGGGCGGCAGCAGCGGGCCGATCAGCGACAGGGTCAGGATCGGGTTGGCCCCGATCTGCCCCATGATCGGCAGGATCCAGAGCAGCGACAGCAGGATCACCGGGGTCGGCAGCGCCGCGAGGTCGATCTCGGCGGCGGCCATCCACGGCCCCAGCAGCGCCGAGGCGGTGATGCCGATATAGCCCGCCGACATCAGCAGCAGGATCTCGTGCTTGTAGCCATTGAGCTCGACCAAAGCGTAGTCGCGCAGCCGCGCGGCGAAGGCGCCGGGTGCCTCGCTCTGCAGCCGCAGCCACACCAGAGAGATCGCCGGGATCACCACCAGAACGATGCCGATCACCCGGATGTGCAGGGCCAGCTCGACCACGAGGATGCAGGTCAGCATGATCGCCAGCAGCAGCGCCAGCGGCAGCAGCGCCGTCCAGCGCCCGGGATCGAGCTGCACCGCCCGGCGGCCGCTCGAGACCTTGGGCTTGAAGATCGTGTCCATCGCCCAGCCGGTGCCGAAATAGATCACCCCCGTCACCAGCCCCGGCAGCAGCAGCTGACCCCAGCTTGTGCCCGGGATCACCGAAACCGCGATTGCCACCGAGAAGGACAGGGGCGACCACGGCAGGGAGGAGATGAAACCGCGTTGGATCGCCAGCATCATGCGACGGATGCGGATGCGGCGGATCTCCTCGTCGGGCTCGGTGCGGGCGCTGGTCAGCGACAGCGCGCCGAGCAGCTGGATGGCGCCGTAATTCAGCACCAGCGCGAAGATATGCGCCCCGACGGTCAGCGCCATGTAGCGCCGCCCGGGCGGCTGGCGGGCGAGGAAGGTGCCGGCCTTCTCCATCGCTGGCGAGGATTGCGAGACGTTGCGCAGCAGCGACAGCGCGCAAAAGAACGCCGCGTAGAATCCGGATGTCAGCAGCGCCCGGCGCACCACCGGCAGCCAGTCGGCCCCCTGCAGGATCAACGCCAGCGTGACTGCGCCCGCCACCGACAGGAAGAGCCAGCCGACGAGCCCCGCCTCGAGCGCGAGGAAGGGCACGATCAGGACGCTGATCACCGCCACCGGCCCCTGCAGTGCCGCCGTGCCCCCCCATTCCAGCAGTGCCTGCAACGCGATCAGCAGCACGACGAGCGCGCTGAAGGCGACCTGCAGGTGGGGGTGGGGCCGGATCATGACGGGCATGGCAGGCCCTGACCGGGACGGCTCACTTGCGCCGCCCCGCAGTGTAGCCGCCATCGACCGGTACCACCGTGCCGGTGACGTAGCGGGCGCGCTCGGAGGCGAGGAAGGCGATGACCTCGGCCACCTCCTCCGGGGCTCCGGCGCGGCCCAGCGGGTAGGCGCGCCTGAGGCGCTCAATCATGTCGGGATCGGAGAAATAGAGCTCGGTCATCGGGGTGCGGATCACGCCCGGCGCCACCGCGTTGACGCGAATGCCCACCGGTCCGAGATCGAGCGCCAGCTGTTTGGTCAGCCCCACGACCCCGTGCTTGGCCGAGACATAGGCGGCGCGGTTCTCGGAGGCGACGAGACCGGAGGTCGAGGCGACGTTGACGATGGCGCCAGTCTTGCCTGCGGTCTTGAGCCGCCGCGCCACGCCCTGCGCGACGTGGAAGGTGCCGCTGAGATTGACCGTCAGCACCCGCGCCCAGTCGGCCTCTGTGATCTCCAGCGGGTCGGCGAACTCGCGCATTCCGGCGGAATTCACCAGCACATCGGGGCCCCAGCCCTCGGCCTCCAGCACTGAGAGCAGCGCGTCGACCGCCGCGGCGTCGGTCACGTCGAGCGCCTCGCCGCGGCCGCCGAGTTGTGCCGCCATCGCCCGTGCCGCATCGCCGTCGAGATCGGCAAGGATCACGCGCGCACCCTGCGACGCGAGCAGCGCGGCCGACGCGGCCCCGATGCCGCTGGCACCGCCGGTGACGAGGGCCGTGCGCCCTGAAAATGCGCCGCCGCTCACAGCAGTGCCCGCGTCATGCCGCCGTCGAACTGGATGGTCTCTCCGGTGATGAAGCCGGCATGGTCCGAGGCGAGAAAGGCCACCGTCGCGCCCAGCTCCTCGCCCTTGCCGGGGCGCTTGAGCGGGATCGCCGCGACGCGGGCGTCGAGGTTGTGGTAATTGGCGAAGGTCGGCGTGATCACGGTGGCCGGCGCGACCGCGTTCACCGTCACCCCGTGCGGGCCGACCTCGTCCACAAGGTGCTTGAGCGCAGCGTGCACTCCGGCGCGGAAGATCGACGACACCGCATGGCGCGGCATCGGTTGCTTCACGCTGGCCGAGGTGATCGCCACGATGCGTCCCCAGCCCTTGTCGAGCAGCAGCGGCGTCAGGTGGCGCAGCACGAAGAGCGCGCTCTCGAGCTGGTTGTGATAGGCCATTTCCCAGCGCGCATCCTCGGTCTCGGCGAGGAAGTCACGCATCGGGCTCGGCGGGCGCGGCGTGTTCAGCACGAGGATGTCGATGCCGCCCGACGCCTCGACCTCTTCGCGGAGGCGGCGCACGTCCTCCTGCGAGGTCACGTCGCCGGCAAAGCCCTCGGCCCGGATGCCGTGCGCCCCGGCGAGCCGCGCGGTGACCTCGGCCAGCGTGGCGGGATTGCGGGCCGACAGCGCCAGGTCGACCCCTTCCGCCGCCAGCGCCTCGGCACTGGCGAGCCCGAGACCCGAGGTTCCTCCGATGATCAGTGCGCGTTTTCCCGCGATTCCGAGATCCATTCCGTTTGCCCTCCCTCAGCGGCCCCGGGCGCTGGCTCGGCAGCTGCCCGACGGGTGCGGTTCCGTCCTTGGGAGTCCCGCGCCCCGGCGCCGCGCAGCGGGTCGGAGACTCGTTGCGAAACAGGCCGTTGGCGTCAGGAATGCCCCCGTGTTGCTGAACCGCAGGATAGGCGCATCGGGCGGTCGGGAGGAACCTGTCCGGCGGTGCCATAGGCACCACCTAGACTTGATATCACGTCTCTTCGGGGACGGGCTCTTCGGCGGGTTTGGCTTGGTCCTTCATCTTCTCAACCTCCTCGGACACGATGGCGCGCAGCTGGTAGCGCTCGACCATCTCGGCGATGATCTCGAGGATGAAGGATTCGACCTCGGTGCGTGCCCGCGTCACCGGGCGCATGCGCGAGCGGGCGAGATAGGCGGTGCGGCGGATCGTCGGTTCCTTGATCGGCACCATCGCAAGCGTGCCGTCGGCCACCTGCTTGACCACTGCGCCGTGCGACAGCAGCGTGTAGGCGCTGGCGCGGCTCACCATCTCGACGATATGCGGCAGCGAGTCGATCTCGGCCACGACGTTGAGATCGACGCCAATGGTGCGGGCAAACTTCTCCTGGAGCTTGCGCGCGCCGTGGGTCTGGCTGGTCAGCACCAGCGGCAGCTCGGCGAGCTGCGCCGCGGTGATCGGCTCGAGCGCCACGCCGTCGGGGCCGAGCTCGCCTTGCCAGTTGTCGGTGGCGGTGACGAGGAACATCTCTTCGGTCAGCAGCGGCTGCAGCGCGTAGGAGATGTTGTCGGGCGCCTCGTAGACGCAGCCGAGATCGAGCCGGTCGGTGTTGAGCCACTCGATGATGTCGCCCGACATCGCTTCGGCAATGTGCAGCTTGATTTGCGGAAACTCGTAGTGGATGGTCTCGAGCAGCGGCACGCTGAGCAGGATGCTCAGTGAGGGCGGCAGGCCGATCGAGAGCGTGCCGCGCGGCTCGCCGCCGATCTGGCGGATCTCCTCGATCATGTCGCCGACGCTCTTGAGGATCTCGCGGCCGCGTTCGGCCAGCGCCACGCCGGCCTCGGTCATCTGCACGCCGCGGGCGCCGCGGATGGCGAGCTTGGTGCCGAGCTCGTCCTCGAGCTTGGCGATGTTCTCGGACAGCGATGGCTGCGCCATGTTGAGCGCGTTGGCCGCGGCCGAGATCGACCCGTGTTCGGCAAGCGCGAGAAAATAGGAAAGCCTCTTGAAGTTGAGATTGCTCCCGGGCTTTTCGTGGCGGCTCATGTCAATTCCTCCCAAAGTCGACGGAGCGCTGGTGCCGTTTCCGGCAATAGGATTTGTCTATGCTGTGAGGCGCGCGCTGTCCAGCAAAAGGTTGGCGGGTGCAATTCCCTGAAACAAATGCAAATATTTTTGCGCTATCCCGACAGGATCGCTTGCCTTGGGCATTTTGTGCGGCAGTGCAGGGTATCAATCTTCAATTTTGCCTATGGCTTCTCCGCGTGCTGCGGCGGCCGGAGGCCGCGTAGCGCACGGAAATAGCAGCGGGCGAGAGGCCTCCGCCCGTCGCACGGCTCGGCAGGCGACATTCAAGGTCCCTCCCACGGTATCAAGCGCTGCAAGCCCCTTTGTTTCAAGCCGGAAATTGTGACCGGCAGTTCAGTCAGCGGTTTTGCCTATGCGCTCGTTAGGCCCAGAGCCGGAGCGCCCGTGGCTCGATTGACCGTTCAGCCGTGACGTCACTAGCATCGACCGGGATTGAGAGGATCCGGGAGCCTGCACGCTCCGGAAGCAGTCACGGGAGGAGTCCGAAAATGATCAAAACGACCATCAAAACGCTGGCGCTCGGCGCTGTGTCGACCATGGCGCTGTCCGCGCCGGCAGCGGCAATCGACGAGCGCACGTTCCGCGTCACCCAGGTGTTTCCGAGCACCCACTGGCACATGACCGAAGGGATCCAGAACTTCACCGACAAGGTGAAGGAGGCCACCGACGGCGCCATCGATTTCGAGATCTACCACGCCGGCCAGCTCGGCAAGGAAAGCACCACCGTCGTGACCTCGGGTCTGGCGGAGTTCGGCCTGCTGGTGCCGGGCTACGAGGTCGAGAAGCTGCCGCTGACCTCGGTGGTCGAGCTTCCCGGCTATTACGACACCTCCTGCGAGGGCACCCGCCAGTTCTGGGAGCTCGCCAAGCCCGGCGGCGCGATCTACGAGGCGGAGTACAAGCCGCTCGGCATCCGCCCGCTCTACGTCATGACGCTGCGCCCCTACGAGGTGCAGACCAACGAGGCCGTCGTCGAGAGCGTCGAGGACATGAAGGGTCTGAAGCTGCGTGCCAACGGTGCGATGGCCAAGACCGTCGCGGCGGTGGGCGGCACGCCGGTGCAGGTGACCTCGAACGAATTCTACGACGCGCTGGCGCGGGGCACCGTCGATGGTGGCATGTGGATCTCGGGGTCGACCAAGCTCGTGGGCCTCGAGAACGTGCTCAACCACACCGTGACCGGCACCCGCATGGGCGCGGGCAGCACCTTCTTCGCGATCAGCGAGCGCGCCTACCAGAGCCTGGACCCCGAGCTGCAGGAGATCCTCACCACCGCCGGTGAGGAGATGACCATGCACATGTGCGAGTATCTTCAGGCGGCCGACGAGAACGGCGAGAAGGAACTGGTCGCGGAAGGCAAGCTCGAGGTGCACCCGCTCTCCGAGGAGGAAGCGGCGCGCTGGAACGAGATGCTGATCCCGGTGGCCGAGCAATGGGCCGAGGAAATGGACCGCAGTGGCCGCCCGGGGACCGACATTCTCGAGGCCTACCGCGCCGTCGCGGAAGAGATCGAGTGATCTGACCCTCCCCGACCGGGGCCGCGGGGCAGTGCGCTTCGTGGCCTGGTCTTCGCCCTCCCGGCCGGCCGCCGATCCGGCCTCGCGCCGGGATGGCCCCTCGAACGCAACCTAACGGAAGGAGGCGAGGAATGGGCCAATTCCTCAAGCGCCTGGAACAGGCGTCGATGCTGATTGCCGTGGCAGCCATCACGCTGATCATGCTGATCGTCAGCTTCGACGCCATCCTGCGCTACCTGTTCAATTCGCCGCTGCAGTGGTCTTACGAGCTGGTCGGCTACTACCTGATGGTGGTGGGGATCTACTTTGCCCTCTCGGGCACCTTCACCTCGGGCGATCACGTCAACATCACCCTCGTGCGCGACATGCTGCCCAAGCGGCTTCTGGCCTGGCTCGACATCGTCTGGTGCCTGGTCGCCGCAGTGGTCTTCGCGCTGCTGACCCTCGGCACCTGGCGCAACACCGCCGACGCATGGACCCATAACGAGTTCATCCCGGGCTACATCTCCTGGCCGAGCTGGCTCTCCCATCTGTGGATCCCGCTGGGCGCGGCGCTGCTCGTCGTCCGGCTTCTCTATCACGTCGTGATCCTTGCCACGCAGGGCCACGACGACGACGTCAACGATCATGGGGAGCCCATGGAATGATCCCGCTCATCGGAGTTCTCATCCTCTTCGCCCTTCTGCTGGTGGGCGCGCCGATCAGCTTCGCCATGCTGATTTCAGGTGCCGTCGGGCTCTACATGATCGGGGGCGAGTTGCCGATGATGGCAATCCTGTCCTCCTTCCCGCGTGAGACCGCGATCACCCGCGAGTTCATCACCGTGCCGATGTTCCTGCTGATGGCCGAGCTGGTGCTCAAATCCGGCATCGCCGACGACCTGTTCCGCACCGCCGCGGCGTGGTTCGGCCGGGTGCGCGGCGGTCTGGGGATCGCCACGGCGCTGGCCGGTGCCGGGTTCGGGGCGATCTGCGGCTCTTCGACCGCCGCCGCCGCGACCCTGTCCTCGACCTCGCTTCCGGCGATGCTGAAATACGATTACGAGCGCCCGATGGCCGCCGGCGTGGTGGCGATCTCGGGTACGCTGTCGATGCTGATCCCGCCGAGCGTGGCGATGATCGTCTACGGCCTGCTGGCCGATGTGAGCATCGCGCAGATGCTGGTGGCGGGCGTCGTTCCGGGCATCATCGTGACCTCGACCATCGCGCTCACGGTGTATTTCCTCGCCTGGCAGAAGCCCGAGCGCGCGCCGATCAGCGAAAAGGTGCCGCTGCGCGAAAAGATCTACCTGCTGCGGCTGATCGGGCCGATGCTGCTGCTGATGCTGGCGGTGACCGGCGCCATCTATGGTGGCGTGGCCACGCCCAGCGAAGCCTCGGCGCTCGGCGCCTTCGGGGCGGCGATCCTGTATTTCGCCCGCGCCCGCCGCACCCCGGCCGAGGTCTACGAGGTCTTCTCCAAGGCCGCGCGCACCTCCTGCATGATCGCGCTCATCGTGATGTCGGCGCATGTGTTCTCGACCTTCTTTGCGATGACGCAGACCACTCAGAGTCTGGTGCGCTGGGTCGGAGAGCTGCCGCTGCCGGGCTGGGGCATCATCATCGTGCTGGTGCTGATCTACATCCTGCTGGGCACCTTCCTCGACCAGATGGCGATCCTCGTGCTGACCGTGCCGATCGTGGTGCCGATGGTGCTGAGCCTTGGCTATGACCCGATCTGGTGGGGCGTGATCGTCATCGTGACCGCCGAGCTTGGCATGGTTACGCCACCCTTGGGGCTCAACGCCTTCGTGGTGGCGCGCTATTCCGACACGCCGGTGGGCGAGGTGTTCCGCGGGATCTGGCCGCATTTCGTGGCGCATATCATCGCCATCGCGATCCTGCTGCTGTTCCCGGCGCTGTCGCTCTGGCTGCCGCACCAGATGAACTGAGCCTCGCTCCGCGCGAAAGAAAACCGCCCCGCCATCATCGATGGCGGGGCGGTGTCGTTTCAGGCCCGGGCTTTCGTTCTGCGGAGGTCAGTTCTCCGAAGACCGGCGCGCGTGCGGGTGGCGGTGCAGATCGGCGAAGCCCGTCACCGCGTGGGAGGGATCGTCCGGGCCGCGGCTGCAATGGTTGTTCTCCGCGCCCACCTCGCGGGCGGTCTGCACCACCTCGTCCAGCCGGCTCCAATCGTCGATGACCTTGCGGCTGAGCACCCGCCAAGCCCCGTCGCGCTTGACGAAATGATCGAGATATCGGCCGACCCGCATCCGGGTCCAGAGCCGCCCATCCTCTTCGCGGCGCTGCGACGCCATGAAGTAGGTCTCCACGTCTGCCACGTCGCCGCGCAGGTCGATCAGGATGTTGCCGATATGGTGCACCGAGGCGGTGACGGCGGGATTGGCCGCGCTCTTCGCAAGCGCTGCCATCGCATCCGCCTTGCTGCCGCGAAAATTGCCGTGATCGTCCTCGGCATCGTCGTGAAAGGCGGGGTCGAGCAACGTTGCATCGCCCCGGTCGACGCCGCGCGCATAGGCATAGACCGCCTGCCGGATCGCCTCGTGATCGCGCAGCCGCGTCACCTCCGCCGCCAGCGCGGCCACCTGATCGGCCAGATCTGTCATCTCGGGCCCTCCCTTTCAAACTGCATGGTTGGCGCGAGCCTAGAGGATCGCGGGCGGGGCGGCAGCCCCAAGCGCATCAGGGGGCGGATGCCAAAGGCGCGCCCTCTGGAAAGGATCGGAGCTGGGGGCCGGGACGGCGGCAGCGCCTTCTCGTACATTTCGGGGCAACGGTCTGCGGGGCCATTGCGGTGCCCGAGAGGTGGCATAGAGAATCCCTATGGCCGCACCCGGACCCCGGGCTGGCCCCCTCCGGCGTCATTTCCACGCCCTGCCGCAACGCCTAGTGTGATGGAAAAACGCGGAGGAGGAGACCCGATGCTGATCAAGGAAAACGGCAGCCAGCCCTCGAGCCTTGGCCCGGAGAGCAACTTCACCGGCCATGCCCGCCGCGACCCGATCCACGTGGCAGACGATCCGTCGCGCCTCGCGGTCGGCGCGGTGACGTTCGATCCCGGTGCGCGCACGGTGTGGCACACCCACCCGGTCGGCCAGTTGCTGGTGATCACCGCCGGGGCCGGGCGCGTCGGCACGTGGGGTGGCGAGGTGCGCGAGGTCAGGGCCGGTGATACGGTCTGGTTCGAGGCGGGCGAGAAACACTGGCACGGCGCCGGGGCCAGCACCGCGATGACCCACATCGCGATCACCGAGGCGGTGGACGGCTCGGCGGTGGACTGGCTGGAGCCGGTCTCGGACGCGGATTTCGACACGGCTTGATGACCGAAGGACAGGACGGAAACCGATGAAGACCAAGCGCAACGAGGGCCGCGACGAGCCCATCCTCGACCCGGATCTGCCCATCGTCGACAGCCATTTCCATCTCTTCGACCTGCCGGGCAACCGCTACATGCTCGAGGAGTATCTCGAGGATGCGCAGGGCGGGCACAACGTCGTCGCCTCGATCTACTGCGAGACCAAGAGCTTTGCCCGCACCGACGGCCCCGAACACCTGCGCCCGCTGGGTGAGGTCGAGTTTGCCAACGGAATGGCTGCGATGGCGGCGACCGGGCGCTACGGCCCCTGCAAGGTTGCCGCCGGGATCATCGGCCATGCCGACCTGAGCCTCGGCTCGAAGGTCGGCGAACTGCTCGATCGCTGCATGCAGGCTGCTCCCGACCGCTATCGCGGCATCCGGCAGGTCACCCTGGACTATCCCGACGAACGGCCGTTCCAGTTCATCATGACCAACCGCCCGCCGCCGGGGCTGCTCGAAACGGCGGG
Organism: Salipiger bermudensis; assembly: GCF_017309175.1. NCBI lineage: Bacteria > Pseudomonadati > Pseudomonadota > Alphaproteobacteria > Rhodobacterales > Roseobacteraceae > Salipiger > Salipiger bermudensis. The sequence goes on along the minus strand of NZ_JAEKJV010000004.1, from coordinate 283,747 downwards.
TTTTCCGCTCGGGCTGGCAGAGCTGCAGGCGCGCGGGCTGAGCTATGACGCGGCGGCCTACGACACGGCACTGCCACGCCTGACCGAGCTGGTCGACCAGTTTCCCGACCTGACGGTGGTGCTCAACCATATCGGCAATTTCGTCGGCGTCGACATGAGCCATCATGAGCGTTCGGAGGCCTTCGCGCGCCTGTCCACCGATCTCAAGGTCTTCTCCGAGCGTCCGAACGTGTTCTGCAAGGTCGGCGGGCTCGGGATGCCGGTGCCGGGCTTCGGCTTCGAAAAGCGCGAGGACGTGATCGGCTATGCCGAGCTTGCCGAGGCGTGGCGCCCGCATGTGGAGCTCGCAATCGAAGCCTTCGGACCCGGGCGCTGCATGATCGAATCCAACTTCCCGCCCGACAGCCGCTCTGCCGGGTTCATCCCGACGCTGAACGCCTACAAGCACATCCTCTCGGGGCTTTCGGAGGATGAGAAGCGCGACGTCTTCGGGCGCAACGCCGCGCGGGTCTACCGGCTTGATCTCGACGGCCTCTGAGCAGCTGCTGCCCGGCTGCGATCGTCATCGGCAGGTCCGGGTACGCGCAGGCAGGTGTCGCGACCGCCCGACACGTTCTCGCCGGCGCTAGCCGGTTGCGTCGAGCGACGCGCTCTCGGACGCCGGGAACCGCACCGTGAAGGTGGTGCCTTCGCCTTCCGCGGTCTCTATGTCGATGGTGCCGAGATGCTGGTCGCTGATCGCCTTCACGATGCTCAGTCCCAGCCCGCTGCCTTCGTCGACCCGGTAGCTCGGGGCCCGCGAGAACCGCTCGAAGAGCTTCGGCTGAAGCGCGACAGGGATGCCCGGGCCGCGGTCCTGCACCCAGAAACCGCGCCCGTCCGTGGTCAGGCCGACGGTGACGAGCCCGTTCTCGGGCGACGCCTTGATCGCGTTCGAGATCAGGTTGGACGCCAGCCGCCGGATGCGCTCCGCGTGCAGAGGCAGGGCGGGCGAGGGGGCTGCGGGTTTCAGCTCCATACGGACATGGCGCTCGGTCGCGTAGGGCTGGATCGATTCAAGCGCGTCATCGAGCAGCGGGAGCAGCGGCGTCGCATGGAAATCCGCGCGATCGCCGTCTTCGCGCAGCTTCTCGAGATCGAGGATGTCGCCGGTCATGCGCTCGATGGCAGCGGCGTTGCGCTCCGCGATCTCGAGGAGCTTGCGGCTCTCCTCGGGCAGATCCGTCTCGCGTGCGGCAAGAAGGCGGAGCGCCCCGTGAAGCGCCGCAATCGGATTCTTCAGCTCGTGGCTGACGGTCGCGATCAACGCGTCCTTGGCGCGCTCGAAGCGCCTTTCCTCGGTCACGTCGCGGATCACCCCGAGATAGCCCAGATGCTCGCCTGCCTCGGTGCGCACATCCGCCGAGGAGACCGCGCCTTCGAAGACTGACCCGTCCGCCCGGCGACAGGACATGGCGAAGCGGTCGCGCTGATAATGCGAGCCGGGGTTGAAGTTCTTCTTGCCCATGGCCTCGTAGTCGTCGAGCGCCTCGTAAAGCACCGCTGTCTGCCGCCCGACAAGCTGGTCGGGGCTGTAGCCGAAAAGCTCCTGGACGGCGGGGTTGACCACCGAGACGCGGCGGTCGGGATCGGCCACGATGACGGCCTCGGGCACCGCGTCGATCACGGCGGCAAAGAGGCTTCTCTGCGCGCGCAGCTGCCGCCGCTCTTCGCGCAGGTGCAACTCGTTGCCGAGCCAGCGCGCAAGAAACCCGACGAACTCCCGCTCCTGAGCGGAGAACGGCTGCTGGCGCGGGTCCGGGCTCGAGAAGTTCAGCGTGCCGTGGCGGATCGTTCCGCGAAACACCGGCGCGCCGATATAGCTCTCGAGGCCGAAATTCAGGTAGCAGGGGTGGTCCGAGATGTGCTCTTGGCCGGCGTGATAGAAGGCGGTGACGTCATTGGCCTGAAGCGTGTGAAGGCAATAGGTGCCGTCGACGTCGAAGCGGGTGCCCGGCTCCGGCGCCCAGTCCGGGCCATGAACGAAGCTGCAGGTGTAGACCTGTTCGTCGATCGCGCTGACGATGCCAAGCTCGAGCCCGAGGGCTGCACTGCCAAGTTCGAGCAGGCGACCGACCTTGTCCTCGAAAGACAGGTCCGGTTCGACCGCCAGAAGGTAAAGCCGGCGCAGGGCCTCGTCGAAGCCCCGAAAGGCGGTAGGGTCAGCGGTCATCTTCTGGCGTCACTTCTTGTCGAGCTCAGGAAAGGTTCAGGGCGCGCTAACAAATTCTCTGGTTACCGCGTCAAGCAAATGCACGGCTTGGTTGCCGATGTAAACTGTTGCGTTCAAAAGCCTTCTCGAAAGGCGCTGGTCTGCCACAGGCTCCGGCTGGGCGTTCGCGCCCGCTTTGGCGGTTCCGACCGGCACAGGTCACGCTGACCATGTAGGGCGGTTTGGCGGGCGCGGTGCCGCCCGACGCGGCTCGGTTGGTGGCTGCACGATGAGTGGAGAGGCGCGCGCTTCATCCGTGGTGGGCGGACGCGCCCGACCTCGGGCTGCTCGGCGGCACGTTGTTCTGCGTTATCAGTGGCACCCCGCAGGGAAGTGGCGGGCCAAATCGATCGCCTCTTGATCTGTCATACAAATAATGCAAGTCATATGTCAGAAATGAGCGGCAGGGGAAGACTGTCTGACAAAATCTGCTGTCAGACGGGGCCGCGCCCGGCCGGAGGACATCAAGGAAGAGGATCGATCATGCTTACCGTCGAAACCCGCCACGCCATTCACCCCGACCATGCCAAGGGGATGGACACCACCGCGCTGCGGTCGCATTTCCTTGGCGAGGGGATGTTTGCCGATGGCGAGATCCGTCTCGTCTACACCCATTACGACCGCTTCACGCTGGGCGGCGCGGTCCCCGCGGGCGGCACGCTGACGCTGGACAAGGTCGAGGAGACCAAGACCGACAGCTTCCTCGACCGCCGCGAGATGGGCATCGTCAACATCGGCGAGCCCGGCACCGTCGAGGCCGGTGGAGAGACCTACGAGATGAACCGCGGCGACGTGCTTTATCTCGGCATGGGCAGCGGCGCGGTCACCTTCGGCGGGCAGGGGCGGTTCTACATCACCTCGGCCCCGGCGCACCGGACGCTGCCCTCGCGGCTGGTGACCGTCGCCGATTGTGTCGAGGTCAAGCTCGGCGCGTCGGAGACCTCAAACAAGCGCACCATCAAGCAGTTCATCCACCCGCAGGTGATGGAGAGCTGCCAGCTGATCCTCGGCTACACCTCGCTCGAGGACGGCTCGGTCTGGAACACCATCCCCAGCCACATCCACGACCGCCGCATGGAGGCCTATCTCTACTGGGGCATGGACGAGGATGCGCGGGTTCTGCACCTGATGGGCGAGCCGACTGAGACGCGGCATCTCTTCGTTGCAAACGAGCAGGCCGTGCTGTCGCCGACCTGGTCGATCCACTCTGGTGCCGGGATCGGCGAGTACACGTTTATCTGGGCCATGGCGGGCGACAATGTCGATTACACCGACATGGAGTTCATCCAGCCCAAGGAGCTGCGCTGATGGCCGGGGCATTCTCTCTGGAGGGGCGCAAGGCACTGGTGACCGGCGCCAATACCGGCATCGGGCAGGCCATCGCGGTGTCGCTGGCGGGGCAGGGCGCGCATGTGATCTGCGCCGGGCGCCGGGCCTGCGATGAAACCGTCGCCGAGATCGCCGCGGCGGGCGGCTCGGGTGAGAGCCTGCTGCTCGATTTCGCCGACCCGATGGCCGCTCGAGACATATTCGACGGGGCGGGCATCTCGATCCTCGTCAACAATGCCGGGATTATCCGCCGGGCCGACTCGGTCGATTATTCCGAGGCCGACTGGGACGACGTGATGGACGTGAACCTCAAGGCGCTGTTCTTCACCTGCCAGGCCTTCGGCAAGGCGCTGCTGGCGCAGGACATGCCGGGCGCGGTGATCAACATCGCCTCGTTGCTGTCGTTCCAGGGCGGCATTCGCGTGCCCGCCTACACGGCGGCCAAGCACGGCGTCGCGGGGGTGACCAAGATCCTCGCCAATGAATGGGCGCCGCACGGGATCACCGTCAACGCCATCGCACCAGGCTATATCGCGACCAACAACACCCAGGCCCTGCGCGACGATCCCGAGCGCTCTGCGGCGATCCTCGACCGCATCCCTGCCGGACGCTGGGGCGATGCCTCGGACATCGGCGGCACCGCGGCCTTCCTCGCCTCGCCCGCGGCGACCTATATCACCGGGGCCGTGCTCAACGTCGACGGCGGCTGGCTGGCGCGCTGACCCTGCCACCTGATTGCTGTCAGGGCCCCGTCGCATGTGACGGGGCCCTTTTCCTTTGGGTCGCAGAATCTGTCATATCAATATTGATGGCGATCTTTCTGCAACTGCGAAAGGTTTTCGGGTAAGTGTATGATATAAAGTGAATATAATCGACATTCTCGCGACGCTTGACAGTTATCATACAAGTTGGTCATATATCGCTCAGGCAGACTCGACTCTGCCGACTGTCAGGGAGGACAACACCATGTTTCGTATGACCACTTCCGCGCTTGCGCTCGCGCTGCTTGCCACCCCCGCCATGGCCGAGACCTGGCGCACTTGGGCGATCCACCCCGAGGGCTACCCGAACGTGACCGCGCTCGAGAGCTTTGCCGAGGATGTCGCTACCGCCACCGAGGGCCGCATCGAGCCGCAGGTGTATCCGGGTGGTGTGCTGGGCGCCCAGCCCGACGCCATCGAGCAGCTGCGCGCCGGTGCCATTGCCGTCGGCAACTTCAACATGGGCCCGATGGGCGAGATCGTGCCCGCCACCAACGTGCTGTCGCTGCCGTTCATCTTCCGCGATGTCGATCACATGCACGCGGCGATGGATGGCGAAATCGGCCAGCGCTTCTCGGATGCTCTGTCCGAGGCGGGCATCGTGGCGCTGTCGTGGATGGATAGCGGCTCGCGCAGCTTCTACAACACCAAGAAGCCGATCATGACGCCCGCCGACATGGACGGGCTGAAGTTCCGTGTGATGAGCAACGACCTCTACGTGCAGATGGTCGACAGCCTTGGCGGCAACGCCACGCCGATGGCCTATGGCGAGGTCTACCAGTCGCTCAAGACCGGCGTGATCGACGGCGCCGAGAACAACTACCCGAGCTTCGAGTCGTCCAACCATTACGAGGTGGCGAAGTACTACTCGATCACCAACCACCTGATCATCCCCGAGTGCATCTGCGTCGCCAAGTCGGTGTGGGATGACACCTCGCCCGAAGATCAGGAACTGGTGCGCGAAGCCGCGATTGCCGCCGCCGAGGAGCAGCGACAGCTCTGGGCCGAGCGCTCCGACGCCTCCCGTGCCCAGGTCTCGGAGGCCGGCGTCGAGATCAACGAGGTCGAGGATCCGATGGCGTTCCAGACCGCGATGGAACCGGTCTATGCCAAGTTCATCGAGGCGAACCCGGATCTCGAGCAGCTGATCCGCGACATCCAGGCGGTCGAGTAAGATCGTCGCGCGCCCCGGCCTTCGGGCCGGGGTCTGACGCACTCAGGACTCATGGGCCGCACTCGGGGCCGCATTCAGGGAGGGGGCGATGTTACCTCAGGACAAGGCAGTCGCCGATATGGGGCCGGTGGAGCGGGCGCTGGATCTGCTCGCCAAGGGCTGCGTCGGTGTGGCCGGGACCGGGCTGGTCGTGCTGGTGGCGATCTTCGGCTGGCTGGTCTGGGGGCGCTACGTGATGAACGACACCCCTACATGGGTCGAGCAGGTGGCGCTTCTGCTGGTGGTCTGGATCACCTTCCTCGGCGGCGCCGCCGGGGTCTGGACGCAGAGTCACCTCTCCATCGAGTTCATCCGCGAGATGCTGCCGTCGGTCCTGCGCGTGCCACTGCACTGGATGGCGCTGGCGGGGATGCTGGTCTTCGGCATCGTGTTGTTCTGGCAGGGCTGGACGCTGGCCCAGAGCCTCTGGCCCCGCCGCGTTCCGATGCTGGGCGTCACCGAGGGGCTGCGGGCAGTTCCTATGGCGATCTGCGGCGCGCTGACGACGATTTTCACACTGTATCAAGCGGTGGCGCTGGCCACCGCCAAGACTTGACTGGCAAGGACTGAACCCATGGGTCTGGCACTTCTCTTCGGGCTGTTCTTCTTCGGCCTGCTGACCGGCATGCCGGTGGCCTTTGCCCTCGGGCTCGCCACGGTGGGAGGGTTCCTCTACGAGGGCCTGCCGCTCTTCATCGGCTTCCAGCGCGTGCTGTCGGGGATCTCGGTCTTCTCGCTGCTGGCGATCCCGTTCTTCATCTTCGCCGGCGAGCTGATGATGCAGGGCGGCATCGCCGGGCGGCTCGTGCGCCTCGCGAGCTATGCGGTCGGCTGGATGCGCGGCGGGCTCGGCGTGGTCAACGTGGCATCGTCGATGCTGTTCGGCGGCATCTCGGGCTCGGCGGTGGCCGACACCTCGGCGCTCGGCTCGATCCTGATGCCGGTGATGAAGGAAAAGGGCTACGATCCCGACTATGCCGTCAACGTCACGGTGACATCGTCGGTGGCGGGCGTGGTCATTCCGCCCTCGCACAACATGATCCTCTTCGCGGTGGCGGCGGGCGGCGTCTCGGTCTCGAAGCTGTTCATCGCGGGCATCGTGCCCGGCGTGCTGATGTGCCTCTGCCTCGGGCTGGTGGCCTATGTGGTCGCGGTCAAGCGCGGCTACCCGGCCGAGACCTTCCCGGGCTTCAAGTCGCTGGCGATCTCCACCATCGTGGCGCTGCCGGGCCTGATGACCGCGGTGATCATCGTCGGCGGCGTGCTGTCGGGCGTGATGACCGTCACCGAAAGCGGCGCGTTCGGCGCGATCTGGGCCATCCTCGTGACGGTCTTCGTCTACCGCGAGCTGACCTGGGAGAAGTTCCGCGCCGCCGTGGTGACCTCGGTGCGCACCACCGCGCTGGTGATGCTGCTGGTGGCGACGGCTTCGGCCTTCTCCTACCTGCTGACGCTCTACCGCGTGCCCGATCTTCTGGCGACCGCGGTGACCGGGATCTCTGACAACCCGATCGTCATCCTTCTGCTGCTCAACCTCGTTCTGCTCGGGCTGGGGATGATCATGGACATGGCGGCGCTGATCCTGATCACCACGCCGATCTTCCTGCCGGTGGTCGTGGGCCTCGGCATGGACCCGATCCAGTTCGGTGTCATCCTGATGATGAATCTCGGGCTCGGGCTTTGTACCCCGCCCGTGGGTGCCTGCCTCTTCGTCGGCTGCGTCGTCGGCGGCGTGCGGATCGATCAAGCGGTGCGGACGATCTGGCCCTTCTACCTTGCGATCTTCGGCGCGCTCATGCTGGTCACCTACGTGCCTGCCTTCTCGATGACCCTGCCCGGGCTGATGGAGTGACACAGATGATGAACCGTATCCTGATCACCGGCGCCGCCGGCACCTTGGGCACCATGCTGCGTGACAAGTTGCGCGGCCACGCCAAGATCCTGCGCCTGTCGGACGTGGCGGAGATGCCCCCCGCGGGGGCTGGCGAAGAGGTTGTGCCCTGCGACCTCAGCGACGGCGACGCGGTGATGCGCCTCGTCGAGGGCTGCGACGGCATCGTCCATCTCGGCGGCATCAGCGTCGAGCGCAGCTTCGACCTGATCGAGGCCGCCAACCTGCGCGGCGTCTACAACCTCTACGAGGCGGCGCGCGCGCATGGCATGCCGCGCATCGTCTTCGCCTCCTCGAACCACACCATTGGCTACCACGACCAGACCACCCGGCTCGATCACACCGCGCCCTACCGGCCGGACGGCCTCTATGGCGTGTCGAAGATCTTCGGCGAGGCGGTGGCGAGCCTCTACCACGACAAGTTCGGGCAGGAGAGCGCGCTGGTGCGCATCGGCTCCTGCACCCCCAAGCCCGAGAACTGGCGCATGCTGGCGACCTGGTTCAGCGAAGACGATTTCGTCTCGCTGATCGCCGCGGTCTTCGCCGCGCCCCGGCTCGGCTGCACCATGGTCTGGGGGGCCTCGGCCAACGATCACGGCTGGTGGGACAATGCCCACGCGGCCTTCCTCGGCTGGCGGCCAAGGGACAACGCCGCCGCCTTCGCCGAAGAGATCGCCCGCACCGTGCCGCGCCCCGACCCCAACGAAGCGGTCGCCCGCTATCAGGGCGGCGTCTTCACCGATGAACCCATTCATCCATCCCGCAAGGAGGACTGACATGCTGGACGAAACCTTCACCCCCCACGGCAAGCACCTGATCGCCGGAGACTGGGTCGCCTCGGACGCGACCTTCACTTCCGAGCCCGCCCACGGGCCCGCGCACGGGTTCAGCATCGGCACGCCCGAGCTGGTGACCCGCGCCTGCGAGGCCGCCGAGGAGGCGTTCTGGAGCTACGGCTACACCACCCGCGAAGAGCGCGCCGCCTTCCTCGACGCCATCGCCGACGAGATGGAGGCCCGCGCCGAGGCGATCACCGCGATCGGCACCCAAGAGACCGGCCTGCCCGAGGCCCGGCTTCAGGGCGAGCGCGGCCGCACCACCGGCCAGCTCCGGCTCTTTGCCGAGCATATCCGCAAGGGCGACTATCTCGACCGCCGCCATGACGAAGCGCTGCCCGACCGCGCGCCGCTGCCGCGCCCCGACCTGCGGATGATGCAGCGCCCGATCGGCCCGGTGGCGGTGTTCGGCGCCTCGAACTTCCCGCTGGCCTTCTCCACCGCCGGCGGCGACACCGCCGCGGCGCTGGCCGCCGGCTGCCCGGTGGTGGTCAAGGGCCACTCGGCCCATCCCGGCACCGGCGAGATCGTTGCCGAGGCGATCCACGCCGCCATCGCGTCGTGCGGCATGCCCGAGGGCGTGTTCTCGCTGATCCAGGGCGGCAAGCGCGATGTTGGTCAGGCGCTGGTCCAGCACCCGCTGATCAAGGCGGTGGGCTTCACCGGCTCGCTCGGCGGTGGTCGCGCGCTGTTCGATCTCTGCGCCCAGCGTCCCGAGCCGATCCCGTTCTTCGGCGAGCTGGGCTCGGTCAACCCGATGTTCGTCCTGCCCGAGGCCGCCCGCGCCCGCGGCGCCGAGATCGGCAGCGGCTGGGCCGGCTCGCTCACCATGGGGGCAGGCCAGTTCTGCACCAATCCCGGCATCGCGGTGATCGGCACCGGTGCCGAGGGCGACGCCTTCGTCGAGGCCGCCGCCAAGGCGCTCACCGACGCCCCGGCACAAGTCATGCTGACCGAGGGCATCGCCCAGGCCTATCGCGACGGCAAGGCCCGGTTCGACGGGCGCAACACCGTCAAGCCGGTGCTGACCACCGAGCAGGAGGGCCGCAACGCCAGGCCCAACCTCTACCAGACCGATGCCGCCAGCTACCTGCAGGACCACGCGCTCGGGGAAGAGGTCTTCGGCCCGCTCGGGCTGGTGATCCGCGTCTCCTCCGAGACCGAGATGGCCCAGCTCGCCCGTGGTTTCGAGGGCCAGCTCACCGTCACCATCCACATGGACGAGGGCGACACCGCCGACGCCCGCGCGCTGCTGCCGATCCTCGAGCGCAAGGCCGGCCGGGTTCTGGTCAATGGCTTCCCCACCGGCGTCGAAGTCGCGGACACCATGGTCCATGGCGGGCCCTACCCGGCCAGCACGAACTTCGGCGCCACCTCCGTGGGCACGCTCTCGATCCGCCGCTTCCTGCGCCCGGTCTGCTACCAAAACATCCCCCAAGGCGTGCTGCCCGACGACCTGACCTGACCCAGCCGTGGGGCGCCCCGCATGACGGCGCCCCCTCTCACCCGGCCCGCTCTTCTTCTGGCCGAAAATATCCCGGGGTGAATTGGCCGCAGGCCAAGAGGGGCAGCGCCCCTGCACCCCGCCAATAGAGGACTGCCCAATGGACCCGCAACAGATCAAGACCGCCCTCGGATCGGGCCTTCTCTCCTTCCCGGTGACGCCGTTCGACGCCGAGAATCGCTTCGCCCCCGAGCCCTACAAGGCGCATGTGGAATGGCTCTCGGGCTATGACGCCCCGGTGCTCTTCGCCGCCGGCGGCACCGGCGAGTTCTTCTCGCTGACCCCGGAGGAGATCCCGGCCATCGTCTCCGCCGCCAAGGAGGCCGCCGGCGACACCGCCATCGTCTCGGGCTGCGGCTACGGCACCGAGATCGCCGTGGGCATCGCGAAATCGGTCGAGACCGCCGGCGGCGACGGCATCCTGCTGCTGCCGCATTACCTGATCGACGCGCCGCAGGAAGGGCTCTACGCTCACGTCAAGGCGGTCTGCGATGCGACGGGGATGGGGGTCATGGTCTACAACCGCGACAACGCGGTGCTGCAAGCCGACACGCTGGCCCGGCTCTGCGATGCCTGCCCCAACCTCGTGGGCTTCAAGGACGGCACCGGCGATATCGGCCTGGTGCGTCAGGTCACCGCCAAGATGGGTGACCGGCTGACCTATCTCGGTGGCATGCCCACCGCCGAGCTCTTCGCCGAGGCCTATCTCGGCGCCGGATTCACAACCTACAGCTCCGCCGTGTTCAACTTCGTCCCGGCGCTGGCCAACAGGTTCTATGCCGCGCTGCGGGCCGGCGATCGCGCCACATGCGAGGACATCCTCAAGAGCTTCTTCTATCCATTCATGGAGCTGCGCGCCCGCCGCAAGGGTTATGCGGTCGCGGCCATCAAGGCCGGTGTCCGTCTCGTGGGCTTCGATGCCGGGCCGGTGCGCTCGCCGCTGTCGGATCTCACCGGCGAGGAGGAGGAGATCCTGAAGGACCTGATCGAGGCACACGCATGAAGATTGCCGAGATCCGCACGCATCTGCTCGAGCACAAGCTCGACACCGCCTTCGAGAGCGCCTCGATGCGGTTCGACAAGCGGGTGCACCTGCTGGTCGAGGTGATCTGCGAGGACGGCACCACCGGCTGGGGCGAGGCGCTCGGCCCGGCCGGGCCCAATGCCGCCGCCATCGCCGCCTATGCCGGCTGGCTCAAGGGCATGAACGCGCTCGAGACCGAGAAGGTCTGGGCAACGCTCTACAACGCGTTGCGCGATCAGGGGCAGCGCGGGGTGACGGTGACGGCGCTTTCGGCCATCGACATCGCGCTCTGGGACATCAAGGGCAAGGCGCTTGGCCAGCCGGTTTCGGTGCTGCTCGGCGGGCGCTGGCGCGACAGCGTGCGCGCCTATGCCACCGGCTCGTTCAAGCGCGATGGGGTCGACCGGGTGTCCGACAATGCCGAGGAATGCGCCGGCCACGTCAAGGCCGGCTTCCACGCGGTGAAGATCAAGATCGGCTTCGGCGTCGACGAGGATCTGCGCGTGATCGAGGCGGTGCGCGAGGCCATCGGTCCCGAGACCCGGCTGATGATCGACGCCAATCACGGCTACGACACGATCGAGGCGATCCGCCTTGGTCAAAGTGCTGCGAAGTACGGCATCGACTGGTTCGAGGAGCCTGTGGTCCCCGAGCAGCTCGCCGCCTATCGCAAGGTCCGCGAAAGCCAGCCGATCCCGGTTGCGGGCGGCGAGACCTGGCACACCCGCTGGGGCTTTGCCGAGCCGCTGGCCTCGGGCTGCGTCGACATCGCCCAGCCGGATCTCTGCGGGGTCGGCGGCTTCACCGAGGCGCGACGGGTGGCGGATCTCTGCACCCTGCACGGGGTGCGGCTGGTGCCGCATGTCTGGGGCACCGCGGTGCAGATCGCGGCGGCGCTGCAGTTCATGGCGGCGATGGTGCCGAACCCGGTGCGGGTCAACCCGGTCGAGCCGATCATGGAGTTCGACCGCACCCACAACCCGTTCCGGCAGGCGGTGGTGACGACCCCCATCGAGCACGAGCAGGGTGTGGTCCGCATCCCCGACGCGCCCGGCCTCGGCATCGAGATCGACCGCGCCGCGCTGGCGCGCTTTGCACCGGAGGCGGCATGATCGACCGAAAGCTCTCGGGAGCGAAGCCCCGGACGCCGATGCCGAAAGGCGCGGTCGACACGCAGATGCACATGTACCTGCCGGGTTTTGCCATGCGCGAAGACGGCACGGGTCGGCCGGCCGATCCGCTGCCGACGCCGGATATGTATCGCGAGACCATGCGCTGGCTCGGGCTCGACGCGGTGGTGGTCACCCAGGGCAACGCGCATGGCACCGACAATGCCAGCCTGCTGGCCTGCTTGGCCCAGATGGGCGACTGCGCCCGGGGCGTGGGCGTGATCACGCCGGAGACCACTGAGGCCGAGATCGCGCGGCTCTCGGAGGGCGGCATCGTGGGGGCGCGGATCATGGACCTGCCCGGCGGCGCGGTCGGGCTCGACGCGCTCGAGGCGGTGGATGCCATCGCCGCCGACGCTGGCTGGATGCTGGCGGTGCAGTTCGACGGCTCGGCCCTGCCAGAACTCGAGTCGCGTCTCGCGGCGTTGAAGTCTCGCTGGGTGCTGGATCATCACGCCAAGATCTTCGCCGGCGCGACGTCCGCGCATGTGGATGTCATCAAGCGGCTGCTCGATGGCGGGCGCTGCTGGTTCAAGTTCGCGGGCTGCTACGAAAGCTCGCGCAGCGGCGGGCCGGATTTCCCCGACATCGCCGAGGTCGCGCGCGAGATCGGGGCGCACGCGCCGGACCGGATCGTCTGGGGCACCAACTGGCCGCACAACGCCGCGCAAAAGACCGAGGACTATCCCGACGACGCGCATCTGCTCGATCTTGCCATGTCGTGGCTGCCCGATGACGAGGCGCGGCGCATGACACTGGTCGACACGCCGCGCGCGCTCTTCGGTTTCGCGCCGGCCTGAGGGGCCGGCGCTCGGCGGGGGTCAGGCGGTTTCGGCCGCCAGCCCCGCCCGCACGACTTCCGCTCCGGCCATCATCAGCGGCCCGACGCCCTTGGCGTCATCGGCGACGATCTTCTCGCGCGTGTAATAGCCCGGCGAGCCGTCGCGATAGACGCCCTCGAACCCTCCAAGCCCCGCCACGTGGCAGATCCGGGTCAGCCGGGTGACGCCGCTGGTCTCTTCGAGCCGCGTCGAAACCAGCGCCTCCCACGCCCTGCGCCCCGCCACAGCCTCGGGCGTCAGCCCCAGACGGGCGGCGCCGAGCAGGGCATAAGCGAACATCGCAGAGGCCGAGCTTTCCTCGTAATTGCCGTCCAGCGCGGGCGCGTCGAGCACCTGCGGCCAGAGGCCCGAGGGCGCCTGCTGCGCCACAACCGCGTCGAGAAGCGCCTTGGTGCGGGGCAGTGGCGCGCGCTCGGGGACGAGCTCGGCCAGATCGACCAGCGCCATGGCGAGCCAGCCCACCGCACGCGCCCAGACCGCGGCCGAGCGCCCGGTCTCGGGGTCGGCCCAGTCCTGCGCTCGCACCGCATCGTAGCCATGCACATAAAGCCCCGCCGGCCCCGCGGTGAGGGCAAGCGCGCGCTCGAGCTGGGCCATGGCGTCGTCGATCAGCTCGGGCCGGTCGCGACGCTGCGCGTATTCGACCTGAAACGGCAGGCCCATGTAGATGCCGTCGAGCCAGACTTGCTCGGGGTAGCGCTTCTTGTGCCAGTAATTGCCGGCTTGGGTGCGGGGATGAGCGGCGAGCTGATCGGCCAGCCGGTCGGCGGCGGCCATGTAACGCGGGTCGCCGGTTTCGTCGGCAAGGTGGAACAGGCAGCGCCCGGCGAGGATGTTGTCGATGTTGAACTCGTCCGGATCGAAGCCCTGCAACGTGCCGTCGGCGGCGATCTGCGGCCCGGTCAGCCGCAACAGGTGGTCGCGCCAGCGCGCCTCGCCGGTCGCTTTGTGCAGCAGCACGAGCCCGCGATAGATGCAGCCATCCTCGTAGCACCAGCGACCGTCCTTGTAATGCTCGTAGCGGCTGGCGAAGGCGTCGAAATAGGAGAAAGGGGTCATTGGCGCTCCGGGGCTCTGGCGGTTTCGAGGGAGTCGGCGGCTGTCAGGCCGCCGGGCTGGATCTGGAGGCCGGGGGCGATGATCTCGGCCTGTTCGGCAAGCAGGCCTGCATGCCTGAGCGGGGTGACGCCGGCGGCCATCAGTGGTGGTGCGGGCCGGGCTGCCGGGTCATGCGAGAGCACGCGCACCCGCTCGAGCGTGATCGGCCCGAAGGGGGCTTCTGCCAGGCCAAGAAAGGCGCCAAGCGCGTGGGCCAGGCCGCTGATCTCCACGTCGGAGATCACGATACTGCCGACATGCGGCGTGCCCGTGCCGACCGGCGCGGGGGCGCGGTCCTGGACCCAGGGCGCATGGCCGTCGGGGTCGCAGAAATAATGCCCGTTGGCGGCGAAGGCGGTCTGCACGCCCTCCATCGTGACGTCGTGAAAGCGGATCTCCTCGACCTTGCCGCCACGGCCGCGGCGGGTCTTGATCCGTAGGCCCCGGTCCGTGCCGCGCATCTCGCAATGCGCCACCGTCACATCACTCACGCCGCCCGACATCTCCGAGCCGATCACCACGCCGCCATGGCCGCGCTCCATCAGGCAGTGCTGCACCCTGATGCCGGTGGTGGGGCGCAGATGGGCGCTTTCGCCATCGGGGCCGCGCTTGCCCGCCTTGATGGCGATGCAGTCGTCGCCGACCGAGAAATGCGTGCCGGTGATTTCGACATCCTCGCACATCTCGGGATTGAAGCCGTCGGTGTTGGGGCTGTCATGCGGCGCCTCGATGCGCAGCGCGGCGGCGGAAAGCCTTTGGCAGCCCTGTGGGTGAATCGTCCAGGACGGGGCGTTGCGGATGGTGAAGCCCAGCAGCGTGGTGTCGGTGCAGTCGATGAGATGCAGGCCACGCGGGCGGCGCGCGCCCTGCCGTGTCTCCTTGGGCCAGGTCCACCAGTCGCCGCGGTCACCGCCACCGTCGAGCGTGCCGGGGCCAGAGATCGTGAGGTCGCTTGCGCCGATGGCGTGGAGCGGCGCGGCGAAGCAGGGCTCCGGCAGGCCCTCCCAGCTGCCGAGCATCTCGCCGTCCCGCCAGGCGGGCAGGATCGGCCAGCCCTCGCGCGCGCTTGGCGCGGCAAGCACGGCGCCCTCGGCAAGGTGCAGGGTCATGCGGCTGCGCAGTTCGACGGGCCCGGCGACATAGTGCCCCGGCGGCACCAGCACCGTGCCACCCTCGGGCACGGCGGCAATGGCCGCGGCGATGGCGCGGGCCGTCTCGGCCGCCGCCTCGGGCGTGTCTGCCGTGTCGGCGATGGCGCCGTGATCGCGGATGTCCACCATTCCGGCGCAAGCGGCGGTCTCGAAAGCGAAGGGCGCGAAGCCCTCCGCCTCGAGATGGTAGAGCGTGGCGGGCGCGAGTTCGTGCAACGCCAGACCCACCTGCGCCGCCACGCCCCGGGCGACGGTCTCGCCGGCGCGCGTCAGCTGCCAAGGAATGGCAGGGGAGAGTGTGTAGCGCGCACCGGGTTGTGGCAGACATAGGGCCACCGACCGCGCGGAGCGCGCGGCAAGTCGGATGCTGGGCATGGGTCGGACCTCTGGTCTGGAAAGAGTGGCCGCCCCGGCGCCTGGCCGGAGCGGCCGGGGGCTCAGGAGTCGAAGTCGCTCAGCACGTCGTTGGCGGCGTCGATGATCACCTCGGCAGCCTCGACCTCGTCGATCATGCCGTAGGAATACTCCTCGAGCGCGTCGATGAAGGCGCCGCGCAGCTCGGGATGCTCATTGAAGGGCGAGATCGCCGGTCCGCTGGCCTCCATCGCGATCTCATGCGCCTTGACGATCTCGGGCTTGATCATGCCGGCCTCGATCAGCCGGTCCGCAGCCACCTTCGAGGCGGGCAGGCCCCGCGTGTCCTTGAGCGCATCGATGCCCTCGGGCTCGGTGAGCATGCAGTTGACGATCTCTGCTGCCGCCTCCGGGTTGTCGGAATTGCGCGAGATCGCGAACAGCATCGAGGGCTTGCGGTAGGCGCCATCGGTCACTGCATCCTCGAAACGGATCGGGGCGATGCTGTCGATGGTCTGGCCTTCGTTGAGCGGGTCGGCATATTTGAAATAGGTCGTGTCCCACTCGTAGGAGCCGGCGATGCGGCCCTGCGCCCAGTCCTGCTTCTCGTAGAGATTGACGTTGCCCTCGCCGGCCTCCTGCTGCTGGCTGCGCACCGCGCCGGTCTCGATCAAGCGGCCATAGAAGGCGATGCCTGCGGCAAGCTCCTCGGGGCTCCAGGCGACGCGGTTGGTCTCGGGATCGACCAGATCCTTGCCGGTCTTCTGCACCACGGCCAGCGTCACCAGAAGCTGCGCGGTCTCCTTCACCGCGTTGAAGAGGTTGTACCCCTCGCCCTGGCTTTCGCGAAGCGCGGCAGCGGCGGAGAAGAACTCTTCCCAGGTCGAGGGCACCGGAATGTCAGCCGCCTCGAGCGTGGTGGTGTTGAAGAAGAACACCCGCCCCGTGGTCGACAGCGGCAGGCCGTTGAGCTTGCCCTGCACGGTGACGGTGGCGAGCTGATCATCGGACCATTGCGACAGGTCGATGGTCTCCGACAGCTCGGTCAGATCGTGGAAGCCCTCGCCATCCTGCGAGAACAGCGGCAGCCACGGCCAGTTGACCTGCACGATATCAGCTTCGGTGCTGCCGGCCATCTGGGTGGTCAGCTTCTCGAGATAGCCGTCGAAGCCGGTGAATTCCGGCGCGACCGTGTGGCCATATTTCTCGCCACAGACCTTGAGCGCCTCCTGCGTGGCAACGTGACGGCTTTCACCGCCCCACCACGACATGCGCAGATCGGCCGCGGTGGCCTGCGAGGCCAGCGTGAGCGCCAGCGCGGTTGTCAGATGCAGTTTCATCGGGGTCCTCCTCCCAAAGGGTCAGCCCTGCGCGCGCAGGGAGACATTGCGACCGCTGTCGCGGTCGAAGATGTGCATGTTGGCGGCCTCGGGCAGCAGCCGGATGGTGTCGAGCGAGCGGTCCATGCGCTCGAACTCGGCGGCGCTGGCGACGGTGGTCACCTCGCGCCCGTCGAGCAGGGCGTGGAGATAGACCTCGTGGCCCATGAACTCGACGCCACGCAGCTGCGCCGAGAGCGCGCCGTTGATGCCGGTGGCCAGCGTAAGGTGCTGCGGCCGGATCCCCAGCGCGGCGCGCTCGGGGCTGGCCGAGAGGCGGCTGGTCAGCGCCTCGCCAAGCTGGATCACCTGCCCGCCGGTGCGGAAAGCGCCGCCATCCACGTGACCCTCGATCACGTTCATCTCGGGGCTGCCGATGAAGCCCGCGACAAAGAGGTTAGCGGGCTGCTCGTAGAGCTCCTTCGGCGTCGCGACCTGCATGATATGACCGTCCTTCATCACGCAGATGCGGTCGCCCATGGTCATCGCCTCGGTCTGGTCGTGGGTGACGTAGACCACCGTGCTGGCCATGCCTTCGCGCTTGAGGCGCTTGTGCAGGTCGGTGATCCGCACCCGCATCGAGGCCCGCAGCTTGGCGTCGAGGTTCGACAGTGGCTCGTCGAAGAGGAACACGTCCGGCTTCTTGATCAGCGCCCGGCCCAGGGCCACGCGCTGAGCCTGACCGCCCGAGAGCTGCTTGGGCAGCCGGTCCAGCAGCGGCTCTATCTCGAGGATCTTGGCGACCTCCTCGACCGCCTTCGCCGCCTCGGCCTTGGAGGCGCCGCCGATGCGCAGCCCGAAGGCGAGGTTGGTGCGCACCTTCATATGCGGATAGAGCGCGTAGTTCTGGAACACCATCGCGATGCCGCGCTTGCCCGGCTCGAGCGTGTTGACGATGCGATCGCCGATGCGGATCTCGCCCGCGGTGATCTCCTCGAGCCCGGCGATCATCCGCAGCGTGGTGGACTTGGCGCAGCCCGAGGGCCCCACCAGCACCATGAACTCGCCTTCCTCGACATCGAGGTTGATCCCGTGCACCGCCTTGAAGGCACCGCCATAGACCTTTTCGAGATTTCTCAGTTGAAGCCGTGCCATTATCCCTTGATCCCCCCTGCGGAAATGCCCTCGATGAAGTACTTCTGCGCCATGAAGAACACGGCCAGCGCGGGCGTGATGGTGAGCACCGACATGGCCAGAATGCGGTTCCATTCGAAGGCCTCGGTGGTGTCGATGGAGAGCTTCAGAGCGAGGCTCACCGGGTACTTGTCGACCGAGCTGATATAGATCAGCGGGCCGAGGAAATCGTTCATCGTCCACATGAACTGGAACAGGCAGACCGAGATCAGCGCGGGGGCCAGCATCGGAACGACCACGAAGAGCAGCGTCTGCCACGAGTTGCAGCCATCGACGCGGGCGGCCTGTTCCATGTCGTCGGGAATGGCGCGCAGGAACTGCACCAGCATGAAGACGAAGAACGCGTCGCCCGCCATTGCCGAGGGCACCCAGAGCGGCAGGAAGCTGTCGAGCCAGCCGAGCTCGCGGAAGAGGATGTATTGCGGGATCCGGGTGACCACGTTGGGCAGCAGCAGGATCGCGATGACGCTGGTGAACAGCAGCTTCTTGAGCGGGAAGTCGAAGCGCGCGAAGCCATAGGCCACCATGGTGCAGGAGATCGCCGTGCCGATGGTCTTGGGCAGGATGATCAGGAACGAGTTCCAGAAGAACCGCCCGAAGGTGTAGGGCGTCGAGGTCTCCCAGCCCTGCACGTAGCCCTCGGTGGTGGGCTCGCGCGGGATGAAGCCGGGGTTGGCGAAGATCTCGGCATTGGTCTTGAACGAGGCGCCGACCAGCCAGATCAGCGGGTAGAGCATGACCAGCCCGACGCCGAAGAGGATGGCGTAGCGCAGGATCGCGGAGACCCGGGCGCGGCGCTGCTGGATGCGCTGGTGGCGGCGGGCCTCGGCGAGCGCGTCGGCGCCGGCGGTGAAGACATCGGAGGCGTGTGAGATATCGGTCATCGGCTCAGCTCCGCTTGTCGCCGGCGTAGAAGACCCATTTCTTCGAGGACCAGAAGGCCACGAGGGTCAGCGCCATGATGATGAGAAAAAGCACCCACGCGATGGCCGAGGCATAGCCCATGTCGAAGCGCTTGAAGGCCTCGTCGTAGATGTAGAGCGGCAGCAGGTAGGTGGATTTGAGCGGCCCGCCCTGGGTGATGATGTAGGGGCCGTTGAACTCCTGGAAGGCCTGGACCATCTGCATGATCAGGTTGAAGAAGATCACCGGCGTGATCAGCGGGATCGTGATGAAGACGAAGCTGCGCAGCTTGCTCGCGCCGTCGATGGCGGCAGCCTCGTAGAGCGACTTGTCGATGCTCTGCAGCGCGGCGAGGAAGATCACCATGGCCGAGCCGAACTGCCAGCAGCGCAGCAGGGTGATGGTGAAGAGCGCGTTGGTGGGATCGCCGAACCAGTTGACCGGCTCGATCCCGAACCATGCCAGCACCATGTTCACCAGCCCCTCGGTGGCGAAGATGTAGCGCCACAGCACCGCGATGGCGATCGAGCCGCCGAGGATCGAGGGCACGTAGAAGGCGGTGCGAAAGAGGTTGATGCAGCGCAGCTTGTAGTTGAGGATGTAGGCGATGAAGAGCGCGAAGGCGAGTTTCAGCGGCACTGTCAGGAACACGTAGAGCAGCGTCACCGAGAGCGACCGGCGGAAGGTTCGGTCAGAGGTGAAGAGCTCGATATAGTTCTCCAGCCCCGTCCATTTTGGGGGCTGCATCAGGTTGTAATCGGTAAAGCTCAGATAGAATGACGCGAGGAATGGAATCGCGGTGAACGCCATCAGCCCGAGGATGTAAGGGCTGAGATAGATCAGCCCGAGTGATCGTGTGCGGGTCATGGTGTACCTCGCGACAAGGCTGGATTTCCTGAGATAAACGTCAATTTTCCCTCCCTGAACTGCGGATAGCACGGGGCGTGCGGCGCTCCGTCCGATGGCGCGACGGGCCTCCTCCGGTCCGCGGCGTTGCGCCATCTTCAGTTGTATGATGAATTAGTGACAGATCGGGAGCGAGAGATAAATTGACGATCATGGGGGAAAAGATGGATGAAATCGAAGGCGGCGCTCTGGCTCGGTTTCCTCCGGGCGCCCTGACGCTGACGCTCACGCGTGCGGCAATCCGGATGCAGCACGCCACGACCTGGCGGATCGAGAAGGAAAATCCGGTCGAGGATCTTGTCATCGCGCTCGAGGGGCGGGGGCACTACCGGATCGGAGGGCGCCTGCAGACGCTGTCGGCGGGCGAGGCGATGCTGTTGCCGCGCGACACGCCCTTCGAAGGCTGGAACGAGGGGCCCGAGACCTATCTGGGCGTCGCGCAGCACTTCACCCTCTCGGCGCACGGGGCGCAGGACCTCATCGGACAGATGCGCTTGCGCCCGAAGGTGCGCCTGTCCCGCTGGGAGGTGCTCGGCCCGATGATCCGGCACTACCGACAGAGCGCGCCCCCGGCTTCGGTCACGCTGCCGCAGCATCACCTGTTCA
This sequence comes from Salipiger bermudensis, assembly GCF_017309175.1. Taxonomy (NCBI): domain Bacteria; kingdom Pseudomonadati; phylum Pseudomonadota; class Alphaproteobacteria; order Rhodobacterales; family Roseobacteraceae; genus Salipiger; species Salipiger bermudensis. Next base: position 263,396 of record NZ_JAEKJV010000004.1, on the reverse strand, counting down.
TGGTGATGCTGCTCTCGTTCGTCGACGACGCGTTTCTCGGCTGGCGGCAGGAAGCGGTGCCGGTCGATCCCGGCGCGGGCATCGATCTTGCGGTGATGAAGGCCGCGTCAAGGATTGCCGCCACACCGCTCGAGGCGGCGATCGCCGCGCGGGTGGTCGAGGACGCGCCCTACAACCCCGACTATTTCCACCGCGCCTTTCGCGACCGGATCGGGCGCACACCGAAGCAGTACCAGGAATTCTGCCGCATCGAGCGGGCGGCGCATCTGTTGGAGTCCGGCCTCACCGTCGGGGCGGCGGGGGCCGAGGTCGGCTATTCCGACCCCTATTATTTCTCACGCTGCTTCAAACGCATCATGGGGCTGAGCCCGCGCGGGCATCTGCGCCGGGTGGCGCTGTCGCGCGACGGGCAGCTGATGGGGATGGACGAACCCGACCAAGAGGCCGCGCTTACAGGAAATCGTCCCGGCGGGGGGTGAAGCAATCGACGAGCTGGCCGGCTTCGAGGCAGACGCAGCCGTGCCGCGCACCCGAGGGGATGACGAAGCTGTCGCCCGGGCCGACCTCGAACTCTTTGCCTGCGAGGTGGAAGCGGAAGCGCCCGCTTTCGACATAGGTCGACTGCACATGCGGGTGATCGTGCAGCGCGCCCTCGGCGCCCTCCTCGAAGCGGAAAGACACGACCATCAGCTCGGGCGCGTCCGCCAGAACCTGGCGCTGCACGCCGGCGTCGGGCGAAACCACCGGGAAGGTCTTCAGGGGCTCTGTCATGATCCATCCTTTCTTCGGCGTGACCGCCGCTATCGACATGTATGACAGATATGTATGACAGCCACCGAAGCGTCAAGTCTTGCCGAAACTGCCGGCCCGCAGCAGCGCCCGATAGCGCGCCTGGCTGCCCTTGAGATGCTGGCGCATGGCGGCGCGGGCGGCGTCGTCGTCTCCATCGAGGATGGCGTTGACGATCTCGTGGTGTTCCGCCGAGATTACGTCGAGATACTCGCGCGGAACCGGCTCGGAATCGCTTTCGGTCAGCACCTTGCGCGGGATCAGGTTCGATCCGATCATCGACAGGAAGTCGCCGAACCGCGGGTTGTTGGTGGCCTCGGCGATGGCGAGATGCAGGGCGAAATCGGCCTCGACGGTCAGCTCACCGGCATCGGCGGCGCGGTCGACCTCGCGCAGGCATCCGATGATCCTCTCTTCCTGCGCCGGCGAACGGCGCTGCGCGGCCAGCGCTGCCGCCTCGGCCTCGACCGCGGTGCGCAGCTCGAGCAGTTCGATCATCGAGGAGATGCGCACGAAGTCGATGTTCTGGAACGGCAAGTCCACCGGGGCAGGGGGCGCGAGCACGAAGACCCCTGCGCCCTGTCGCGGCTCGACCAGCCCGTCGGCGCGCAGTGAGGCGATGGCCTCGCGGATCACCGTGCGGCTGACGCTGAATTCCTGCGTCATCTGCGCTTCGCTCGGGAGGCGCGTGCCCGGCGGATAGCGGCCCGCGCTGATCTGGTCGCGCAGCGCTTCGCGCACGGTCTCGACAAGCGTGCGGCCGGTTTCGGAGCGGTCAGAACGGCGCATCTTGGCTGGCATATCCATGGCTCGCTTGCTCACTTCTCATACAGGATAGGGATCTGAAGTATGACATCTGTTGAAATCCTTGTCCATGCGACTTCCGTGATGTGTGGCGAAGGGTCTCGCTTCGGCATCAGGGGGCGGCGATTGTTAAGAAACCTTGACAGAAGCAAACCTGTATAACAACTATGTAGATGTGTATGACTGAAAGAGGCCGTCAGATTCGACGGCGAGGGAGGGGAACATGCGGCTCGACAGACGCCGCCTGAATGGCATTGCCGAACAGGGAGTCTCGATCTTCGTGACCCTCTTCGGCCTCTTGATACTGACCTTCGTGATCGGGCGCATCATGCCGGTCGATCCGGTCCGCGCCATCGTCGGCGAGGATGCGACCCGCGAGGTCTATGAGAACGTCTACCGCCAGCTCGGGCTCGACAAGCCCATGTGGCAGCAGTTCCTGCTTTACCTGCGCGACGTGGTGACGCTGGATTTCGGCACTTCGATCCGCACCGGCCAGCCGGTGCTGCAGGATATCGCCCGGGTGCTGCCGGCCACCATCGAGCTCGCCACCTTCGCCATCCTCATCGGCGCCGGCCTCGGCACGCCGCTCGGGGTGATCGCGGCGGTCAACAAGGACCGCTGGCCCGACCAGTTGATCCGCGTGATCAGCCTGATGGGGCACTCGATGCCGATCTTCTGGACCGGGATGATCGCGCTGCTGGTGTTCTACGCCAATCTCGGCTGGGTCGGCGGGTCCGGCCGGATGAGCCAGTTCTATATCGGGCTGGTGCCGGAGCGGACGAACTTCCTGCTGATCGACAGCGCGCTGGCCGGGGAATGGGAGGTGTTCCGCAGCGCCATCAACCACATCATCCTGCCGGCGGCGCTGCTGGGCTATTCCTCCTCGGCCTACATCACACGCATGACCCGCAGCTTCATGCTCGACCAGCTCGGGCAGGAATACGTGACCACCGCGCGGGTCAAGGGGCTGAGCCGCCGACAGACCGTGTGGCGCCACGCCTTCGGCAACATCCGCGTGCAGCTCGTGACCATCGTGGCGCTGGCCTATGGCGCGCTGCTCGAGGGGGCGGTGCTGATCGAGACGGTCTTCGCCTGGCCGGGCTTCGGCCAGTACCTGACCTCCAACCTGCTGATCGGAGACATGAATGCCGTGATGACCTGCGTGCTGATCGTGGGCGTCATCTTCATCGGGCTGAACATCCTCTCCGACATTCTTTACCGCGTATTCGACCCGAGGACGAGATGAGCATGACCCGCGACATACCCGCCCCCGTGCCGCGCCGCCGGATGCCGCAAAGCCTTATCGCGGCCCGCAACATCGTGGCCTTCCTGACCCGCTCTCCCACGTCGCTCTTCGGGCTCGTGGTGCTGGCGCTGCTGATCCTCGTGGCGCTCTTCGCGCCGTTGATCGCCACGCACGACCCGTATGCGCAGAACCTGCAGGCCACCCTGCAGCCGCCTTCGGGCACGCATTTCTTCGGCACCGACGAGCTTGGCCGGGACATCTTCTCACGGCTCGTGCACGGCTCGCGCATCACACTGACCATCATCTCGCTGGTGACCGTCGTGGTGGGGCCGCTGGGCCTCTTCTTCGGCACCGTTGCGGGCTACTTTGGCGGCAAGGTCGACACCGTGCTGATGCGGATCACCGACATCTTTCTGTCGTTCCCGTCGCTGATCCTGTCGCTGGCCTTCGTGGCGGCGCTCGGGCCGAGCCTCAACAACGCGATCATCGCAATTGCGCTGACCGCCTGGCCGCCGATCGCACGCCTTGCGCGGGCCGAGACCCTGACCTTCCGGCAGGCGGATTACATCGCGGCGGCGCGGCTACAGGGGGCGTCTTCGGCGCGGATCATCTGGAAGAGCATTGTGCCGATGTGCCTGCCCTCGGTGACCATCCGCCTGACGCTCAACATGGCGACGGTGATCCTCACCGCAGCAGGGCTCGGCTTTCTCGGCCTCGGCGCGCAACCGCCGCTGCCGGAATGGGGCGCGATGATCGCCACCGGGCGGCGCTACATGATCGACAGCTGGTGGCTGGTGACCTTCCCGGGCATCGCGATCCTCTGCGTCAGCCTCGCCTTCAACCTTCTGGGGGATGGCCTGCGCGACGCGCTCGATCCCAAGCAGATGAACAAGAGGTAATTCATGGATCCGGTTCTCGACATTCAACGGCTCTCGATCCGCTATGCCGGGGCGCCTGCGCCCGCGGTGAGGGATGTGAGCTTCACCCTCGGGCGCGAGCGGCTCGGCATCGTCGGCGAAAGCGGCTCGGGCAAATCCACCGTGGGGCGGGCGATCATGCGCCTGCTCGACACCGCCGAGATCACCGCCGACCGGATGCAGTTCGAGGAGGTCGACCTTCTCAACGCGCCCGAAAAGCAGATGCTCGACGTGCGCGGCAAGCGCATGTCGATGATCCTGCAGGATCCCAAGTTCTCGCTCAACCCGATCCAGCGCTGCGGTCACCAGATCGCCGAGGCCTACCGCACCCATGTCAGATGCTCGAAATCCGAGGCCCGCGCACGGGCCATCGCGATGCTCGAGCAGGTGCATATCCGCGACCCCGAGCGGGTCTATGACCTTTATCCGCACGAGGTCTCGGGGGGCATGGGGCAGCGGGTGATGATCGCGATGATGCTGCTGACCGACCCCGACCTCGTGATCGCCGACGAGCCGACCTCGGCGCTCGACGTGACGGTGCGCTTGCAGGTGCTGCGCATCCTCGACGGGCTGGTGCGCGACAAGGGCATCGGGCTGATCATGATCAGCCACGACCTCAATCTCGTGCGGGCGTTCTGCGACCGGGTGCTGATCATGTATGCGGGCCGCGTTGTCGAGGCGCTCGACGCGCGCGATCTCGACAACGCGCAGCACCCTTATTCGCGCGGCCTGCTCGCGGCACAGCCGCGCATCGGCGGCACCCGCGAGCCGCTGCCGGTGCTGGCGCGGCAGGACAGCTGGCTCGAACCTCTGGAGGCGCAGGCATGAAACCGATCACCATCGACAGGCTCTCGATCAGCTTCGGCCCGATCCGGGTGCTGCACGATGTCAGTTTCGACGTCGCCGCGGGCGAGTGCTTCGGCCTCGTGGGAGAATCCGGCTCGGGAAAATCGACCATCCTGCGCTGCGCCTCGATGCTGACCGATATCTGGGACGGCACGGTGCGTATCGGAGAGCACGACGTGCGCAAGATGCCGGTGGCCGAGCGCTGCCGCACGGTGCAGATGGTGTTCCAGGATCCCTACGGCTCGCTGCACCCGCGCCACTCGATCCGCACCGCGCTGGACGAGGGCCTCCGGATCAACGGCTTCGACGACCGCGAGGCGCGTCTGGCGCAGGCGATGCGCGACGTGGGCCTGCCGGTCGAGTTCCTCGACCGCTACCCGCACCAGCTTTCGGGCGGCCAGCGCCAGCGCGTTGCCATCGCTCGCGCGCTGATCCTTGAACCGGACGTGCTGTTCCTCGACGAGCCGACCTCGGCGCTCGACGTCTCGGTGCAGGCGGAGGTGCTGAACCTGCTGGTGCGGCTGCAACAGGAGAAGGGCTTCACCTACCTGATGGTGAGTCACGACCTCGCGGTGGTCGATCACATGTGCGACCGCTTCGCGATCATGCAGCACGGGCGCATCGTCGAGGTGCTCGACCGCGACGCGATTACCGGTGGCGGGGCGACGCAGCCCTATGCCAAGCAGCTCATCGACGCGAGCCTCGAATATGAACGCGCGATCTGAGCCACCCTCGCTGCCGGCGTTCCTCGAGCGCCGGCGGCTGGATCTGCCGATGTCCCTGGCCTTCGCCGCCGCGCGAGGGCCGTTCCGCGTCTGGGCCGAACGGCTGGGCACGCTCTGGCGCGCCGAACTGCCCGAGTGCGACGCGCCGGCTCGGGGATCTTGCGTCGGGGAGTGCGTGACGCTCGACTATGCCACCGGGGCGCAGGCCGAGGGGGTGTTCCTGCGCCCCTCGGAGCCGGGTCCGCATCCAGCCGTCCTGCTGCTGCACGAGCATGGCGGCAGCTTCGATTGCGGCTGGGAAAAGATGCTCGACCTGCCTGCCTCGCAGGACACCCGTGCGCGCCTTTACGAAGGGCGTGACCCGGCGCAGGCGTTTCTTGAAGCCGGCTTCGCGGTGCTCTGCCTCGACGCGCCGGGCTGGGGCCGGCGCTGGCAGGGCGGGGCGGAGGGGCAGCAGGCACTGGCGGCCAACGCCATGGGCCTCGGCTGGTCGCTCGCGGGCCTTGTCGCGGCCGAGGACGTTCAGGCGGCGCTCTGGCTGGCCCGGCAGCCCGGCATCGATGCCGCCCGGATCGGCGCCTTCGGGTTCTCGTGGGGTGGTTTCCGGGCCTGGCAGGTGGCGGCGCTCTGCGGCGCGGTCAAGGCGCATGCGAGCCTGTCATGGATGGCCTGCAGGGCCGACCTCATGCGCCCCGGCGCGCCGCTCCTGCGCGGGCAGTCGGCCTTCTGGATGTTGCATCCCGGCCTCGCCCATCACGCGGATTTCCCCGACCTCGCAGGGCTTTGCGGGGCCAAGCCGCAGTTCTATCGCTCCGGGCGGGGCGATCGGCACATGCCGGAGGACAGCGTGGCGCAGGCGTGGGACACGCTTGCGGCCATTGCGACCGCCGCGGGCGGTCCGCCGCCAGATACCGGTTTTCACGATCATGCGCATACCTGCCCGTCAGAGACCCTCGACGAGGCGGTCGCGTTCCTGTCCCGGCAGCTCTGAGCTTCGGGCAGACCGAAAGCCGCAAGCCGAACATGGCAAAACGAAAGGCGCGGGACTGGCCCGCGCCTTTCAGCGTCAGCGAGATGCCGACGTCAGGGGGTCTTTGTCACGTCCTCGAAGCGGGTCACCCACGGGTCGACCACGATGCCCTCGATGCCGTCCTGATAGGCGGCGGTGACCACGCGCTCGGAGAACGGCTGGATCGACGGCACGACCTCGTCGATGGTCTGCTGGATCTCCTCGTAGAGCTCGATCTGCCGGTCGCCATCGCCCTCGACAAGCGCCGCCTCGATCTGTTCGTTCAGGCCCTCGTCGTAGAACGAGGTGCGCCAGCCCTGGTAGTTGGTCAGCCCCGCCTCGTCCGAGTTGTCGGGGTTGTAGATCAGCGCGCGCAGGTTGCTGTCCGGGTGCGGCTGCTGGCCGCCACCGCCGCGCCCGACGAGCAGCTCGAAGTTGCGCTCGCGCATGGCGCCGTAGATCTGCCCGCCATCGCCGGTGATGATCTCGGCGTTGATCCCGGCCTGCGCCAGCGTGCCCTGGATCGCGGTGGCGCTGTCGAGGAACTGCTGGGTCGAGATCACCCGGATCGAGGTGTCGAACCCGTCGGGATAACCGGCTTCGGCGAGCAACGCCTTGGCCTTTTCGACATCGAGCGCATAGCCCGGGTCGGGCAGCAGGCCGAAGGCGCCGGAATTGATCGGGCGCTGCTTCTTGACGCCGAAGAAGGGCATGATCGCGCCGTTGATGCCATCATAATCGATCAGGTGCCGCAGCGCCTCGCGCACCTTGGGGTCGGCGTATTTCTCGTCCTTCATCGACGCGGCAAGGTAGTAGAACCCGGCCGAGGGCACGGTCTCGACGGTGATGTCCTCGTTGGCCTCAAGCGCCTTCAGGTCCGGCGCGGCGAGCGAGAAGCCCACGTCGATGTCGCCCTGCTCGAGCCCCAGCCGCTGCGACTGGCTTTCGGGGAGGTGGCGCATCAATACGCGCGTCATCGCGGGGGCGTCTTCCCAGAACTGCTCGTTGCGGGTCAGGATGACGTATTCGTTGGCCTGCCAGCGGGTCAGCTCGAAGGCGCCGGAGCCCGCGGCGTTGTTGGTAAGCCAGGCTTGGCCCCAGTCGCCGTTCTGCTCGTGCTGCTTGACCACCTCGCTGTCGAGGATCGAGCCGCGCCCGGCCTCGGCGAGATTCATCATGATCAGCTTGGGGTCGTCCTGCTGCGGCAGGGTGAGGACGAAGGTCTTGTCGTCCTCGGCGACGAAGTAGGTGTCGATGTCCTCGGTGACGAAGCCGCGCGATTTCAGCGCCGAGGCCTGCGCGAGGTTCAGCGTCAGCAGCCGCTTGAGGCTGTATTCCACGTCATGCGCTGTGACCGGATTGCCCGAGGCGAAGACGGCGTCGTCGCGCAGGGTGAAGGTGACGGTCATGTTGTCGTCGGAGATCTCCCAGCTCTCCGCCAGCCGCGGCTCGAGCACGCGGGTCTCGGGGTTGAGCTGGACCAGTGCGTCGTAGACGTTGTTCAGGATCTGGACGGCCTCGCCTCCCGTGATGGCCGCCGGGTCCATGGTCAGGACGTTGTTCATGTTGAACGCCACGATCAGCTGATCCTCGGGCGTTTCGGCCGGCACGGGGCTGGCCCCGGCCATCAACACCGCCACCGCGGCGCTTGCAAGCAGATGTCTCATGTCTCCTCCCTCAGGTTTCGTGACATCCCGGTGCGCGCGGCCTCAGGCCACGCGGTTGTTCTCGATGTGGTCGAAATCGATGTCCTCGCCCAGACCGGGACGGTCGGGCAGGTGGACATAGCCGTCCGCATCCATCGGATCGGACAGCGATTTCAGGTAGTCGAACCCGTCGTCGTATTCGAGGAACGGGTGCAGCAGGCCGCGCTCGTACCAGCGGCAATTGCGCACCGCGGCCACCACGTGAAGGTTCATGGCGGTGTTGCCGTGGACCTCGCAGTTCATGCCAAAGGCTTCGGCCATGTGCAGGGTCTTGAGCGCGGGGGTGATGCCGCCCACGTCGTTGACGCCGGTGCGCAGGATGTCGCAGGCCCCGGCCTTGACCCATTCGGCGCGCTGCCAGTGCTTGCCGGCGGCGCTTTCGGGCCCGAGCACCGGAATGTCGAGCTGGTCGGCGAGCCACTTGTAGGACGACATCGATTGCTCATCCATCGGCTCTTCGATCCAGTCGAAGCCGAGCTTTTCCAGCCCGCGGCCCAACTCGAGTGCGTCGGTGCGCGAATACCAGTGGAAGGCGTCGATCATCAGGCGGATATCCGGCCCCACCGCCTCGCGCACGGCGGCGCAGGCCTTGAGGTCCATCTTCACATCTGGCGACCAGCTCACGGGCGGCATCCAGGTGTGCAGCTTGATGCCCTTGTAGCCGCGCGCCACGAGCTTTTCGGCAAAGCGGCCGTAATCCTCCGGCGTGGCCAGCCCGCCCTCGATCTCGTCGCCACACATGGTCGAACCGTAGGCCAGCACCTTGTCGCGATAGCCGCCGATCAGCTTGTAGACCGGCTGACCGAGCGTGCGACCGGCCAGATCCCAGAGCGCGCAATCGACCACCGCCAGCGTGCGGTCGGTCAGCTGCGCCGCCGAGCCGCGTTGCCAGTGGGCCAGATCCTGCCACAGCCGCTCGCGGTCGCGGTGATCCTGACCGATGAGCACCTTGCGGACGTATTTGTCGAGCACATGCGGGCGCATCACCTCCGGCGGGGCAAAGCTGTGGCCCTCGTGGCCGTCCTCGGTGCGGATCGTCAGGATGCCCTGATGCACCTCGTGTTCGGGGCCCGGATGGGCATGGCCGGCACTGTCGGAATGGCGTCGCGTCTTGTGCCGGAACACCCGCGCGGTGACGTCGGTGATGATCACGTGTTGGTCCTCCCGTGCCGCAAGCGCCGGGGCGGTTGCGGGTCTTCAATTCTGTATGACAAGTTGTATTACAGATTATTTGGCGCGGTCAATACAGGATTTCGCATGCATAGGGCGAATTCCACCGGGCATGGGGCTGGACGGCGGGCCGCGCTTTCCGGTAGTTTTCAGATCTGTGTAACAGAAAGAAGGGCCGTGCCGCGTGTCCAAGACAGGTTCAGCCGACATGGCGGCCCCGATCGCAGAGCCGCTTCCCGCCCGCACCCGTGTCGCGGTGATCGCCGACGAGCTGCGGGATTCCATCGGCAAGGGCGATTTCGCGCCGGGCGACCGTCTGCCCAGCGAATCGGAGCTCACGCGCCGGCATTCCGTCAGCCGCACCGTGGTGCGCGAGGTTTTCGCGCAGCTGCGCTCGGAGGGGCTGATCGAGGCGCGCAAGGGCTCGGGGGTCTACGTGCTCGACCCGTCGAAGGCGAAACAGCGTCCGTTCTCCGATCTCGACACCGAGCGGCTGTCGGGCGTGATCGAGCTTTTCGAATTGCGGTCCGCCTTCGAGATCCGCTCCGCCGCGCTGGCCGCGACCCGGCGCTCGGGCGCGCAGATCGACAAGATCGTCAAGGCGCAGGGCGAGGTGGCCAAGTGCTTCGAGACCGGCACCTCGACCCGGGAGGCGGATTTCGCCTTTCACTACGCCATCGCCGAGGCCTCGCAGAACAAGCGCTTTCCCGAGTTCCTCTCGCTGATCCGGCCGGGGCTGGTGCCCCGGGTCGAGCTCGAGCCGCGGCGCGGGCCGCCGCGCGCCTACGTGCCGAACCCGCAGCTTGTCAGCGAGCATGACCGCATCATCGATGCCATCATTCTCGGCGATGCCGACGCGGCGGAACAGGCGATGAAGGCGCATCTCGAGGGCAGCCTCGAGCGCTATCGCGACCTGCTCCGCAACAACGCCCGGTAGCCGCCGCTCCACCCGACTCGTCGTCTGACGGGCGTCGCCTGTCGGTCGAGACTGCTGCCCCGCGGACAACGGTTTTGCGCAGACAGACCCTTGCGTCCGTCCGGCTAATCCGGTCTATCGCGCCGCGGGAGGAGGCCGGACGCTAGCGAGAGGCTCGGATGGCCGAGAAACAGACAACGGGCGCCGCGATCAGCTTCGCGGCCCTTGGAAAGTCCTTTGAAAAGAAGGGCTCGGGCCAGGTCATGGCGCTCGAGGACGTGAGCCTCGACGTGCCGGCAGGGACGATCACCGGAATCATCGGGCGCTCGGGCGCCGGCAAGTCAACGCTCTTGCGCATGGTCAACGGGCTGGAACAGCCGACCACGGGCAGCGTGACGGTTGCCGGGCATGATGTCGGGCGCGCCAGCGCCGCCGAGCTGCGCCACATTCGCCGCGATGTCGGGATGATCTTCCAGCACTTCAACCTGCTGAGCTCGCGCACGGTCTATGGCAACGTCGCGCTGCCGCTCGAGATTGCCGGCGTGCCGAGCGCCGAGATCAAGCCGCGGGTCGATGACCTGATTGCCCGCGTCGGGCTCGAGGATCTCAGCCGGCGCTACCCGGCAGAGCTTTCCGGCGGTCAGAAGCAGCGCGTGGGCATCGCCCGGGCGCTCGCGACGCGGCCCAAGGTGCTGCTGTCGGACGAGGCCACCTCGGCGCTCGATCCCGAGACCACGCAGACGGTGCTGAAGCTGCTGGCCGACATCAACCGCGATCTCGGCCTGACCATCCTGCTGATCACCCACGAGATGGCCGTCGTGCGTGACATCGCAAGCCACGTGGCGGTGATCGACGGCGGCCGCATCGTCGAGCAGGGCACCACCTACGACGTCTTCGCCGACCCCAAGCATTCCACGACGCGCTCGTTCCTGTCGGGCATCACCGGCGTCACCCTGCCGAGCTTCATCGCTGACCGCCTGCAGCCCGAGCGCCCGCAAGGCGCCGCTCAGGAGGTGATCCGCATCACCTTTGCCGGGCGCCACGCCACCGACCCGATGCTGGCCATGCTCACCTCGGAGCTCGGCATCGCCGTCAACATCCTCGCCGGCGCCATCGAGGAGATCGGCCCGCACCCGTTCGGCAACCTGCTGGTCTCGGTCGAGGCCGGTCGCGGCGCCGAGGCGCGCGCCTATCTGGAACGTCACGAGCTGCTCACGGAGGTGCTGGGCTATGTCGGCTAACCTGATCAACATGCTGCTCGAAGCAACGCTGCAGACGCTCTACATGGTGGCGATCTCCGGCGCGCTCGGCACGATTTTCGGCCTGCCCATCGGCGTCTACCTCGCCGTGTCGCAGCGTGGCGAGCTGCTGTCGTCTCCGGCGGTGAACAAGGTGCTGGGGCTGGTGGTCAACGCCACCCGTTCGGTGCCGTTCATCATCCTCGTGGTGGCGATCATCCCGTTCACCCGGCTGATCGCCGGCACCTCCATCGGCACCACCGCCGCCATCGTGCCGCTGACCATCGCCGCCGTGCCCTTCATCGCGCGTCTGGTGGAAAACGCCATCCGCGAGGTCGACAGCGGCCTGATCGAGGCCGCCCGCGCCATGGGCGCGACGCCGCTGCAGATCATCCGCAAGGTGCTGATCCCCGAAGCGCTGCCCGGCATCACTCTGGGCCTGACCCTCGCCGTGGTCAGCCTGATCGGCTATTCCGCCATGGTCGGCGCGGTCGGTGGCGAGGGGCTCGGCGATCTCGGCATCCGCTACGGCTACCAGCGCTTCATGCCCGAGGTCATGCTGGCGGTGGTCGTCATCCTCATCGTGCTGGTCCAGCTCGTGCAGTCCCTCGGCGAGGGGCTGGCCAGACTGGTCGACAAGCGCGCGCCGCGCAATCGCGGCCGCTGATCCCTAAATCAAGCATCAGAAGAATGCACCAAGGAAGGAAATTCCCATGAAGCGACTGATCCCCGTCGTCTCCGCGCTGGCGCTCATTGCCGGCACCGCCTCTGCCGAGGACATCAAGGTCGGCGTCTCGCCTGGCGAGCATGCCGAGATCATGGAAGAGGTGGCCAAGATCGCCGAGCCCATGGGCCTGAACATCGACGTGGTCGAGTTCTCGGATTACGTGGTGCCGAACCAAGCGCTGGCCGATGGCGACATCGAGGCCAACTCGTTCCAGCACGAGCCTTATCTCGACAATCAGGTCAATGACCGCGGCTTCGCGCTGGTGCCGGTTGCGACCACCATCACCACCCCGATGGGCGTGTACTCCGACAGCATCACCGACATGGAGGCCTTCCCCGAGGGCGGCTCCATGGGCATCCCGAACGATCCGACCAACGGTGGCCGCGCGCTGCTGGTGCTGCAAAGCCTCGGACTGATCACCCTCGCCGAGGGCACCGGCCTTGTGCCGACCGTGCTCGACATCGTCGAGAACCCCAAGGACATCCGCTTCCGTGAACTCGATGCGGCGCAACTGCCGCGGTCGCTGGCCGATCTCGACGCGGCGCTGATCAACACCAACTACGCCATCGCTTCTGGTCTGAACCCGAAGGAAGACTCGATCGCGATGGAAAGCGCCGACAATCCTTACGTGAACATCATCGTGGTGCGCGAAGGGGACGAGGAGCAGCCTTGGGTCAAGCCGCTGATCGACGCGTATCACAGCCCCGAGATCAAGGCGTTCATCGACGAGAAGTACCACGGCACCGTGCTGACCTCCTGGTAAGCGCGACGCTCTCGTGACAGCGGACGGGCGGCCCTGCGGGCCGCCCTTTTTCATGCGCCGGATCCGACAGGACGCCCTCAGCCGTCGCTGGTAAAGACCAGCTCGACGCTGCTCATCGGCCAGCAGCCGCGGTTGAGTTCGATTGCGGCGCCGTCGGGATCGCGGTTGATCGACGTGACGTGCTGTACCGGTGTCTTCGGGGTGAGGCCGAGGATCTCGGCCTCTTCTCGGCTGGCGAGCCCGCCGCGCACCCGGGTCTCGGCGCGGCGGTAATGCGCGATCCCCGTAGCGCGATAGACCGCGACGACCGATGCGCTTTCCGCGTAATCCGCCTCGAAGCGGGGAAACCGCGCCAGCGGGAACTCCTTGCGCGAAACATAGATCGGCGCGCTGTCGAGCATCCGAAGGCGGTGCAGCTTCAGCACCGGATCGCCGGGAGACAGACCGAAAAGCCGTGCCGCCTCGGCGCTGGCCGGGCCGCGCTCGAGCAGCAAGGTGCGGGTGGAGATCTCGCCGCCATCGGCGACGAGGGAGTCGGCGAAGGTCATGTCGTTGCGGATCTCGAAGTAGCGCGGCTTCTGCCGAACGAAGATCCCGACCCCCTTGCGAGCCTGCAGCTTGCCCTCGCTCTGATGCAGGGCGAGGGCGCGGCGTACGGTGATCCGGCTCACTCCGAAGAGGTCGGCGAGATGCACCTCCCCGGGCAGCTTCGCGCCGGGCGCCACGAGGCCGCGCTCGATGGCGTCCGCCAGCCGGTCATAGATCTGCAACCAGATCGCGCGAAGGGATTTCGGCGCGTAGGGCCGCGTCGCCAGCGCCGCGAACTCCGGATGCGCGCCGGGGATCGGGTTCTCGGGCGAGATGTCAGACACGGTCGAGCACTTTTCTCCCATTCACGAACACGGCGCGGACCTCGCGGCTCTCGGGGTCGAGTACCAGCAGATCGGCGCGCTTCCCGGGCGCGATCTCGCCCCGGTCATGCAGCTTGGCTGCCCGCGCCGGGTTTGTCGAGACCAGAGCCCACGCGTCGGCCAGCGGCAGCACGCCGGTCTGCCAGAGCCGCAACGCGGCGTGCAGCGGCGCCGGGTAGTAGTAATCCGAGGCCAGCACGTCGCAGAGTCCGGCGCCGATCGCGGCGGTGGCGCAGAGCGCGCCGTTGTGGCTCAGCCCGCGCAGCGCGTTGGGCGCCCCGAGGATCACCGGCTCGCTGGCGGCGCGCGCGGCGGCGGCTGCGTCTTCGGTCATGGGGAATTCCGACACCGTGATCCCGAGCCGGTTGCCCTCGGCCCAGTCCTCGGCACTGCACTGGTCGTGCGACAGGATCGGAGCGCCGCACGCGGTGGCGCCGGCGCAGATCTGCGCCGTGGCGCCCGGCACCTCGTCGCGTCGCGCCCAGACGTCGTCGATCATGCGCTTGGTCTCTTCCGGGCTTATCCCCATGCGCGCGGCCATGCGCTTGACCTTGCTCGAGCCCGCCTCGAGGCTCCGGTTCGCGGTGGTGTGGTCGTTGATCGACAGGATGTCGCCCGGTCGGCGCGCGAGCCAGCCCAGCACCTCCTCGACATGATCGACCGCGAAGGTCTCCCAGCGGATGTTGAGGTGGGTGTCGCAGCGCAGCCCCGGCGTGGCCGCCTCGAGCGCTGCGACCAGCTCGCGCGCGACCTCGATGCTGCGCAGCCCCGGTTCCCACGACACGGTCAGCGCGTGAAACGCGGTGGTGATGCCGTTCGAGAGCATCTGCCGGTCGGCTTCGGCAAAGGCGAGCGGGTAGGGGAAGTGCACGCCGGCGCGCGGCTGCACGATCGCCTCGAACCCGTCGCCATGCAGGTCGACGATCCCCGGCAGCACCCATGCGCCGCTGGCATCGAAACGGCGTGCCTCAGGCGCCGCTGCCTCGGTAATCTGACCTCCGGCAAGGTGCAGAGCCCCTTGGGTCAGGGCTCCGCCTGCCAGCACCTCTCCGCCGGTGATCGTCCAATTCTCGGTCATTCTTCGCTTTGCTCCGGTCGTCACGAAACTGTCAACGGAACCCCCTATGACCCCTAACTGTGACACTCCTGTGTACACAGCAACCCATTTCTTTGGAGACCACAGCATGATCCGTTCTCTCCTCGCCGCGACCGCTGCCCTCGCGCTCACCGTCGCCGCCCCCGTCCTTGCCGATCCGCTGAAATTCGCGGTGACCGACATCGAAGGGCTGGAAGCCCTGCAACAGGAATTCGCCGCGTTCGAAACCGCGCTCGAAGAGATCTCCGGCGAAGAGATCGAGCTCTTCGCGGTGAGTTCGCGCACTGCCGCCGTCGAGGCGCTGAACCAGGGCCAGGTCGACCTGGTGCTGACCGGCCCCGCCGAGTACGCGGTGATCAAGGAGCTGACCGACGCGCAGATCGTCACCGCCTGGCAGCGCCCGAACTACTATGCGCAGATCGTCGCGCTGAGCGAGGGCCCGGTGAAGACGGTGCAGGACCTGAAGGGCAAGACCGTGACCTTCGGGTCGGTCGGCTCGACCTCCCAGCACCTCGGACCGGCGCAGGTGCTGTCGGATTTCGGCCTCGCCTACAACACCGACTACATGCCGCAGATCATTTCGCGCAATGTCGCCGTCGAGGCGCTGATCCGCGGTGATGTCGCCGCCGTCGGCATGAACGAGGGCCACCTTGCGAGCATCCGCGAGGCCTTCCCCGAGCAGTCCTTCACCGTGATTGCCCGTGGTCGCGACCTGCCGAACGACATCCTCGTGGCCCGCGCCGATGCGGATGCCGAGGCCGTCGCCGCGGTGAAGGCGGCGTTCGTCGAGAACGGCGAGACGCTGATGCAGGCGGTCCTGCAGGGCGACGACAACCAGAAGTACAAGGGCGGCTTCTTCCTCAGCGAAGTGAAGGACGGCGATTACGACTACGTGCGCTCGATGTACCAGACCATCGGCGTCGACACCTCGTCCTTCGTCGGCAACTGATCCCCGGATCGGACGGTGCCGGGCCGCTGCGGCCCGGCATCCTTTCGGAGGCCCTCATGCTCGATCTCCAGACTGCCCCGCCCGAGACGGCGCAGCTCGCGGTGGCGCCGGTGATCACCGCGCGCGGCCTGACCAAATCCTATGACCGTCGCAGCATGATCCTGCGCGGCGTCGACCTGCAGATCCAGCCGGGCGAACGCATCGCGCTGATCGGCTCCAACGGCTGCGGCAAGTCCACGCTTCTGAAATGCCTGATCGGCCTGCACCCGATCAGCGGCGGTGAGCTCGATTGCCTTGGGGCGCGGATGCAGGGCGGCGGCAGCCGTGCCGAGCGCCAGCACCTGCGCCAGCAGACCGGTTTCGTGTTCCAGAAACACTGCCTCGTGCGGCGCCGCACGGTCCTGTCGAACGTCATCCACGGGCTGTTCGGCGCTCCGGGCAGCTGGCGCGCCTTCTCGCACAGCATCGCGCCCGAGCCGTGGCGCCAGCGCGCGCTCGAGGCGCTGGACGCGGTCAACCTGGCCGACAAGGCGATGATGCGTGCCGACGCGCTCTCTGGCGGGCAGCAGCAGCGTGTCGCCATCGCCCGCGCGCTCGTGCGCCGACCCCGGCTGCTGATCGCCGACGAGCCCGCGGCGAGCCTCGACCCGGTGTCGGGGCGCAACGTGATGGACCTGTTCCAGAGCCTCTGCGGTGGGCAGGGGATCACGCTGCTGTTCACCTCGCACGACATGAAACACGCGCTGGACTACGCCACCCGCGTGGTTGCGCTGAAACAGGGGCGCGTGCTGTTCGACAAGCCGAGCGGCCGGGTCTCGCAATCCGATCTGAACGAGACCTTCCATGGCTGATCCCCGCCCCCTGCCGACCCCGGACCGCATGGGCGGGCTGTCGCCCGCCTCTTTCGCCGCGCTGGTAACCGTCGGCGCGCTGGTTCTGGTGTCGATGAACAACGTCGCGCCCTCGCTGGGGCAACTGGCTGATGGTGTGCCGGGGATGCTGCGTCTCGTGGGCCGGATGCTGCCGCCCAATACCGAGGCGGATTTCCTCGCGCGGATCGCGCTGCGGATCCTCGAGACCTTCCAGATCGCGCTTGCCGGGGCGGCCATCGGCATCGTGCTCAGCCTGCCGATCGCGTGGCTCTCGGCGCGGGGGCTGTCGCCGCTCGGGCGCGGCTCGTTCCTCGTGAAGGCCTTCGTCTCGCTGCTGCGCACCATCCCGGACCTCGTCTGGGCACTGCTCTTCGTGGCGACGGTGGGCCTTGGCGCGGTGGCGGGCACGATGACCATCATGGTCGACACCATCGGCTTCTGCGGCCGGTTCTTCGCCGAGGCGATGGAGGATGCCGAGCGCGAGCCGCAGGAGGCGCTGCGGGCCATCGGCGCCAACCGCGCCTCGGTTCTGGTCGGCGGCGTGCTGCCAGACATCATGCCGTCGCTGATCAACTCCTCGCTCTTTGCGCTGGAAAAGGCGGTGCGCTCGTCGGTGGTGCTCGGGCTCGTCGGTGCCGGCGGCATCGGGCAGGAGCTGAAGGTGGCCTTCGATCTCTTCCAGTACCGCAACGCCTCGATGATCATCCTCGTGATCTTTGCCATCGTGCTGCTCATGGAGCTCTGCACCGACAAGCTGCGCGCGCGCGTCAGGTAAGGCGCATCCCGGCGACCCTCGCGGAGGCCGGGATGCGGTGCGCCGCCCTGCTGGCGAAGGCGGCGCCTGTCTCAGGCCAGCCGGATCGCGGTGCCCCAGTCGTCTTCGAACTGCTCCATGGGCCCGCTATCGCGCCGCAGCAGCTCCAGCAGCTCGAGCCCCGTGGTGCGCTCCGACCGCCGTCCCGCACCGGCGCTGAGCCACTGGTTGACGGCGATGTGGTGGTGATAGCCCCCGGTCGAGAGGAACACCGCATCGTCGCGGCTGCTGACCGCGTCGAAGCCGAGCGTCTCCTGCCACCAGCGTCCCGCACGGGGTGCATCGCCCACCTTCATGTGCACGTGGCCGATGCTCGTGCCCGCCGGTGCCCCGGTCCAGAGCGGCGGCAGGGCCCCGAGCGTCGCCATGATGCCCTCGAGGTCGAGCCGGTAGGAGCCCATTTGCACCTCGCCATCGACCCAGCGCCAGCCCGCCTGCGGGGTGTCGGCGTAGATCTCGACCCCGTTGCCCTCGGGATCGGTGAGGTAGATCGCCTCGCTGACCCGGTGATCGGCGGTGCCGTCGACCGGGATGCGCCGCTCGACCGCCATCGCGATCCAGTTGGCGAGATCGCGGCGCGAGGGAAGCAGGATGGCGGTGTGAAAGAGGCCCGCCTCTTGCTGGCCCGGCAGGTCGAGCCCACTGCGCTCGGTCAGGCCGAGCAGTCGCTCGCCACCCGCGCCGAGCCAGATCGTGGCGCCCTCGCGGGTGATCTCCTGCAGGCCGACGGCGCTCTGGTACCACGCCGCAAGCGCTTCGGCGTCGCGGCAGCGCAGGGTCACGCGGCCAACGCGGACCGGCGCCGAGAGCGGCAGGCTGTTGGCCGCCGCGGCAAGCCCGGGCAGGGTGGAGGCGAGCGCCGCAGCGCCCGCTCCTGTCAACAGGGTTCGCCTGTCCATCACAGTTCTTTCCCGAGCAGTCGGTCGAGAGAGTAGCGGCCGCCGCCCTTGGCGAGGAAGGTGAGGGTCACCGCCGACCAGATCAGCGACAACTCGGCGCCGCTGTAGCCCTCGTCCCGTGCGATCCAGTGGAAGTAGACCGTCACCAGCAGCACGACGGTGGTGCCGCCGGCGGCGAGGCGGGTGAACAGGCCGAGCACCAGCAGCAGGCCGCCGCCGAACTCGGTCACAGCAAGCAGGATCGACCAGAGCCAGCCGGGTGCGAAGCCGAGCCCTTCCACCATGCCTGCGGCACCGGTGGGGTTCTGGATCTTTGGCCAGCCGTGGACCATGAGCGCCACGCCGCTGATCACGCGGAGCCAGAGCTCGGTAAGAGGGGCCGCGGCGCGGTAGAGCGGGGCGAGGACCGGCAGCAGCAGCGCCGGGCGATGGGTGTTGGTTGTCATCGTGTCGTATCTCCATTGGATGCGATCGCCCGGGGGCGTCGCAGAAAAGCCGGCACCTCTTGGTGCCAATGAGAGGGAATGGAGATCAGGCCCGCGGCGGGCGGAGGTCGGGGCGTACCGGTCGGCTCGGGGCAGGGGCGTCATCGGGCGCGATCCGCGCAAGCCGGGTCACCCGGGGCTGCACGGAAAGGTCGCGCGCCGCGGGGACCGTGCAGGTGAAGCAGGGCTTCTTGACCGGAGCACGGGTCGGAAGCGCGACGCCCGGTGCGACGCAGACGTCTTCGAAGGTCAGAGTGCTGGGGCAACGCGACGAGGCCTCGGCCCCCATTGGCAGGAGGGTCGTGACAAGCAGGGCAGTGAGGGTCGCACAGAGCGCCAGGATGCGCAGCATCTGCAGGTCCGGTCGGTTGATGGTGAGGCCGTTCTGGCGTCCGCTGCTTGATGCGGCAAGCTTGGTCCGCACCGGCTCACACAGAAGTGAGGTTCAGCGGCCTGCCTGAGTAAGGTGCCGCAGCAGGGTTCCGTGATCGGGCAGCGCGTCGAGCATCTGGCGCGTCAACGCCTCGGCCGGGGCAGCGCAGGGCGTCGTGCCCGCTGGTGCGGTGGCCGGACGCCACCCCATACCCAGCAGAATGAACTCCCACGCGGTGTGCGAGAAAGGGCTGTAGCGATAGGAGAAATCCGCGAATGAGGGCGGTCGCAGCTGCCAGAGTTCGAGCAGTTCGCGCAGCCGCTCCGAGCGCAGCGCGGCTTCCGCAGCATCGCGCCAGAAGGTCGTGTCACGGCGCTGCGCCACCGCATAGTGCAGGGCGAGGAAATCAGCGAGATCGTCGTGCATCTCGGCCAGCAGCGCGTTGTAGCGCCGCGCCAGCGGTTGCATCGGAAGGCCGGGCGCGGCGGGAAACATCTCGACCAGCGCGCGCGCGGCAAAATCCGCGAGGAAGAGTCCGGTGCTCTCCAGCGGCTCGAGGAACCCCGCCGCAAGGCCAAGCGCCACCACGTTGCCCTGCCACGGCGCGGCGCGCCGTCCGGGGGTGAAATGGATTACCCGGGTGGGCAGCTCGGCGCTGTGCTGGCCCTCTTCGGCGCGCAGCGCTGCTTCGGCCTCGTCATCGCTGAGATGAGCGGAGGAATAGACGTAGCCGCGCCCGCGCCGGTGGCGCAGGCCGATATCCCAGCACCAGCCCACCTCGAGCGCGCGGGCCCGGGTGAAGGGCGCCGGGGTGTAGGCCGGGTCATCCTCGGGCACCCGCATGGTCACCGCCCGGTCGCAGAGCAGGCGGTCGGCGTAGGACACCCAGTCGCGCCCCTCCTCGGGCAGCAGCAACCCGGCAAAACCGGTGCAGTCGACCCAGAGATCGGCGCTGAGCGGTGGGCCGTCCTCGGTGCGAAGCGCGGTGACGGTCTCTCCCTCGCGCAGCACCCCGGTGACATGGGCGCTCTGCCGGGTCACGCCCCTGGAGGTCAGTTGCCCCGCGAGGTACTCGGCGAATTTCTCGGCGTCGAGGTGATAGGCGTAGGGCACCGGTCCGGTGAACTCGGGCGCACCCGCGGGGCGGGGCGCGCGCTCATGCGCGATCAGTGCCGCCTGTGCCGAGGCGATGGCAGCGAAGGGCGGCTCTCCGGAAGAGGCCAGCCAGCGGGCGGCGATGTCGCGGGGCAGGGCGTGGCGATGGAACGGGTGCAGGCAGCGGCTGCCCGGTCCGGACCAGTCGTCAAAGCGTATGCCGTGCTTGAAGCTGGCATCGCAGGCCGCAAGCACGCCGCGCTCGGACAGGCCGAAGCGGCGCAGCATGTCGCGCATGGTGGGGATCGTGGCCTCGCCGACCCCGATGCGCGGGGCCTTCGGGCTTTCAACCACGGTGATCGAGACCGGCCCGGGGCCGGTCCCGTTGAGTTGCGCCTGAAGCGTGGCGGCCGCGATCCAGCCAGCCGAGCCGCCCCCGACGATGGTGACCCGCATCAGGCGTCTTCGGAGACCGCTGCCTCGTCAGTTTCCGGGGCCGCCGCCTGCGACGCGGCGATGCGGCGCGCCATCGGCGTCAGGTTGTTGAGCGACTGCAGGTGCACGTAGCAGAGCTCGAGCTCATCGGTCTTGGCCATCTCGGCCAGCACCTCGGCGGGCAGCGCCTTGAGCTTGTCGCGGTCGAGCGTGAAGAAGCCGCCAAGCTGCGCCGACTGGCCACCGGGGAGGCTGAACTGCGCCTGCGCGGGCTTCAGAAGGTCGTGCTCCATCAGCCGCTTGCAGAACAGCTGCGTACGGTCGAAGAGGCCCTGGTACTCGCGGGTGAAGGTCAGCATCGACTCGAGGTAGCGGGTGCGCTTGCCCTCGGCGTCGAACAGGCGTTCGCCCTTGCCGTCCTTGTTGAAGCCCTCGTGCTCCTCGTCGATGCAGAGCGTGAAGGTCTTGCCGTCGTCGGAGCGGGCGAAGACGAAAGGATAGCGGCGCAGGAAGGCGGGCACGTAGCCGCCGGTCCAGTTGCCCTCGGCATCGACGGCGTTGTTCTCGTTGGCGCGCATTCCGAGAATGACCGACGGGAAGATATTCTTGTCGTCACCGGCGAAGACGATGGCGTAATCGGTGGCGGCGGCGATGAACTCGGCGGCAAGCAGCGGCACCGAGTTGACCTCTTTCGCAAACGCATAGTTGCGGTCGGCCTCGAGCGACCAGTCGCGGTGCCGTTCGGACGAGATCGGCACAGCCCGCTCGTAGATCATCAGTTGTTTCGTCACGTTGATCCCTCCCTCTGGGTCAGTTCGCCACCCACACCGGTTTCCAGTTTCGAAGGCTATCCGGATAAAGCGAGCGAGAAAAGAAAATTTCAATCCGAAATAAGCGGATGTAGCTGTTCGGCCTCGTCGCCGAAGCGGGCGATATAGGCCGGTGTCAGGCCGAGGCACTCGGTCGAGGAGCAAGCGGCGCGGTGCGGGCAACGGTGGAACTGGTTGCGGTCGAATTCCTGCCAGAAGGCCGGGTCGATCATCAGCAGCGGCTGGGCATTGACCAGCGCGTCCGAGAGCTCGCCCATCAGGCATTCGGGTACGTTCTTGACCTCGACGAACCGGCCCGCCGCGCGCGCGGCGAGGATCGCATCGCGCAGGTAGGGCATCAGCTCGGGGAAGGCGACGGCGAGGCGCTTGTCGTCGCGTTCGGCCATCGGGAAGAAGTTCCAGAACTCCATCTGCACGAGCCGCTCGAGATGGCCAAGCGCGGCGACGATTTCGGGCAGATCGCGATAGCAGAGCGAGGTGATCACCGTGTTGGTCAGCAGCCGCACATCCTCGTGACGGTCGAGATACTCCATCCCCGCGAGCATCTTGTCCCACGCGCCGGGGACCTGCGTGATGGCGTCATGGCTGGCTGCTCCGGCCCCGGCGACCGAGACGAAGAACTCGTTCACGCCGGCCTCGAGCAGCCGGTCGGCATACCCGGGCCGCGACAGGTGCACACCGTGGGTCTGGATGCGGACCCGCTCGAAACCGGCAGCGCGGGCGGCGCGGGCGAGATCGGGCAGGTCGGCACGCAGGGTGATCTCGGAGCCGGTCAGGATGAGACCGCGCCAGCGACGATGTACGCGCTGCTCCTCAAGCACCTTGTCGAAAAGCGGCGCGGGGGTCGGCTGCAGCCGGTCCATCGTGCCCTCGATCATGCAGTGCACGCATCTGAGGTTGCAGCGAAATTCCATCGTCACGCTGACGTAGTCGTCGTGATCGCGCAGCGACAGCCGCTCGTCCGGCGCGATGGCCTTGGGCGTGGTCACGCCGGCGCGCACGCCGGGCAGATCGAGCGCCTTGCGCGCCTCCAGCGCGGCGTCGGGGCGGAGGCGGTCAGAGGATCCCATAGACGCTTCCCTTGGTGTATCGGACCCCGCCCTCGGGCGTGGCCTCCCAATCGTAGCCGATATCGAAGAGCAGATGCCCGAAGCGGTGCAGGTTGGTGCGGAAGAAGTCGCGGATCGGCTCGGGATAGCCCAGTCGGTCGAGGCAGAGCACCGTCTGGTCGGCGGGGATTCTCGAAAAATACACCCCGTCGGCGTGGCGCTTGTTGGCGACGACGATGGTCTGGGCGGTGATCTCGGGCCAGAGCCAATGCTCTGGCGAGACCGGAGCCGCCGCCTGCGCGGTCTCGGCGAGTTTGGCGCGGATAGCGTCGGTCTCGCGGAGCGCGTTGAAGAAGAAGTAGAAGTTGCGCATCTCGAAGCCGGATTTCGTCAGCCCATAGCAGATGCCCGACGAGACGCTGCTCCCGGGGTTCCCGATATAAAGGTCGATCTGGTCGATGGCGCCACCCTGCAGCTGCTCGACGGTCAACTCTACCGAGAACATGAAATAGGGCCGGCTGTCGCCGCTGAGCGGTGCGGTGATCGGCACAAGCGGGCCGATGGCGCGGTGCAGGGCACGGGTGTCGAAGCGCCGGCCCAGCCGGGCGTAATCGTAGAAATAGAATTCCCAGCTCAGCCGGCCATCGGCGTGCTTGAGCCCCCAGACGGTGCGGAACGGACCGTTGGCGCCGACGAGCGCGTCGCAGATCTCCAGCATCTTCGGCGGCAGCCCGGCGATGGCGAAGGAGTGATACAGCAGCGCCGCGCTCTGCCAGCTCTCGCGGTTGGGCAGCGCGGGCGGGTCATAGGGCCAGAGACAGAAGTCGAGGCTCGGGTCGGCGCGGCGTGCACGGTGGATGCCTCCGGAGGTCTGTCCGTCCATCACAACGCCCCCCGCACCCGATGCGCGCCGTAATAGAGCGTCGCGAAGGGCCGCCCGTCGCGGGCGGTTCCGGCGGCGACATGACCGAGCGGGCGCGCGGCCTCTCGCGCGAGCAGCAGGGCGGAGGCCGGTCCGAGAAGACGGGTAAGGCTCTCGGCGTGGTCGCCGAGCGTCGCCCCGAGCGGCGTGAGGTTGAGGTCGAGCGAGCGACGCGGGTTGCCGGGTTCCGTCACTTCGAGCAGCGTCAGCGGCTGCGGAGTGGGCAGGGCGGCGAGGCTCAGCAGCGCATCGCGCACCGCTCCCTCGGGCAGCCCGGCGGTGATCCTTTTGGCGAGCTCCGGCGCGGGGAGTGGCCCGGCATCGCGGTAGTCGCTGAGCGCAAATGCACCATCGTCGCGCCATTTCAGAGCGAGGAAGGCGAGACCCGGCTCGGGTCGGTCGCCATCGGCGAACTCGAGATAGCATTTCAGCACCCAGTGCGTGCCTTCCGGCTCGAGCCCGAAATGCAGGCTCGCGGCGCGCGATTGCAGCGGCTCGAGCCGTGCCACACCCTCGGCCGGTGCGCCGAGCTCATCGAGCATTCCGCGCAGCACCCGCGACGGGCCGGGGCCAAGCGCACCGCGCGGGAAGCTCACCAGAAAGCGCCCCTCGCGCAACGCGTCGCCGATCGCCTTGACCGAGTATTCGCGCAGCAGCGGACGTTCGACGGGGGTAAGCACTGCTGCGATCCGCTCCGCCGGGCTCATTCTGCCTCTCCCGAGAGCGCCAAGAGGCTGCCGAGCCCACGATCGGCGGCGAGCAGGTCGTGGCGCATCCGGCCATGCATGCGTTCGACCCGGCGTTGCCGGGCGCGAAACGCCAGCGCCGCCACGCCGGGGCCGAGAGGCCGGAGCAGCCGTGCCGCGCGGCGGTTCCAGCGCGCGCCCTTGCTGCCGAGCAGCTCGTCCTCGAGCGACAGCATGCGCTCGACACGGCCCGGATCGCCCTGCCGTCCGCAGCGGCCCTCGAGCTGACGGTCCACCCGGCGGCTGTCGTGGCGCTCGGTCAGCAGCACGTGCAGCCCGCCAAGCTCGGCCACGCCCGGCGCGAGCTTGATGTCGGTGCCGCGCCCGGCCATGTTCGTGGCCACCGTCACCGCACCGCGCTGGCCGGCCAGCGACACCACCGCGGCCTCGTCCGCATCCTGCACCGCGTTCAGAAGCTGGTGTGCAATACCGGCGCGCGCCAGCTCTGCGCTGATCCGTTCCGAGGCCCCAACCGAGCGGGTGCCGATCAGCACCGGGGTGCCGGTTTCATGCAGCTCGGCGGTGCGCGCGGCGATGGCGCGGCACTTCGCGGCCTCGCTGGCAAAGATCCGGTCGCGGGCAAAGCGGCGCCGGTCGCCCTTGTGAGGCGGGATGCGGATCACCCCGAGCCCGTAGACCGAGTAGAGCTCCCACGCCGCATCGCTGGCGGTGCCGGTCATGCCCGCGAGGCGCTGGTAGCGCCGGAACACCCGCTGGTAGCTGATCCGCGACAGGGTGGCGCGGGGCTCGGTCAGTTCGACGTCCTCCTTCAGCTCGATCATCTGGTGCAGCCCCTCGGACCAGCTCCGGTCCTCCTGAATGCGGCCGGTGTTCTCGTCGACGATCTGGACCTTGCCGTCGCGCACGACGTAATCGTTGTCGCGGTGGAACAGGTGCAGCGCCGAGAGCGCCTGCACCACCGCGTGATCGCGGATCACCCCGACCCGGAACGGCCCGCTGCCATACTCGCCCATGATCTCGAGCCGCTCGGCGCCCTTGGGGGTGATCTCGATCCGGTGCTCGTTGGGGTGAATGCGGTAATCCTTGCCTTCGTCGAGCTGGCGCGCGGCGCGCAGCGCGCGGCGCAGGAAGCCCGGATCCTGATTGCGCGCCACATCGGTGCTGCCAGAGATCACCAGCGGTGTGCGGGCCTCATCGATCAGCACCGAGTCCGCCTCGTCGATCAGCGCGAAATGCAATCCGCGCATGCGCAGCACCGCGCCCGGACCCTCGGCCGCGAGGCGCTCGACCTTGCGGCGCAGGTTGCCGGGGTTGCGCCGCAGCACCATGCGGTCGCGGAGATAGTCGAAAGCAATCTCCTTGTTGGCGCCGAAGACGATGTCGGCACGGTAGATCGCCTCCCGCTCCGGCTCCTGTTGGCCCGCCTGCACCACGCCGGTCGAGAGACCGAGGAAATCATAGAGCGGGCGCATCAGGTCGCGGTCGCGCAGGGCGAGGTAGTCGTTGACGGTAATCACGTGCACCGGCACCCCGGCAAGCGCCATGGTGCAACTTGCCAGCGTCGCGCAGAGCGTCTTGCCCTCGCCAGTGCGCATCTCGGCCACGGCGCCGCGCAGCATGGCGAAGGCGCCAAGCAACTGCACGTCGTAGTGGCGCATCCCGAGCGTGCGCTCGGCGGCCTCGCGCAGCAGCGCGAAGGCCGGGCCAAGCATCTTCGCGTCGGGCAGTCCCTGTGCGATCGCCAGCCGGAGCGGGGCGCGCAGCGCCTCGGCGGCGGCGCGCAGCTCTGCGTCGGTGAGCGGCCGCAGCGCGGCCTCGTGCCGCGCGGTCTCGGTGAGGATCGCGCTCAGCCCATGGCGGCGCAGGCCCGCGGTGCGGGCCACGCCGAGACCGATCAATTTCCGGCCCAGCCGGTCGAGCTTGCCCTCCTCGCTCTCGGGGCGCTCGGCATAGCCGGCGATGCGCGGCAGGGTCAGGCGCGGGCCGGGGCGCGGGGCGGCGAGCTCAGACATTGAAGCGCTTCAGGAAGAGCTGGCGCAGCGCCCGGCCGATCCGGAGGCCGACCGGCGCATCGCCGTGATCAAAGCGCACGATGGCGCGCTCGCCGATGAACGGCGCGGCCCCCGTCGCGGTGGTGGCGACGTCGAAGAGGAACAGGCTCTGGACAGTCCGGCTGCGGTCGGGGTCGTCGGGATCGAGCGCGAAGGGCCCGCCCGCCTGTGTCGAGAGCGCGGGCGAGGGCAGCCGGTTGGTGCCCTCAGGAGACAGGCCGACGATCCGGGCCGGGATCTCGATGCCGGGCTGGCGCTCGAGCCGCAGGCTGACCGCATCGCTGGCGCGCACCAGCTCGGCGGTCTGCTGCGGCACCGCCACCCGGTAGCGGGTGGTGCCGTCGGGCAGCAGGTAGCCCAGCACGGCGCCCTTGTGCATCAGACGCCCCGTCAGGTCGTCGGCCTGCGGGATTAGGGCCATGCCATCGCGCGGGGCCGTAAGTGTGAGGGCGGTGGCGCGTTCGTCGTAGAGCTCAAGCCGGCCCTCGAGATGCGCCACCTGCTCGCGCAGCAGCTTGGCCTGCACCTGGTCCGAGGTGGCGACGGCGGCAAGCTTGAGCCGCATCTCCGCCAGCCGCGCGGCGGCAAGCGTGCGCGCGGCGTCGAGGATGGGGTCCTCCATGCGCAAGAGCGCGGTGCCGGCGGCGACGCTGGCCTGCTCGACCGGGGTCTCGGCGACGAACCCGTCGGTGGCGGCGCGCAGGATCTGATCATCCTCAAGCCAGACCACCCCGGAGGCCAGCGTCCGGTGCGGCACGGGCAGGGTGAAGATCGCCGCGAGCACGGCGGCGGCGAGCCCGCCCGAGACGGCCAGCGCGCGCAGGCGGCGGCCCCGTAGGGAGCCCGCGGTGAAGAGGAATTTCAGCCCCTTCCAGACCGGGAACAGGAAGACGTTGGAAAGCGCCCAGATCGCCAGAAGCACGCCGATGAAGAAGAACTTCGAGGCCACCACCAGCGCGATGGTGATGGAAATGCCGATGCGGTAGACGAAGGCCGCGATCGAGTAGAACAGGAACCACGCCCGCTCGCCCTTGGCGGTGACCGGGCTCTGCGCGCTGCGCAGGCCAAGCAGGTAGCGCTGCACGAGGTACCAGAAATACTTGTTGGACCGTTGCCCCAGATTGGGGATCTCGACCACGTCGCTCAGCACGAAGTAGCCGTCGAAGCGCAGCAGCGGGTTGCCGTTGAAGAACAGCGTCGAGACGCCGCCGATCAGCATCACGTTGAAGGCGAAGGCGCGTACCAGCCCGGGCTCGACATTGATCCAGACGATCATCGCCAGCGCCGCCAGCGCCAGCTCGACCATGATACCGGCACCGCCAACCACCGCGCGGCGCCATTTCTCGGGAAAGGCGGCGGAGGCCGAGGCGTCGACATAGGGCACCGGGATGAAGACGAGGAACATCACCCCGATCTCGTGCACCTCGCCGCCCCAGGCCTTGGTGGCATAGGCGTGGCCCAGCTCGTGCACCGCCTTGACCAGCGGGAAGGCCAGCGCCACCAGCAGGAGGTTCTCGGCCGAGAGCACCCGGTCGATCACCCCGCCGAGCAGCTCTTCGGCATGCAGGACCGCCAGCGCCACCCCGGTCAGCACCAGCGCCAGCCACACGACGAAGCCCCAGACGGTGAAAACCGGACGCACCAGCGCCACGGTGCGGTCGAGGAAGGCGTCGGGGTCGAAGAGCGGCAAACGCATCGCCAGCGGGTTGCGCAGCCGGGCGATCAGGGACTGTCGCGCCTGATCGTGGTGACGGCGGCCCATCTCGGCGATGTCCGGGGGCACGTCGCCGGCGATCAGGTCGGCGCCATGCAGCTGGGCCAGCAGGCGGATCACCTCGGACTGCGTCGGCGGGTCGTCCTCGAACCGGGCGCAGGCCGCCTCCCAGAGCGTCTGCACGGTGCGTCGCCCGTCCATCAGCGACAGCATCAGGTTCGCCGCCGGGCTCAGCCGGTGATAGCGCCCCGAGTGGCTGTCCTGCACCACGAACCAGGTCTGGCCGCGAAAGCGCTGACGGTGGATATCGACATGGCTGCGCAGCCGCGGTCGTAGTGGAGCGACGCGATACCAGTCCTGCGAAAGAAAGCTCTGCACCATCGCCGCCTACTCGATCCGCAGCCATTTCCACGACCACAGTCGCGCCCAGTCGACCAGCGGGCGCGCCCAGATCTCGACCAGCCGGGTCTCGCCGGTGTCGATCTTGGCGACGCCCTCCATGCCGGGCTGCAGCGCGGCGGCAGCATCGGTCAGTGCCGCCTCGACGCGGAAGGTGGTGGCGCCGTCGGCATATTCTGCGACCGGCGTGATCTTGGTGATCTCGAAGGCAAAGCTCTGCTCGGGCAGGGCGGTCGGCACCAGCGCGCCGGTCTGGCCGGGGCGCACGTCGGCGATGCGGCGTTCATCGACATCGAGGGTCAGCCGGTGATCCCCGGCAGGCGCGATCGAGAGCAGCGCGTCGCCGCGTGCCACCGCCGCACCGATGCTCTGGCTGAGATCGCCCGAGATCACCAGACCGTCGAAGGGCGCGGTGAGGCGGGTGCGTTCGAGCTGCTTGTCGATCAGCGCGATCTCGGCTTCGGACTGGTCGATCTCGGCCCGGCGCACCTGCGTCTCGGCGCGGTTGCGGGCGGCAAGCGCGCGGTCGTACTCGATCATTTGCCGCTGGCGCTCGGTGACGAGGCGCAGGCGCTCGAGCGCGAGGTCGCGGTCGTCGAGCTGCACCAGGACCGCGCCTGCCGCGACGGCATCCCCGGCGCGGGCGAAGGCCTCGGCGATGAAACCGTCGAAGGGTGCGGCAACGGTGCGCTGGATCCGGCCAGAGACCTGCGCCTCGGATGAAATCCGGTCCGGCCCGGTGGCGAAATACCCGAACAGTCCAAGCCCGATCAGCGCCAGCAGCGCCAGCTTGCGCCCGATATATCCGGGGCCGAAAAGCCGGGTGAACTGCTGGCCGAGCGCGATGCCCGCCTTGGTGATCAACCAGCGGTCGTTGCGGCGCTTTTCGTCGAGCACCGGCGCGATCACCGTGCTGACAGCCTCGAGGATCTCGAGGTCGTGCTGGGTGAAGGGGGTCTCGAGGGGGCGCTCGTAGGTCACGGCGCCAATGAACTGGCCCATGGCGTAGAGCGGCACGGTGAGCACGTGGCCCGCATCTTGCGCCCGGGCGAGCTTTTCGTGGCGATGCGCGGCGACCGGATCGGCGCTGTCCTCTGCCGGCCAGAGCACCGGGCCGCGCTGGTCGATGGCCTCGTCCATTGCCGCGCCGAGCAGCCGCACGAGGTTCATCTGCTTGCCGAACTGGGCCGAGTGCGAGATCGCGGCCACCTTGGTCGAGAACATCCCGCGGAAGCCGATCGAGACCCGGTCGCAGCCGAAGCGGGTGGCAAGATCGGTGGCGGCGGCGCGGGCAGCGGTGGCGATGTCCTCGCGCTCGGCCACGGCGATCACCACGTTCAGCGCCCCGATGGCGTGGTCATAGCGCTGCCGGTCGGCCTGCATCGCCTCGCGCCGCACGAGGTCGCGCATCCATGCCGCGCCCCATTGCAGGCGCCGCATCGCGGCGCGCAGCTCGGCCATGTCTTCGGGCAGGATCTCGAGCCCGACGGCGCCCTGCGTGCGGCCCTCGACGGTGAGCGGCGTGGCCATAGCGACCAGTCCGCCCGAAGGGCGGCCATCGTCGCCCACCGCGCCGCGCACCACGCCGCGGTCGCTGTCGAGCGCGGCCTCGGCGGCGGCGAGCAGGATCGCCGAGGGCATCCGGGCCTCCGGGGCATTGGCCACCGCGCGCGGGCGGCCGCCATCGGGGTCGGCGAGGAACACCGCCGTGCCCTCGGCGCCCTCGACCTGCGCCAGCATCAGCGGCACCCAGGCGCGGGCGGCCTCGTCGAGCGCCTCGGCCCGGCTCAGCCGGCGCCACGGGCCGGCATCCTGGACCGCGCTGCCCTCGGCCTGCGCGCGTGCCGAGCCGGGAATGCCCAGCCCGTCCTCCATCAGTCCTCGACCTTCAGGATTCCGTGCCGGGCCTCGTACTCGCGCAGCACCCCGGTGAGGATCTGGTGCAGGCGCTTGGCCGCGTAGGGGGTCATGATCACCCGGTTGCTCAGGTCGACCCGCAGCGGGCCGTCATCGGCGGGGTTCCAGCTCCGGTTGGTGCCGAAGAACACCTCGACCTGCTCGCGGGTGCCTTGCACGTTGACCACGTTGGCAAAGCTGGTCTGCATCTCGCTGTCGTTCCAGACCACGCTCGAGCTGCGGCTCTCGCCACCTTCGCTCAGCGGGGCCGCGGTTTCATTCTCGTCTTTCGCCAAGGGGTCCTCCCTCTTTCGGTAGGCAAGGCGGCCCCTTGCCGGGGGCCGCCACGCACGCCGTGTGGATCCGTGCCTTCGTCAGTAGGCGCTGTTGTAATCGCTGACGAAGACCCAGTCGTCCTCGTCATCATCGGCGAGCCCGTCCTCGTTCTCAAGGAGATCGTCGATCACCCACAGACCGCCCTTGCTGTCGATGTAAGCGAACAACGCCCCATCCTCGTCGAGCAGGGTGTAAGCCGAGTCCGTGGGCGCCCCGACATCGGCCTTCTGCCCGACATCCTTGACGAACTCGCCAAGCTCGGGGTCGTAGGAATACGAGCCCTTGCCGACGTTCTTGTCCGCCTTCTTGGGGTGGAACTTGAGCTGGATCTCCGAAGAGGCGATGGCCGCCTGAATCTGCGAGAGGCTGGCGCGGGCCGCGGGGCCCCCGCCTTCCGGCGCCGGGTCCTGAGGCGCAGCGTTGCCGGGCTCGGTCGGCTCCTGAGGCGCGGAGGCTCCGCCCGACGAGCTGCCGGTTTCGTTTGCCGCCGCCGATGCCGCGGCCGGGGTGCCGTTGCCGCCGTAATCGGCGGTCTCGGAACGGGCGTCGTTGCCAGCACCATTGGCGGCGGTGACGCGCACGTCGCGCTGCGCCGGGCCGTTGCCGGGCTGCGGGTCTGCGGGCGCCCCGTGGGTGTCGCTCCAGTCGGCATCCTGCTGCGTGACGATGCCCATCTCGCCCTCTGGCTCGCCGAAGCGGGCGGGGTCGCTGCCGGTGTCGAGCGCGCGGGTCGGATCGGCGCCGTCGCTCTCGCCAAGGAGATACCAGAACTCGATCGCGGCGGGGGCCATCAGGCGGTTCACCGTGGGCGCGCCGAACGGACGGAACGGCACGATGAAGCTGTTGTATTCGCCGGTCCAGTCATGCAGCCGGTCGCCGCCCGTGTTGGCGATCAGCACGTCGCGACCGGCCCCGCCGAGGGCGTAATCCTCGTAACTCTCGTCGGTGTCGGTGCCGTCATTGCTGCCGCCGGCGGTCTCGAGCACGTCGTCGGCATTGAGCCAGTCGTCGCCATAGCCGCCATACATCCGGTCACGCCCGGTGCCTCCGGTGATCGCGTCATTGCCGAGATCGCCGAAGATCACGTCGTCGCCATCCGTCGTCACCCCGCTCGACGAGCGCGGATCGACCGGCCCCTCCGAGGCATCGTGGTTGAGGAAGAAGGTGCCGCCGTTCGGGGTGATCTTGGCGCGCGGATTGTTCTCGTCGTAATGGGCGAACTCCTCCACCGCCGGGTCGTAGGCCAGCAGACCGCCCGGGTTCACCGGGGTGTCCCAGGAGACGATCGTGCCGTCCATCGCCTGCGGAGTCTCGGACAGGGGCAGCGCCTCGGCGCCCGAGATGGCGTCGTCGCCGGCGCCGCCATGCAGCGAGTCGTCTCCCCAGCCGCCGAAGATGACGTCATCGGCGTGGGCGGGGGTGAACTCCTTGTCCTGCGTCGCCGCAGGATCGAGGTTGAAGGGCGTCAGGTTGACCGACTTCTTCAGCTGCTGATCCACGTTGATGGTGTAGCGGAAGTTGAAGCTGTTGGGGCCGGTGATCAGGTCGTCGGTGCTGGCGAGTGCCGCGATGCCGTAGAGACCCTCACCGTAGCTGGTCGAGTTGCGGCTGGTCATGATCCGGCCGTCATCGCCGATCACGCCGTCGTTGCCGGTGCCGCCCGAGATCCAGTCGCTGCCCCAGCCGCCGATGAGGTCGTCGTTCTGACCGTCACCGAACAGGGCATCGCTGCCCATCTGGCCGTAGATGCTGTCGTCCCCGGCCTCGCCGTGAATCTCGTCGCCTGCGCCGTTGTCGGTGAGCGCCGCGGAGTCGTAATCCGGGCCGCCCTCGGTATAGTCGATCAGTTCGACGGCACGGACGACGATCTTCTCGCCGCCGTAATTGTCGTAGGTGAAGCCGAGATAGGCGCCGCTGTCGCTGCCGTTGGTGCCCACGACACGGTAGATGTTGCCGTTGTCGCCGAGGATCACATCGGCGTCGCGGGCATGGCCGTCGATGCCCTCGTTCCCGAGATCGTTGCGCCCCGCTGCGGTGCCCGAGCCGCCGAACAGCAGGTCGGCGCCATCCGGGCGCAGGCTCTCGTCACCGGCGAGACCGGCAAAGAGCGTCGAGCTGCCGCCGATGATGTCGTCCTGCCCAAGGTTGCCGAAGATCACGTCCTCGCCGCCGTTGCCCTCGATATAGTCGTCGCCATCGCGGCCCTCGCCTGCGAAATCGTCGACCGAGGGCAGGGTGGTGAGCAGCGTGTCGCGCGAGGCGCCCACGGCGCCCGGATCGGCGAGGCCGTCGCTGTCGAGGTCGATGGCACCGTCGCCCTGGATCACGTCATTGCCGAGCTGGCCGAAGATCACGTCGTTCTCGGCGCCGCCGGCGATGTAGTCGTTGCCGTGTTCGACCGGATCCTCGACGTCGGAATGGTCGAACAGCTCGATGGCGCGCTGCTGCGTGCCGTCGGGATTGGCCATATGCGTGCCGGTGACCATCGCCTGCGCGTCATCGGCGCCGCCGATGCCGTAAAGCAGCGTGCCGTCGAGCGCCCGCATCCGGGCCTCGATATCTTCGCCGGTGCGGTAGATGAGGCCGTTGTCACCGAGGATCACGTCATCGTCTGCGCCACCGTCGATGGCATCGTCGCCATCATGGGCCAGCGCGCCCTCGTTGTCGGTATCGACGTTGTGGCCGCCGATCAGGTCGTCATCGCCGGCCTCGCCGAACAGCCAGTCGTCGCCCTGCTGGCCCATCACGAGATCCTGCCCGGCGCCCGCGAAGACGGTGTCGTTGCCGCCCATCCGGTCTCCGCCGGTGAAGGTGGCCCGGACGTCGAAGGGCATGACCCCGAGGGTCAGGGGCAGGGCGGTCTCGTCGATGTCACCGGCGATGCGGGCGTGATCGCCCATCACCAGGTCGTTGCCGGCCCCCGCGAGGATGCGGTCCCGGCCGGTGCCGCCGATCACCAGATCGTTCGAGGCACCGGAGGAGATCACGTCATCGCCGCCATGGCGCCAGTCGGTGGTCTCGATCTCCTGCGCGAGATCGGTGGAGCCGTCCTCCGCGTTGACCCAGGTCACCCGGCCCACATCGCCCAGCACGATATCGGCGCCATCGGTGCCACCCGTGCCGTCGGTCATGTCGGTGGTGATGGTGTCGCCGCCTGCACCGCCCAGGACGATGTCCTCGCCGAGCCCGGTGGTGACGGTGTCGTCGCCGCCATTGGCCTCGGTCAGGGTGACCGCGCTCAGCAGCTCCAGTGGCAGCGCGCCGAGATTGGCCGCGCCAGTGCCGGTGAGCAGTTCGCCGTTGTCGCCGAAGACAAGGTTCGCCCCCTGTCCGGCGTCAATGCCGTCATTGCCGAGCCCGCCCAGCACCACGTCGCCACCTGCGCCGGTGATCAGCGTGTCGCTGCCGCCCGAAAGCGTGGTCTGGCTGCGGATCGCGGCGATGGTCATCGCGAGGCCCGCAAGCTGCGGCGCGTCGAGCGCCGCGGCGGCCACGACCTCGCCGAGATCGCCGAAGACGATGTTCTCGCCGTCGCCCGCATCGACCTCGTCATCGCCGGTGCCGGCAAGGATCACGTCGGTGCCGGCGGCGGCGGTGATGGTGTCGTTCCCGGCCACCTCGGGGCTTTCGGTGAAGATGTGGTCGACATCGCTCTCGTCGCCGTCGAGCACCACCATGTCGACGGTGCCGTTGTCGCCGAGCACAATGTTGGCGCCGCCGGTGTCGGTGACGCTGTCTCCGCCCGCGCCGCCCATGACGATGTCGTTGCCGAGACCCGCGAGGATCTCGTCATCGCCGCCGAACCCGTCGCGGGTGGTGGTGACGCGGATCACCGCGCCGGTGGTGACGATGCGCTGGGTGCCGGCCACCTGCTCGATCACGCCGAGATCGGCGATCACGATGTCGTCTCCCGCGCCGGCGTCGATGCTGTCGTCGCCCGGCACGCGGGTGTCGGCACTGTCGAGCGCCGGGGTGGTGACGATGTCGTCGCTGACGACAAGGTCACGCAGCAGCAGGTCGACGGTGAAGCCGGTGTCGCCATAGACGTGATCGGCCCCCGAGAGCGCGGTGATGTGGTCATCTCCGCCACCGCCGGCGATGTGGTCGTCGCCGAGCGAGCCGATGATGGTGTCTTTGCCGATGCCACCATAGATGATCAGGCCGAGCTGGCCCGCGGTTCCGATGGCCGATGCGTCGATCAGGTCGCCGTGGTTTTCCGGGAATTCCCAGCCGTCGAACACCAGCCCGCCGCCCGTGGGCGCACCGCCGAGGTAGTCGTAACGCGCGCCGTAGGTGTCGGTGTCGCCGTAGATCACCAGCAGGCTCTCGGGGCCGCCGCCGCCAAGCACGGTGATCTCGTCCGAGCCGCCGCCGCCATGGATCGCGGTGATCGGCAGATCGACGGTGTTGTCCGAGAATGTGTTGGTGGCGAGCACGGTGAAGTCGTCATCCGCAGCGCCAAGCAGAACGTCGACGATCTCGACGTTGTTCATGGTGATGCCCTGCGCGTAGCTGACGATCTCGGAGCCGTCCTGTGCAATGCTCTCGTCGAAATCGACGGTGCCGGTGCCCATGCCGAGCCCGTTGACCAGCAGCCGCTCGGTGTCGTCGGGCAGGGTGGTTGTGGTCATGTAGCCCGCCGCGCCGGTCACGTCGGTGTCGTTGAAGATGTTCACGCGGTCGTTCTGCTCGGTCTCGTCGGTGACGATCTCGAGCTCGATCGGGCCCGGATCGCTTTCGGTCGGCAGCATCACCGGTGCCAGCAGGGTGCGGTCCTCGGTCGGCGCGCCCTCGATGATCAGCGGGCCGTAGACCTTGGAGGCGGTGTGCTCCTCAGCCGGGAACACCTTGGTGATGTAGTCGGTCTCGGAGGGTACGTAGTCGGGATCCGCCTCGAGCGTCACCGCGACCTCATCGAACCAGTTCGCGGTGGTGAAGGTGATCTGCGCCGCGGTGACGGTGAAGCTGGCGCTGCCGCTCTCGTCGGTGAGGCTCTTGCCGCCCGAAACGTAGAGCCGCGTGCCATCCGCCGAGACCGCGCCGATCAGCACCGCGCCGTCATTGGCGCCGCTGCCCGAGATGTCGAGGGTCTGGCCCGAGCCGAAGCCGCTATCGGCCCAGCTTTGACCGTCGCTGCGCTCGATGTAATCGGCGCCGTCCGCGACCTCCACGAAGCTGACCGCGAGCGTTTCGTCCGCCAGCGTGGCGAGCGACACCCGTCCGCCGGGCACGATCCGGGTCTGGCCGTCGTCGAAGATCGAGATGGTGACATCCGCGGTGGGCGCCTTGGTCAGGCGCACGGTATAGCTGTCGGTCTCGTCATAGGCATCGTCGGCGCTGTCGATCACCACCGTGTCGCCCTGCGTCTCCTGGATCAGCACGCCGGCATCGTCGCCGTCGATGGCGGTGAGGGTGAGATCCTGCGCGCCGGCCGAGGCATAGGTCGGGCCGTCGCTGCTGACGGTATGGGTGACGATGATGCGCTCTGCATTTTCAACGCCGTCATTCGCATTGGCGGTGACGGTGACGCTTTGCGCGATGTCCCAGTTCGAGGCGTCGAAGCTGAACACCGTCTGGCTGAAGCTCAGGTCGCCCGAGTTCGAGTTGTCGCTCAGAGTGATCGTGACGGTCTCGCCCGCCGCCGGGGCGCGCGACAGTTTCAGCGCGTAGCTGTCGGTGATGCCCTGCACGCCTTCCAGCACCAGCGTTTCCGATCCGGTCTCGGTGATTTGCAGCTCGGCGAGATCGTTGTCGCGAACCTCGACCACGAGGTTCTGCACCTGTGCGGCGTCGAACGCCGGATCGACCGACTGCACCGAGTGGCTGATCACCACGTCGCGGCTGCCCTCGGCGGCGGCGTCGTCCTGCGCCTCGATGGTGACGGTTTGGGCCTGATCCCAGTTGCCGGCGTCGAAGGCCAGCACGATGGCATCGCTGAAGCTGGTGCCGTCGGCGCTGATCAGGACGGAGTCCGCCTCCTGTCCGGTGAGGGTGATGCCGGTGTCGCCATTTGCGGCGATGGCGAAGGTCTCTTCGACGACGATCTCGGTCGCAGTGACCGAGACGATCTTGTAGACGCCGTCGGCATCGCCGTCGGTGGTGCCCGACAGGCGGATCGACTGGTAGATGTCGAAGCCGTCGTCGAGGAAGCTGCCGCTGTCGCGGGTGATCGTGCTGCCGCCCTGCGCGAAGCTGAGCGCGGTGCCGTCGGCCACGGCCGGAACCGCGAGATTGCGGTCGGCGCTCGAGGCGCGGGTGGCCGAGACGGTGACATAGACCACGCCGGTCGGCACGTCGGTCAGGCGGATCGAGTAGACATCGGTGCGGCTGCCTTCGGCCTCGCTCACCAGCGTCTCGCCCGGGGTTGCGTCGCCTGCCACCTCCTGGCTGATGACGATCGCGCCCTGGTTGCCGTCGGCGACCGTGGTGCCGAGCCCTTCGATGAAGGTCTGGTCGTAATCGTCGTCGGCACTGCTGGCTTGGTGGTTGATCAGCCCCGAGCGCCCGGCGAGATCCGCCGAGACGATCTGCTCGGTGACGTCGCCGGTCACGTCGAACGTGTCGGAGCCGAGCCCGCCAATGACGCGGGTCACGGAGCTGGCCGAGGTCGACAGGATGAAGAAGCTGTCATCGCCCTCGAGGCCGTCGACCTCGAGCAGTTCTTCCGTGTTCGACAGCGACACGTTGAGCCCGGCGCCGAACACGCCGTCCTCGGTGATCACGAAGGCGTCGTCGGCCTCGGTGCCGAGCACCACGACCTTGTCGAAGCCGGCCCCGCCGTCGATGTCGAGCGGCGCGTTGATGTTGTAGCGGATCAGGTCGTCTCCGCTGCCGGCATTGAGCTCGGTGTCGTCCTGCAGCGACGAACTGCCGTCGCTGTCGAGCAGGAAGGCACGCACGGTGAATTCGTCATTGCCGCTCTCGCCCTCGAGCTTGAGCTGGGCGCGGTTGGCGTAGACGGTGAAGCTGTCCTGCCCCTCGCCGCCGAAGGCGACTGTGGCGAAGCTGATGCCGTCCGACAGCCAGCCGCGGGTGGTGAGCACGGCGTTGATCTCATCGCCCGGGGCGATGCCGTTCTCGGTGCTGGGGCTGTTGGGGTCGTTGCCGAAAAGCTGGCCGAACTGGAAGCTGTCGTCGCCGAGGCCGCCATCGAGGGTCATGATCGCGGCGTTGTCGTCGGCGATGAAGGTATCATCGCCCGCCTCGCCGAGCAGGGTCACCCGGCCGTTGATCGCGCGGTCGTAGTTGATCCGCTCGACGGTATCGGGCCGGGTCGGGTCGTCGCCGCGCATCTGGTCGATATCGCCATGCAGCACCGCGAAGAAGGTCGAGCGGCTGAGGAACACGTCGTCCTTCTCGGTACCGATCACGACCATGCTGTCGGCGTCGAGGGGGCTGCCGGTGTCGAACACGTCGATGATGTAATCGACCAGCTCCCCGTCGACCGAGCCGTGGGTCTGCAGCAGGATATCGTCGGAGCCGTCTCCGCCGTCGATCCAGAAGCTGTCGGTGGCGCGGTTCTGGCTGACCAGGCGGACGATCTCGACAAGATCGTCACCGGCCCCGGCGAGCACGGTGGCGTGGCCGGTCATGGTGGTGGCGTCGAGGAAGCGGATGGAATCCGCCCCCGCACCGCCCTCGACGAGGATCTCGGTCGCCGCCGTGAAGCCGCCGGTCAGCACCATCTGGTCGTCACCACCGCCGAGCGCGATGGCGATGTTGCCGCCCGAGACGAAATCGCCCGAGATGTCGAGGAAGTCGCGGGTCTCGCCGGTATCGACGGTGAGCGTCGTTCCGGCCGAAAGCAGGCCGGAGATATCGAGCCGGTCCTCGCCCTCGGCGGTGGTGACGGTGAGCGTGCTACCGGAGAGCATCGCGCCGGAGATGTCGAGCAGGTCGATCCCGGCGCCGGTGTCGATGGTGGTGGCAAGCGCCGTGGTCATCGTGCCGGTGACGGTTACGCTGTCATCGCCGGCCCCGGTGGAGATGGCGCTGTTGCCGCTCGCGCCGGTGGTTCCGTCGATCGTCACCGCATCCTCACCGAAGCCGGTGGAGACCGAGAGATCGCCCGCAAGGACCGAGCCGGTCGCGCTGACGGTGACCGCGTCGTCCCAGGCGCCGGTGTTCAGAGCCACGGTTCCGAGGCCGTCCAGCGCGCCGTCGATCAGGATATCGGCCCCGACGGCTTCCCAGCCTGCAAGGTCCGCGTTGAGGGTGATGCTGCCGGTCTCGGCGATCAGGCTGGCGCCGGTCTGCACGTGCATGTCGTCGCCGGCGGTGAAGACGATGTCGCCGCCGGTCGAGCGCACCTCGACCCCGGCGTTGACGGTGAAGTTGTCGTAATTGTCGGGCGCCGATTCCGTCGCCGTCTCGATGATGTCGCCGGCGGCGAGAATGTCGTTCTCGATGGTGATCGGGCTCGACGCGACGGTGTAGATGTCGCCGCCCGACTGCTGGCCGTAGCCGGCGCCGCCGTCGATGGTCAGCAGCGTCAGCGCGCCCTGGTTATCGACATAGGTGGAGCCGGTGGTCGAGAGCGACTGCAGCGCCCCGATCTCGGTGTAGATCCAGTTGTCGGAGGTGCCGATATCTCCCTGTGCGATCAGGTAGGCGCGCCCGCCGAGCACGTTGCTGGTGTTGGGCGGCTGCACGCCGTTGTAGATGCTGCCCACCACGGCGGTGAGGTAGGCGGTGGCGAGAAGCGGATTGCTCTGGGTCACCTCGACGGTGTTGAGCCACATGTCGCCCGCCTGCTCGATCAGGAAGGTGTTCTCGCGGCTGGTCACGGTCACCACGCCATCGCTGCCGGAGCGACGGCTGTCGATGTCGAGTTCGTTGCCGAAGGCGCCGATATAGCCCAGATCCGCGGTCAGGGTGATGTTGCCCGCCGCCAGCACGTCCGCGGCGAGGCGCGATCCGGTGTCGTTGCCATCGGCGCTGGTCTCGGGGCTGGTCGGATCGACCAGATCGACCGCGTCGAAGATCGACAGCTGGGCGTAAAGCTCCACGTCTCCGCTGCGCGACAGCACGTTGCGGATGTTCATGTCGCCTTCCTGCTCGTAGACGATCACGTCGCCCTCGGCGGTGAGCGTCAGCAGACCGAGATCGTCGCCCAGATCGCCGCGCGCCTCGACCTCCAGCGCGTTGCCGACCACGCCGATCGAGCCGGTCTGCGCCGTGAGCGTGATGCTGTCGGCCTCGATGTTGACGAACTCGGTGTTGTTGTGATCGAGGATCGAGCCGTCGGCCACCAGCGTGACGTCGCCGCCTGCCGAGTAGACCGTGTTGATGTTCATGTCGCCGGCGCGCTCGGTGATGTTGATGTCGCCGGTGCCGCGCGCGGTCAGGGTCGCGCCGACAGTCTGGTCGACATAGACCATGCCGTCGCTGCCGATGCCGCCATCGCCGGACTCGAGCACGAGGTTGTCGGAGGTGATGTTGGTCGAGGCGCTGTTGCCGCCGTTGCTCAGCTCGCCCTGCGCCCGCACCCGGAGGTTGCCGTCGACATTCAGCGAGCCAAGCTCGATGGCGGATTCCGAGCCCACATAGCTCTCGCCGCCTGCGGTGACATCCAGCTGGCCGGTCACCACGATGTCGAGATCCTCGCGCAGTTGTACCTGCACCATCGACAGCTCGACATACTCGTTCACGTCGAGCGTGACGCCGGTCTCGGTGGTGAGCGCGGGGCCGTCCACGGTGATCGTGGTGGCCGTGGCAGCGGTTATCTCGTAGAGCGTCTCGTAATCGTTGGCGTTCTCGGTGTCGCCGGCGAGGATCAGCTTCATCCCGGCGCGGTAGTCCGAGAAGTCTCCGTTGCCGCTGAGCAGCGTGATGGTGTTGCCCGAGATGTCGACGGTCATGTCCTGAAGGTCGACGCCGCGCGGATCGAGCGCGAGGCCCGAGACATGCACCGCGACGTTGGTCTCCGACGACGTCAGCAGCACGCGCGAGGTGTCGAGTTGAAGCGTCGTGCCGCCGTTGGTGATCGCTTCCACGGTGTAGAACGGGCCTTCCTCGGTGGCGTTGGCGCTGTTGCCCTCCACTTGGATGACCTGACCGACGAGATCGCTGTCCCAGGTGCCCGAGCTGCGGGTGATGGTGTTGGCCGAGGCGTCAAAATCGACGGTCGCGCCTAAGCGGTCGGTGGTCAGGAAGAACAGGTCGTCACGCTCGGCCGCCGAGAGCAGCACGCGCTCATCGGGCGTGAGTTCGGTGTCGGGGTCGATGGCGATGGACTCGAAGCCCTCGGTGGCGCCGATCTGGCCCGAGACGTCGAGCTCGACATTGGCGCCGACGATGTTGGGATCCTCGATCACCGTGTCGGTGTCGGTCACCGGCACCAGAAGGCCCGCGCCGATGGCGTTGATCAGCTCGTCCTCGGTCCAGATCTTGATCGAGCTCTCGATCAGCTCGTTCTCTTCGGTGGTGAGCTCGTATTCCCACGTCTCGTCATAGACATCCGGATCAAGCGGGTTCGAGATCCCGCCGGTATAGCTGCCCCAGACGGCGTCGAGGTTGCGATACTGCTCGGTGCGGCTGGTGCGCAGTGTCAGGATCGCGTTGGCAACATAGGCGGCCACGTCTCCGGCCCCCTCCGAGATCGCCTGCGCGGTGTAGAACTCCTCGTAGTAGGCTTCCTCGTCCTCGGTCAGCAGCAGCATCTGAGCCGCATCGTATTCCGAGGAACCGGGCCGGAAGGTGAGATAGAAGTCCGCCGCCGCGGCGTCGAGCGTGGCGTCGTCCCAGCCGGGATTGGCCTCGGCCAGATCGAGACGGTATTCCTCGACCTGCGCCAGACGGGTCTGCCAATACTGTTGGTACTCCGAGGTCTTGGCGTTGGCGAGCGTGTCCTTGACCTCGTTGAGCTTGTCGGTGGCGTTGCCGGTATAGACCTCGACGCCGTTCTCGTCGGTCTCGTAATCGGTGAGCTTGAGCGCACCCCAGACACCGTCGCGCAGCTCCGAGACGGCGCGTTCATCGGTCTCCTCGATCTGGTTGCCGTCAAGCAGGTCGCCGGAGAGCACGCCGAGATAGACATCGCCCTGGGCCTGGATCTTGAAGAGCCGCAGGTCGCCATCGGTTTCGACCACGTAGACCGCGCCCTGCAGCGCCGTCGCGGTCAGCAGCGACTGGTCGCGGGTGCCGGTGTCGATCTGGATGGCGCGCGCCGAGGCGCCGATGTCGCCATCCTCGGCGATCAGGTCGATGGCATCGCCGATGATTCCGTGGTTGCTGGACGCGGCAAGGATCGAGCCCGCCGAAGTGATCACCGCGTCATAGCCGCCATTCGCTGCCGAGATCATGCCCAGCGTCAGGTCGCCGACGGTCTCGTAGAGGCTGACGATGCCGTCGCTCGCGGTGGCATCGATGCGCTGTCCGGTGACACCCTCGATATCCGAGAGGTTGACGTGCACGTCCTCGAAGGCGCTGCCGATGGCGCGGGCGCTGAGGCCGATGGTGCGGCCACCGATCTCGCCCGAGATCGCACCGCCGGTGTTGGTGGTGATCACCCCGGTGGTGTTGAGCTGGGTGTGGCCGTATGCGTTGCGCAGCGGCCCGTCGACGGTGATGTCCGAGGCCCCGGCATTGACGACGATCGAGCCGGCATCGTGGCCGATGAATGTGATCCCCACCGGGCGGTCGGCCTCGATGGTGTGGGTCACGTATTCGACGCTGTCGGTGACGGTCGTGTACTGGAACCAGCTGTAGTTGGTGCCGTACCAGGTCGACCAGTGGTCATAGCCGGTGCGGTTCGGCCCGTTCACGTTGCCAACCACCTCCACGCTGTCATAGGTGTAGGCGTCGCCATCCTTGGCGGTGTCGAGATAGAAGTAGTTGGAATCCGGGACAAGCTCGCCCTCGGTCTTGGTGCTGTCGGTGCGGTCGGGCGCGCGGCTGTCGGGCGCGAAGGCGTCGATGCCGAGCCAGTCGCCCTCGGTCCACTCCTCGACCAGCACCTCGCGGGTGCCCTGCGCCAGCATCCAGCCGTAGCGGTAGCCGGCTTCCGGCGTGTAGGTGAACTCCTTGTCCGAGCCCTGGCCGACGAAGCCGCCGCCATTGTCGCTGATCTCGACCACGCCGTCGTCGTTGACCTGGTAGATCGTGGTGTAAGGCACGCCGTTGGTATCCGGCTTGGCCAGGTCCTTGATGATCAGCTCGCCGGTGCCGCGGGTGGTGGCGTCAAGCTCCTGCACGATGATCTCGGGGGTGTAGCCGCCCGCGAACACCATGCTGTTGGTGATCTCGATCTCGGGATAGCCGCCATAGACGATGATCTCACCGTTGCGGGTGTTCATAACCCGTGCGGTGATGTCGACATAGCCGCCGCCGGGACGCAGCGGCGTGACGAGCACCGCGCCAAGCCCGGCATTCGCGGTCGGGTCGAAATAGATCTGGAAATCGGGGTTGGTGGTCGGCAGCAGGATGGTGGTCGACGAGCCGCTCTGGCGATGCTCGTCGATCTTGGCGCGGGTGGTGTCGTCGAGGGTGACGTGGAAGTCCTCCTCGCCCGACTGGATGATGCCGTTGATGTTGAGATACTGGCTCTCGATATAGATCCGGTCACCGGTGATCGACGCCTCGGTGGGCGTCACCGCGAGGAAGTCGTCGATGGCGGTCTGATCGACCTCCTCGGCGTTCTCCATCCCGGCGGTGCGGTTGACATAGTCGTCGCCGGTCAGGTCCGAAGTCTTCCACTTCGCGTAGGGCTCGCCGGCAAGGTGGTCTTGCGTCGCGCCGGTGTCGAGGATCGTGGTGCCGTTCGACAGGGTGCGCACCTCGAGGCCGTTGACCTCGGCGTTGATGATCACCGAGCCGGTGGACGATCCGTAGCCCGAGTTGTTGTCGAGCGTGATGTCGCCGCGCAGGTTGAGCACCGGGCCTTCGATGAACAGGTCGGGCCACACGGCGGTGTTGGTGTTGGGATCGCCATCGTTGAGCACCGCGCCAAGCGCGTCGTAATCGATGGTGATGTTGATCTCGGGCACGCCGCCCGAAGGCGTGGTCGAGGCGGCGGTAAAGCCGAAATTGGGTGCGATCGTGGTCCAGTAGCCGCCGTCATCCTCGAGCACCTCGGCATTCTCGGCAAGGATCGCCGCGCCGGGATCGCCAAGCATCGAGACGTCGACGCTGTTGAAATAGACCCCGCCATTGACCTCGGGGATTTCGGCCCCGTTGATCACGAGATAGGCGGCGGTCTGGTTGGTGATGTTGATCGAGGCGTCGCGCGGCGTGTCGAAGGTGCCCGAGCCGTAGAGCTGGTCGGTGATGATCTCGACAAGGCCCGCCTGCGCGAAGACCGGGTCGACCTCGATGACCTGCACCGTCGGTTGCAGCGCCACCAGCTCGTCTTGATCGATGTCGATCACACCATTGTTGTTGTTGTCGAACCAGTTGGCCTCGCCGAAGGCCAGCATCTCCTCGAGGATGCGCTCGATCTGGTCCTGGTAGAACTGCACGAGGTCCTCGTTGACCAGTTCTCCATCCGCGTCGGTGACGTTGTAGAGCGCGAGGTTCTCGCGCGCGATGTCGAGCTGGGCCGAGCGTGTCGTCTCGACCTGCTCGAGCTTCACCGTGAAGGGAATGTCCGACTCTTGCCCGTTGGTGGTCAGGTCGAAGCTGCCGGTGCTGTCGGGCCCGGTTATCGAGCCGGGATCGAAGGTCCAGGTTTGTACGCCGGCGCTGGTGGTGGAGGTGCCGATGAAGCTGTTGGTGTTGGCGTCGAAGGTGATCGTGAGATCCTTGTTGCGCTGTGCGCCGGTGCGGATCGTGCCGTCATTGACCACGCTGCCACGCGCCACCGCGGCGCCGAAGCCCGGCCCGAGATTGGCGTTGTTGCCGCCAAGCGCGGAATCGATGGCATCGCCCACCGCCGATGCCCAGT
Source organism: Salipiger bermudensis (assembly GCF_017309175.1). Classification (NCBI taxonomy): domain Bacteria; kingdom Pseudomonadati; phylum Pseudomonadota; class Alphaproteobacteria; order Rhodobacterales; family Roseobacteraceae; genus Salipiger; species Salipiger bermudensis. The sequence continues at coordinate 218,825 of NZ_JAEKJV010000004.1, read as the reverse complement.
TCACACCCTTGGCCTTCACGTCGAGATTGGCGATGCCAAGCTCGTCGGAGAACAGGTTGATATTGGCATACCCCTCGAGCAGCGCGCCGCTTTCGACGGTGATGGTGTTGTCGGTGATGACCACCGCGCGGGTCTCGAGATCGTCGATCGGGATCAGCGAGCCGGCGAAATTGTCGACCCGAGCCTTGAGGCTGTGGTCATAGATCCTGCGGTCCATATCGGTGCCGGTGGTCAGGTATGCATCGCGCCCGGCGGTGACGGTGCCGCCGATGGTGATCAGGTTGTCGGGGGCGAGGTCGATCTTGGCATGACCCAGCGCCACGGTGCCGAGGCCATAGGTCTCGGACTTCGAATGCAGGTCGATGTCGTGAAGGCCGTTGGCCTCGAGGATCAACTGGCCCGCCGCGTCGATCACCGCGTCGTCGCCGACCACGATCTCGGCCAGCAGCGTGTCGGCATGCAGATCGATATAGGCGCCTGCGCCCGAAAGCGCGCCGGCGGTGAACAGCGCCACGTCATCCTCGATGTCGAGCGCGTTGAAGGCCTTGGCGGTGAAGCTGCCGTATGCGTCCGTGGTGGTGATCTGGCTGTGATCGTCGACGACGACCTGCGTGGTGAGGGCAATGTCGATCTGCGACGAGGACAGCGCGCCGCTGGCAAGACCGCCGGCGTCGCCATCGAGATGGTTGCCGCTCACACCGTCCTTGACGACGGTGTTGGTGGCGGCGGCGAAGATGCTTTCGGCGGTGACGTTGGCACCGGTGGAGTCATCGTCGGCGGTGCCGAAACGGACCACCACGTCGGCGGTCACGTCGGTGTTGGCCTCGGCGCCGCTGCCGGCGATCAGGCCGTAGCTGTCGGTCTTGACCAGCGCGTTGGGGCGCGAGGTGAAGGCGGCGGTGACATTGAGCCCGCCGGGCACCTCGTCGATCTGGTCGGCGTAATAGGCGAGGATCGAGGCGTTGTTGGTCGCGACCTCGATGTCGGCGCCGTCGTTGATCTGGGCAAGAACGTCCGCATCGATGGTGGCGGTGGGTGCCGCGCCAGCGCCGGCAACCGCGCCACCGGACCCCGCGCGGGTGTCGGCGGTGGCCTCGGCCTCGCCGTCGGCGCTGACGTTGACCAGCGCGGCGGAAATATCGGCATTGTTGCCGACCCGCGCGGTCGAGCTGACATCGGCGTCGGCATTGGCGATCGAGGCCCCGATCCCCACCAGGCCGAAGGCGGCGGAGTTGGCGTCGGCGTATTGCGAGCTGTCCGCGATGGCCGCCACGTCGACCACGATCAGCGCGGTGATGTCGGCATTGGCACCGATCTGCGCGGTGACGTTGTCTTCGACCCGGGTTTCCGCCAGCGTGGAGGTTGCGCCGATGAGGCCGCCCGCGGCGGCGTGCGCCTCGGATATGGCGTTGGTATTGTTGTTGAATTCGTCGGTGCGCGCTTCGACACTGAGAGTGTCGACCGTCATCGTGCCGCCGCCGGTGGCGGTAACGTCGCTGGCGACGAGGACATCGACGAAATTGGCCGATGCGGCAAAGCCCGAGGCCAGAGACACGCCCACGGCGAAGCCGTCGGCCATGGCGCGCGAGGTGGCGCCGATGGCGACGTCGGTGGCATCGACCTGCACGCCGGTGACGCTTGCGGTGACCTCCGGTGTCACGTCGAGATCGACGAAGCTGCCTGCCGCGCCGAAGGCGGCAAAGCCCAGAGACAGCGAGGCGGTGACGGTTTCGGCCTCGACCCGCGGACGGGCCTCGGCGGTGACGGACATGTCACCCGAGAGCGTGATGACGTCGTCGGTGCCGCTGCCCGAGACCAGCGCCTCGGTGGTCGAGCTGTTGCGCCCGCGCACCTCGGTGCCGGCGCCGGCAACGCTGAAGCCCAGCGAGATCGAGGCCGAGACGGCGGCGGCGGCCGCGGCGGCGTAGGTGTCGCTGTCATCCTCGGCATTGACCGCGAGATCGGCGGCGGTGACATCGGAATTGTCGACCTGCGCGCGGATCGTGTTGTCGACGCTGTTCTCCGACAGGCCCACGGCGATGGAGACCGAGCCTCCCACGAGACCGGCGGAACCCGCGACGCTGGCAGCGCCGACGAAGCTGTCGATGACGGAATTGTCCTGCGCATCGACGGTGACGGTGTTGCCCGAGGCGGTGACGCCGCTGTCGTCGATCTCGGCGATGACGGCGTAGTCGATCTCGTTCAGCGCGTCCGAGCCGCTGCCCGCGGCGGCGCCGGCCACGGCGCCGCCTGCAATGGCGACCGAAAGCGCCACAACGGTGGCATCGATCGTCGCGTCGTCCATCTTGGCCAGCACGTCGACATCGCCGCCGGCGGTGACCGTGCTGCCGTCGATGGCGGCGAACACGCCCGATCCGTCGCCGTTGCCGATGCGGTTCTCGGCGAGGCTGACGCCGATCGAGGCGCCGAAGCCCCCCGCGCCGACGCCGATGGCCGCGGCGGCGGACAGCACGATGGCGTCGATGGTGGCATCGCTCTCGGCGCTCACCAGCACGTCGGTCTGTGCATCCACGGTGGCATCCGTGATCCGCGCGGCGGTGGCGCCGATAATCTCGTTCTCGGCGTAGGCGCCGGCGCCTGCGAAGCTCACCCCGACGAGCCCGCCCGACACCGCAAGGGCGGCGGCGGCGGTGCCGGCGGTGATCGCGGCGGTGTTCATCGCTTCGATGGTGACGGCGCCTGCGGTGCTCTCGACCCCGTCATCGGTGTTGCGGATCTCGGCCAGCACGTCGCTGCCGATGGCGTTGAAGCCGATGCCGATGCCGGCAGAGACCGCCACGCCCACCATGCCGAAGCCCGCTGCCACGGCGACCGAGCCGCCATAGGCGTCGATGGTCGAGGCATCCTCGGCCGAAACGCTGACCGCCGAGGCGCTGATGCCAGTGCCGTCGCCGTCGATATAGGCCTCGGTGGTGGCGTCGATGACGTTCTCGGCATAGGCGCCGGATCCTGCGACCCCGACGCCGACCTGACCGGCGGCGACCGCTGCGGCGCCGGCGAAGGTCAGAGCGCGGATCGACTGGGCGCTCTCGGCGTGGATCGTCAGATCGCCGCTCAGATCCATCGTCGTGTCCGAGGCAAAGGCCGAGACCGCGCCGGTATCGGCGACGGTGTTGCCGGTGAGGTCGCGACCGATGAAGTTGCGCGCCACCGAGACGCCGATGCCCACGCCGACGCCCACCTGGCCCGCGGCCACGGCGGCGGAGACCGCCAGCACGGCGGCGTTGATCTCGACATCCGAGCGCGCGTCGATCACCACGTCGCCGCTGCCGGTGGTGGTGAGATCGGCGCCCGAGGTGGAGGCCGCGACGTTGGTCTGGATGGCGTTGAGCGCCACCGCACCGGCCCCGGCGATGCCGACCCCGATCTGGCCTGCCGCGACCGAGAGCGCCGCCGCGCCGGAGACCGCGTTGATGCCGGCCTTGCTGGCGAGGATCTGTCCGTTCACGAGGCTGAGCGCGACCGATCCGCCTTCCTCGTCGATCGCGGTCCAGCGCTCGCCCTCTTCGAGGGCCGCGACCTTGACCGTGCCGACGATTTCGAAGCCCTGTCCGCGAAGCGCGTCGGCAATGCCCTCCGCGAGGATTGCATCGGCGGCGAAATCGACTTCGTCGCGGGTGTCCTCGCCGTCCATTTCGGCCACCGCGAGGTCATCGAGATCGCTGACGCTGACCGGGATCACCACGTCGGCGACGGGCGCGTCGATCGGCAACTCGGGCGTCGAGGCACTGATGATGATGCCCTGCGCGCCGCTGGTGCTGACCGCACCATCGGCAATGGTGGCGGTGACATCGTTGGCGATGTTGTTGATCGCGACCGAGATCCCGATGGACACCGCAACGCCGGTCTGGCCGAAGGCCGCCGAGATCGCCATCGCCGCCGAGACCGCGTCGATGGAGGAGATGTCGTCGGCGTTGACCACCACGTGGTCGGCCTGCATGTCGGTCGCGGCGCCCGCGATGCGGGCCGAGACGTCCGAGTTGATGCGGTTCTCGACCGCCGAGCCGCTGCCCGAGACCGCCACGCCGACCTGTCCGCCAGCCACGGCAACCGCGCCGGCGAGGCTCGCCGCCCTGATCGCCTGAGTGCTCAGCGCATCGACGGTGACCCCGCCATCCGCGGTCACGTCGCTGCTGACGATGGCGGCGTCGACGACGGCCGCGGCCTCGTCGAGATTCACCAGCTCCCACAGGTCGGTGTTGCCGTAATCCTGCGAATTCAGAGCGTAGGGCGCGGTATTGTCATCTTCGTCGATGACGTTATCGGCCTCGGTCACCGTGTCGCCGATATAGCGGTAGACGTCGCCCTTGCGGGCGCCCTGCTCGATCAGGACGGTGGTCGAATTCTGGGTCAGCTGAGTGACACTGTCGCCGGTGGTGTTGCCATAGGCCACGGTGCCCTGCTGGTAGCCGATCAGGTTGCGCGACACCGCGACGCCGATCGAGGCGCCGACTCCGGTCTGGCCCACCGCAACGGCGGCAGACGCGGCGATGACGATGGCGTCGATGTCGCCCGAAGCCTCGGAGGTCACCGAGACGCCGCCCAGCGTGGCGGTCACGTCACTGCCCGAGATCAGCGCGCGGGTCTCGCTGCCGATGCGGTTGGTGGCCTCGGCGCCGGCGCCCGAGACCGCGACGGCGGTCTGCCCGAAGCTTGCGGCGATGGAGGCGGCACCTGCGAAGGCCGAGATGTCGGCGGCATTGTCCGCCGCCACGGTCACGTCGCCGCTGCGCGCGGTCACGCCGTCATCGGCGTTCTGGATGCGAGCGATGACGGTGCCGCCGATGTCGTTCTGTCCGAGGCCGAGCCCGATGGAGACCCCGACGCCGGTGCTGCCCACCGCGACCGCGACCGAGGCCGCTCCCGCGAAGGCATTGATCTCGGAAGTGTTCGTGGCCGAGACGGTGATCGCGTCGCCTTGCGTGTCATCCGCCAGAGCGCCCGCGTCGCCGTCGATGGCGGCGAGCACGTCGACATTGATGGCGTTCTCGTTCCACACGCCCGAACCCGAGACCGCAACACCGGTGGAGCCGACCGACACCGCGACCGAGCCCGCGAAGGTCAGCGCGTTGATGCTCTGCGCCGCGTCTGCGGTGAGGATGAGATCGCCGCCCGCGTTGACGCTGCTGTCGGAGAGATAGGCCTTCACCTCGAGCGCGTCCTCGTTGCCCAAGCGGTCCTGCCCGAGGAAGTTGCGCGCGATGGCGACGCCGATCGAGGCGCCGACACCGGTCGAACCCGAGACGGCCACGGCGGCGGAGGCGGCGATCACCGTGGCATTGATGGTGCTGTCGCCCTGTGCGTCGACCACCACGTCGCCGGCGGTGCCGACCGTGGCATCGTCGATATGGGCCAGCGCGGCCGAGGTCACGACGTTCTCGGCATAGGCACCGGCGCCGCTGACGGAGATCGAGTTGGACGAGCTGACCGAAACCGAGACCGAGGCGGCCGCGGCGATGGCGTTGATGGTGGTGCGCTCGACCACCAGATCGCCGTTGTCGAAGCTCAGCACGAAGCTGCGGCCCGCGCCCTCGCCATCGCCGTTGCTGTCCTCGACCACGGCGAGCCACTTTCCGAACCCGGCGCTCGAGACGCGCAGCGTGTCGGTGTCCGAGACCTGGTCCTGCGGTCCGAGCGCGCCGTTCAGCGCATCGCGCAGATCGTCGAGGATCGCGGTGTCGGCGGCGAGATCGGCGGCATCGCGCGAAACGGTGTCGTCTTCCTCGTCCTCGGGCGTGCCGTTGTCGTCGTTGACCATCGCCGCTTCGGCGGCGTTGTCGAGGTCGTCGCCATCGAAGCCGGGCGAGCCGACGCTGAAGCTTTCGCCCGCCGAGGTTTCGGCCGAGACGATCAGCGAGGTGGTGTCGAGCGGCTCGACCGCGCCGGTGCCGCTAACCGCGACATCGGCGTCGGCGACATAGGCTTCTGCCTGGTTGGAGATCTCGTTCATCGAGATCGCCACACCGAAGGCCACCGAGACCGCGTTGGCCGAGGTGCCGACGCCCACGGCCACCGAGGCCGCACCGGTGATGCTGTCGATGGTCGAGCGGTCGAAGGCCTGCACCCTTCCGGTGGCGAGCTCCAGCGTGCTGCCGCCGTCGCCGCTGATATAGGCCGCGGCATCCGATGCGATGCGGTTGCGCGAGAAGCTGCCGCTGCCGCCCACGGCGGTGCCAGACTTGCCAACCGCCACCGCCACGGCGCCTGCCAGCACCAGCGAGCTGATGCTCTGCTGGGTCAGGGCTTCGATCTCGAGCGCCGCGTCGGCGCCGAGCCCGGTGGTGATGCTGCTGTCGTCGAGATGCGCCGAGGTCAGCGCGCCCTCGCGCGAGAGGCCGACCTGCTTCCACTTCTGGGTGTCGCCGTAATCCTCGACCGAGAGATCGACGGCGCTGGCCTGACCCGCTCCGATATATTCGTAGAAGCGCCCGCGATGCGCCCCTTCGGTGACCTCGACCACGTCGCCTTCGGCCAGCGCTGTGCTGTCGTCGCTCTGGTGGTCTGCGGCGACGGCAGTGTCCTGCCAGCCGATCATGTTGTCGGAGACCGAGGCGCCGATGGCCACCGCGGTGCTGTCGCCCGAGGCGGAGACCGAGACCGAGGCGGCAACGGCGACCACGGTGGCATCGATGCGCGAGACGGATTCCGCCTGGATCGATACGGAGTTCGCCACGAGATCGCTGTCCACGATGCTGGCCTCGGCGCCGCCGAACAGGCGGTTGACCGCGACCGCGCCGCCGACCGAGACGCCAACCGCGTTGCCGTCCGCCGCGCCCGAGACGCTGGCCGCGACCGCGGCGGCGGTGGATTCGATCACCCCGTCGCGGCTGGCGATGAGGGCGATCTCGCCGGTTGTCGCCTCGACGCCGCTCGACGCGATGCCTGCGTCCACGGTGTTGCGCAGGGTGTTGCGGGCGATCGAGGTGGCCACGGCCACCGAGAGCGACTTGCCGGTGCCGACCGCGATGGAGGCGGAGGCTGCGATGTTCTCGGCGTGGATGAAGCTGGTGTCGATCGCCGAGACCGAGACGTTGCCGGTGGCGGTCTCGACCGTGGGCGCGTTGAGGATCTGCGCTTCGGCGGCCGAGCTGCCCCGGTTCAGCGCCACGATGGGCGCCACGGTGATCGAGGTGTTGTCCTCGAGCGCGATGGAGGTGGCGAGCGCCGCGTTCAGGATATCCGCGGTCAGGTCCATGTCGCTGGTGGCGTCGACCGAGACCCCGGTCTCGGCGGTGACCTCGCTGCGTGCGATGCTGGCCGAGGCCATCGCCGGGATCTCGTCGGCGGGCAGCAGGCCGAACAGGGCGTCAATGGTGTTGAACAGCAGGTTCTGGCTGTTCACCCCGACCGAGTTGAAGGCCAGTGTGACGCCGATGCCGTAGCTCTCGCCGCCGCCCTCGGCCACGGTGGTCATGTCGATGTCACTGTCGATGAAGGCGGTGTTCGCCGCCTCGACCGTGACCGCTCCGAGCGCGCTGTCGACATCGCTGTCCTCGAGCGAAGCCTCGGCGGTCGAGAGCACCACGTTGGTGGCGATCAGCGCGTTGACCGCGAGCGTGGTGCCGCCCTCGCCGAAGGCGCTGCCGCCATCAGCGGAGACATCGCCGATATTGTGTGCCTCGATGCCGGCATTCTCGGTGGCGATGATGGCGATGTCGCCGGTTGCGGTGTCGACGGTGGCCTCGTCGACGCGGGCAATGACGCCGCCGCGCACGTCATTCATAGCGGCCATGCCGCCACCTGCGGTGGCATCGGATTCCGAGAAGTTGAGGTTGATGCCAGGCGGCAGCAGGCTCTCGATATCGAGCGGGTCGATCTTCACCCAGTCGGCATCGGCATCGTAGTCGAGCGTGGAAAGATCCACGTCGGTGCCGGTCTGGTCGGCGCCGAAATAGATGTAGAGCGCCTCGGGCTCGGCTTTGTTGGCGTCGTAATCGTCGGCGATGTAGACCATGTCGCCGAAGGTCACGCCGCGCTGCACGCCCGAGCGGGTGGTGTACTGGTACTCGTTGACCACGTTCTCGAGCGACGTGAAGATGATGCCGAGACCCGCGTCGTTGGTGACCGTTGTGGTCACCTCGAGCGTGTTGGTGACGTCGATCAGGTTGTTGTCGGTGGCCTCGACCCGCACGCTGCTGCCGGCGTCGATGTCGTTGGCATAGCCCGAGTCGTCGCCGACATCGGTCCAGAGCGTGGCGCCGAAGCTCTCGGAGGCGAGGTCGATCACCGCCTCGGGGCCGCTGTATTCGTAGACCGTACCGTCGAGCGCGATCACACGGTCGCCGGTCTCGACCCTCTGGGCGCCGTCGGCGGCGCGCAGGTTGGCCACGTCGATATAGGCCTTGGCCGCGCCCGACACCTTGTTGGTCGCCACGATGGCGCCCACGGCGGTGCCGCTGGCGTTCTCCAGCGCCGCGGCGGCGGATGTGGCCTCGTTGCTGGTGGTGGCGATGATCTTGGCATCGTTGCTGCCCAGCACCTCGACTTTGCCCGCGGCATTGACCGAGGAGTTCAGGATGTAGGCCTCGGCATCGACCGGTGCCTCGCCGTTGAAGGCCGAGGAGATCAGCGGATCGCCGAGGATCCCGTCGAGCGTGTTGAACAGCACGTTCGACGGCTCCCAGCCGACCGAGTTGAAGGCCAGAAGCACACCGACGCCGGTGTCGCCGCTGCCGACCATGGCGAGGTTCTCGGCGGTCAGGTTGGCGGTGTTCATCGCCTCGACCCGCACGTTGCCAAGCCCGCTGCCAGTGTCGCCGGCGGTCAGCGCGCTGTCGAGCACCGCCGCGTCGGCGCCGCCCTGCAGGACGTTGGTGGCGATCACGCCGTTGAAGGCGATGGAGGTGCCCTCGCCGAGATTGCTGCCGCCAGAGGAGGATGTGGAGGCATCGACATTGGCCTCCATCGTGGCGTTCTCGATTGCCTCGACGACGATGTCGCCGTCATCAGAGCCGACCGTTGCGCCACGGATCACTGCCTCGACATCCGACCGCAGATCGTTGAGCACGACCAGTGTGCCGACGCCGACGGAGTCGCTCTCGGAGACATTGCCGAAGCTCGGGATGCCCTGCGTCGTCTGCGTGGGCTTCCAGAGGTTCTTGTCCTCGTAGTTGACGCTGTTGATATCGATGATGCTATCGGTGCCGAGATACTCGTAGACACCGCCCGCGACGCCGCCGCCGCTATAGCCGTCGTCAAGGCGCACCATCTCGCCGAACTTGACCGTGACCTCCTGGAGGCCGGCACCGCTCAGCGCCAGCCAGTCGGCCTGTTGCAGATCGTTGAGGGTCTCGGCCGCGACCGCCTGGCCACCATCGTTGGTGGTGGTCGAGCTGCTCACCAGCTTCGAGTTCGACCACAGGCCGATATCGTCCTGAGCCCGCACCGTGACGGTGCCGCCCGCGCTGATCTCGGTCAGGGCGGGGGCATCTTCGTTGTCGATCGCCGCGTAGGCCCGGCCGCTCACCTTGTTCGAGGCCAGCACCACGCCGACGCTCTTGCCGCTGGCATCGGTCTGCGCCGAGGCCTCGGAGACGGTGGAGTTCGACACCGTGGCGTTGAGCTTCTCGGTCGAGAGCGCCTCGACGGTCAGGTCGGTGCCGGCGGTGAGGTCGCTGTCGATCACCAGCGCGCGGGCCATCGAGGGGTCTTCGCCGTCGAGCGCTTCGGAGATCAGCGGATCGCCGACCAGCGCGTCCACCGCGTTGAACAGCAGGTTCGATGCCTCCCAGCCCAGCGTGTTGAAAGCCAGCGTCACGCCGACGCCGGTGTCGCCGGTGTTGGTCTCGGTCTGGGTGGTGGCGTCGAGCACTGCGCGGTTGTCGGCGAGGATGTCGATGGCGCCGCCCGCGTCGAGCACGCTGTCGCGCACCAGTGTGGTCGCCGAGGCGCGCACCATGTTGGTGGCGATGGTGGCGTTGACCGCAAGCGACTCGCCGGTGCCCCAGGCGCTGCCGCCCGAGGACGTGACGTTGGAGGTCAGCCGCGCCAGCATGGTGGCGTCGGCCTCTGAGGAGACGGTGATGCCGCCGGAGGTGGCGGTCAGATCGATGCTGTCGACCGTGGCGCGGGCCTCGGAGCGCACGTCGTTGGTGACCACGATGCCGCCCACCGCGCGCGAGTTGCTCTCGGCGAGGTTGCCGACATTGGGGAAGATGTCCTGCGGCTCGACATTGCCGTTGAGCACCGTCCAGTTGTCCTCGTTGCCGAGATCCAGCGCCGGGATGTCCGCAAGGTCATAGCTCTGGATCGGGCCGGAATACTGGTAGTACTTGCCCGCCTCGGCGCCGCCATTGGAGCCGATATAGATGACGTTGCCTTCGATCAGGGTCTGGGTGCCGGAGAACGAGGTATAGACGTACTCGTTCTGCAGCGCCTGATTGGCGAGCGCGGTGAAGGCGTCCATGTTGTTGGACACCACCGCCGAAACCTCGATGTTGCTGTCGGCGCGGATATGGGCATTGTCGGAGGCCGACACGGTGATCTCGCCTCCCGCGGCGACACTGCCTTCGGGCAGGGTGTCGTCCTTCTGCTGCCAGTCGGCATTGTTGGCGTAATCCTGCGCCAGATCGCTCAGGTCGATGCTGAGGGGCGCGTTGCCGAGGGTGAAATCGCCGGGCTGGCCGTCGATCACGTCAAAGAGCACGATGGGGTCGTAGCCCGGCTCGGGCGGGTCGGTCTCGGTCGAGGCGAGGGTGGGGCCGGAATAGACCACGATATCGCCCTCGGACCACGCCCCGTGATCCTCGTGGATGCGGATGCGGTCGCCGGCCTCGAGCAGTTGCACGTCGCTGCGCGACGAATAGAGGAAGCTCTGGTCGGCGCTCTGAGTTTCGCCGACATATTCGTAGACCTCTGCGCCCACGCTGACTGTCTCGCCGGTGCTGAGGGTCTCGGGCGTGTCGGCATCGTCATGGCTGGTCGTCGTGCTGTTGCTGATCCACGCCGCGGTGTCCGAGGCGATGCGGTTGGTGGCCAGCAGACCGCCGCCGGCCGTGCCGTTGGCGCCGTACTTCAGATCCTTGATGCCCTTGCCCTTGTTGTCCTCCTTGGAGCCTTCGACATAGGCGTCGAACAGGGCGCGGTTGTTCTTGGCGATGGCCGAGGTCTCGTTGCCGACGCGGGCGTCGAGCAGGTTGGCCTCGAGCAGCACCAGCGTGCCTTCGCGGTTCTCGATGATCCAGGTGCGGCCGACGTCGTCCGAGACATACCAGCGGAACTGGGTCTCGACGGTCTCCACCGAGAGGCTGCCCTCGAAGGCGATGTCGGCGGCCTCGAACTCGGCCTGCAGGTTCTCGAGCGCGGCGGCATCGCCGGCTTCGTCCTCGTCGTCGAGCAGCTTTTCGTCGGCCATGTCGTCGAGCAGCTGTGCGGTGGTGTCGGTGAAGGCGATGTCGGTCAGCTCGGCGCTGGTTTCGGCAGTGACCGAGACGTCGCCCGTGGCCGAGACCACGGCATCCTCGATATAGGCCTGCGCGCCCACCGGCTCGGCCTCGATCAGGTAGTCCGAGCCGAGGATCGCGTCGATGGTCTGGAACAGCACGTTGCTGCCGTCGAAGCCCACGGAATTGAATGCCACGACCACGTTGATCGCGTCGCTGGCACCGGTCATCGAGCTGAGCGTTGTGGCATCGAGCACCGCGAGGTTCAGCGCCTCGACGGAGACGTCGCCGGCGGTGGCGGTCACGTTGCTCTCGGTGATCCGCGCCGAGGCGCGGGAGTTCAGCTCGTTGGTGACCATCAGGCCGCCATAGGTCTCGGTGGCGTTGATGGTGGAGCCATCGACGGCCTTCATCGTGGCGCGCTCGCGGGCCTCGACCGAGACCGAGGCGCCGGTGACATCGTAATCGTCGATAAAGGCGTTGGCGCCGCCCTCGGCCTCATTGCGGCTGACCATGACGTAATAGGCCTTGGCCGAGCCGGTCTTGATGCCTGCGCCCTTCGCCGCCACGCCGATCAGGGCAGGGGGGATGACGTTGGTTTCGTCGAGCTCTTTCCACAGGTCGATATCGGTGTAATCGGCGGTGACCAGCGGCACCGAAGCGCCCGAGCCCATGTACTGGAACCGCTTACCGTGCAGGTCGCTGTTCGCATGGTTGGTGCCGATGAAGACACGGTCGCCGAAGACGAGCGCCGGAGAGCCGGACTCGGTGGTGTACTGGTAGGTGTCGAGCAGTTCCTGCGCGAGGTTGTTCAACAGCCCGAGACCGAGGTCATTGGTCCGCGAGGCCCCGGTGTCGATCAGAGTCTGGCTCTCGAGCACGACCTCGTCGCTGGCGGCGACGCGCACCATGGCGGCGGCGGAGGTGACGCTCTCGCCCGAGGGCGTGGCATCGGTGTCGTCGATGAAGGCGTTGGCCGCCCCGGCGAGCATGTTCGAGGCCAGCACGCCCTGCGCCGCCATCGCTTCGGCGCCCTGGAAGGCAGAGGGGTCCGAGCTGACATCGGTGCCGATGCGGGCGGTCAGTTCGGCCGAGTTGGTGGCGGTGACGGTGACGCCGGCCTGGCCGGCCACGTCGCTGTCGATGATCCGCGCCTCGGCGTCCGAGAAGCTCTTGTCCCCGATATCGGTGCCGATCAGCGCATCGACGGTTTGGAACAGGATGTTCTCGGCCTCGTAGCCCAGCGTGTTGAAGGCGATGAGCACACCGACACTGTCACCGGCCGAGCTGATCGCCGCGTCCAGCTGTGCGTCCAGCGAGGCGATGTTGTCGGCCTGCACGGTGACGTGGCCTCCACCGGAGGCCACGTCGGCGGATTGCTCGACGGTGGCCAGCGCACTGGCATTGGCGGTGTTGACCACGATCAGCGCGCCCACGGCGACGGAGTCGCCCTTGTCGCCCTGCACCGAACCGCCGCCCGAGCTCGACACGCCGACATCGCCGGTCGAGGTCAGGCTGGCCATCTCGACGGCCTTCACGGTCATGTCGCCGACGGATTCCACGTCGGCGTTCGAGATCCGGGCTACCGCCTGCGCATCGAAGGTGTTGCGCACCGCCATGCCGCCGACGCCGACGCTGTCGCTGTCCGACAGGTTGGTCCCGGTGGGGATCAGCTCGGTCTCGGGCACCCGCATCCAGAAATCGGTGTCCTCGAAATCGGTGTCCAGAAGATCGATCTGGTCGGTGCCGTCGCCCATGTATTCATAGACCGTGCCGGCCTGGCCATTGGCGTCGTTGAAGGCGAGCCAGTCATAGTCGAGCCCGACGCGGTCGCCGAAGGAGACCGCCCATGTCGGGCCCGCCACCTGAGCGCCGGAGGAGTCCACCACTTCGGCGCCGTTGGTGCTGTAGGTCGCGGGCAGCAACGTGCCGAGCGCGGCGTCGACACCCGAGAGGCCGCCGTCATTGGTGGTGACCGACGAAGAGGTGACCTTGGCGTTCGAGGCGAGGGTGGTGGTGTCTTCGGCGGTCACGTCGAGCGCGCCGCCGGCGGTGATCGCACCATCGGCCGGCGCATCGACGATCTCGGCCACCGCGTCGGAGGCAATCTTGTTGTTGGCGAGGATCAGGGCAAAGCCCATGCCCTGCGCATCGTAGAGCGGGTTCGCGGTGGCGCTGTCCGAGGCCTGCGAGGTGGCCGAATTGGTCACCGTGGCGTCGATCAGGCTCTCGTTCCGGGCGCTGACGCTGAGCGCGCCCGCGGCGGCCACGTCGGAGGCCGAGACATAGGCATGCGCGTTCGACGGGTCCTCGTTGCCGAGATACTGGTTGATGCCGATCAATGTGTCGATGCCGAGCGCGAAGGCGTCGAGCACGTCGATGTCGAAGCCGATCAGGTTGAACGAGATGCTGACCCCGACTGCCGAGTTGTTGCCGCTGGTGACCTTGGTCGAGGCCTCCGAGAAGGTGTCGAGGATGGCGGCGTTTGTGGCGCCCACGGCGATGGTGTCGCCGGACACGTCGGCCCCGTTGCGGATCGCCGCGATGGTCTCGCCGCGCATCTCGTTGAAGGCCAGCGTGCCGCCGAAGGCGACGGTCTTGCTGCTCGCCACGAGGCTGGCCTTGCTGGGCGTGTTGCGGGTGTCGCGCACGCTCAGCGCTTCGGCATGAGAGACCAGCGTCTGGGCGTTCTCGGCCTCGACGGTGACGTTGCCGGTGGCGCTGACCGAGGCGCCGTCGATGGCCGCCTCGACGGTCTTGTCCATCTCCGAGATCGCCGCGGCGACCTTGATATCGGCGTTCGACTGTTCGCTGAGGTCGATGGCGGTCAGCTCGTCGAGATAGGCGTCGAAATCGTTCGACATGGAGGTGAGGCTGCTGGTGTCCAGCGCCGACACGTTCAGCGCGCCGGCCAGCGAGATCGTGCCCCCCTCGACCAGCGCGCGGGTGCTGCCGCTGATCGTATTGACCGAGATCTTGGCGGTGACGTCATAGCTCGAGCTGTTGCCCGCGCTGACGGACAGACTCGTCCCGGTGAAGTCGCCGGTGAGCTGCGCCAGAACGGTATCCGAGGCATAGAGATAGGTGGCGCCGATCAGCGACGCCTGCACCTTGTTCTCGAAGCTGCCGTCATTCATCGCCTCGATCGCGAAGGCGTTGCCCGAGGTGATGGTCCCGTCGACAATCGCTTGCGTGTCGCGGGTCACCGTCATGATGCCGATGGAGACCTCGAAATCGTCAAGCATCGAATTGATGATGCCGGTGGCGTCGGCGCCTTCGGTGCCGTCCTCGTCCGGTGTCACGTCGAGGATCAGCGACGAGCTGTCGCTCGCCCGTACGAGACCCGAGACGGACTCCCCCTGCAGGGTCGTGCTGCCGACGTTGATCTCGGCGCCCGACTGGATGGTGGCATGGGTGGTCACGTCGGCGATCACCGCGTTGGCGAAGGATCCGAGCACCGACTGGCTGCCGTCGATCTCGACATCGAGCAGGGTCGAGGCTTCGAGGCGGAAGGCGTCTGCGGTGATCTCGGACGTGCCGGCCACGTTGGCTGTGGCGCTGACCGTGGGCATCTGCAGCGGGTTGCCCTCGCTGAAGTTGAAATCCGAGAAATCCCCGGTGGCGTCGAGCACGCGCTCGGCATGGGCCGAAAGCGCGACGGTGCCCGAGGAATGGATGTCGCCCTGCACGTCGAGCGAGGCCGAGACCGAGCCGATGCCGGTGAGTTGCAGCAGGGTCAGCCCGACGCCCGACGCGGCGTTCGACGCCTCCAGCGTCACGTCGCCCAGCGGATTCAGCGCGGTCCCGAGCGAAACGCCGCTGGCGAGGGTGATGCCCTCGGTCTGGACGCTGAAGTTCATGCCCTCGGTCGCGGTGCTGTCCCAGCCGTCGATGCTGAGCGCGACGTCGGGGTTCAGCAGGCCGAACTCGCTCACGATGGAGAGGCTGTCGGTCGGTGCGTCGAAGGAGAGGCTTTCGAGCCCAGGGCCGTCGATGATGAAATCGAACCCGCCCGGATCGAGATCGAGCGAGGCGCTCTGCGTGCCGGGCAGCAGCGTCTGCATGTCGATGGTGATCGTGCTCGCGGTGTTGGTCAGGTAGACCGGCTCGAGCCCGGAGAAGCGCAGTTCGGTGCCGTCGATCAGGAAGCTGCCGCTGTTGGGATCCTCGGGCAGGTAGGTGACGCTCTCGCGCTGGCCGTCGATCACCAGCGTGTCGAAGCCACCGTCGCCGCCGTCGATCCCACCGGAGAGGGCGCCGCTCGCATCCAGAGTGAAGGTGTCGTTGTTGTTGGCGGCGCCGGTCAGGGTCTCGACATTGTCGAAGCTGAGGCTGACGAAGCCGTCGGTGGCCACGCCCGCGTCGGGCGCGCCGATGGTCCACTCTACGTCATTCGCCGTCTCGAAGGCGAGGCCATCGAGCCCCTCGCCGCCGTCGAAGCTGAAGCTGAGCGGGGTCTGGTCGCCGAAGCTCAGGCCGTCCAGCGTGATCACGTCGCTGCCCGCGCCGCCGGTGATCGAGACGCCCGAGATCTCCGCGAGGTCGCCGAAACTCAGCACCGTGCCGCCGCTTCGGTCGATGATCTGGACCCGCTGCACCTCGGTGGCGGTTTCGCCCTCGCCTTCGATCTCTTCGTGCAGTTGCACCAGCAGGTCGGTGTCGCGATTGTCCTGATAATACGCGCTGAGATCGAGCGCCAGGACGTCGCCGTTCAGCAGTACGCGCTGCTCGAGCGGGTCGAGCATGAGCTGCCGCGCCGCCCGTTCGAGCGCTGCGAAACGCCGTTTGTC
Organism: Salipiger bermudensis; assembly: GCF_017309175.1. Lineage (NCBI taxonomy): Bacteria > Pseudomonadati > Pseudomonadota > Alphaproteobacteria > Rhodobacterales > Roseobacteraceae > Salipiger > Salipiger bermudensis. The sequence continues at coordinate 202,633 of NZ_JAEKJV010000004.1, read as the reverse complement.
TTTCCGTTTCAGTCGGCTCTTCACGCGACGGGTGAAGGGAATCCGCGGTAGCTGGCCGGGGCGTTGCTGGGCGAACGGAAATGACATGTCAAAATTCCAGAACTGAGTTCCAATCTGCCCAAATCTCGCCACCTTGTCCCCAGGCGGCGCATGTCTTGCGACATATGTGGCTCGGGCATAGCTACTATGCGCATCCATTGGTTGTGGGGCAACGGTTTATGTTTCTTGTGTGGTGAGGTGATGTTGGCGGAAATCTCAGTTTTCGTGATTTGTGGCTGCTGACATTCTAGGTATGAGATCCGTAAGTGCGGATTCCGCCGGGATTGTCCCGTCAATCTCGCAATCACTGCGCGACCGCAGCCGCTGGCGCTGGATCTGACAAGCGTGGTGAACGAAATCCTGATACGCCGCAAGATAGCCGCCGAGCCACCGGAGAAACCGTGGTTCCTGCCCGTTCGGAACCGAATCGTTCAATTGTGTCAACTTTCGGGCAAGGGCGACGTCCAACGGAAGCTCGATCCAAACGGCAAAGGCGCGACGTTCGCCAAGCGCCGGATCGAGAGGGCCGAGCGGGGTGTCGAGGAGCACCGTCGCTCGCGATGCCAGTGCACGCTCGATGGCATTGGCAAGGCCCGGAGCCTCCATTTCCTCATAGGGCGCCCCGCGCGCGATCCAGTCCCGCATCGCGGCGGGGCCGTTGCGGGTGAAGGTCTCGAAGTCGTCGTAGCGGAGCAGCGTCGCCCCGGTCCTTTCGGCGAGCGCCGTCGCGAGCGTCGTCTTGCCACTGCCCGGCGGGCCCGAGATCGTGATGAGCCGGGGCAGGGTCATGCAGGCTTCTCCGCTGCGGTGACGTGGAAGGTCATGTCGAGCCGTGCTGAAAGCGGCGGCAGGGGGCGCAGCCCGGCGGCCTCCATCCAGCCGCGATAGACCGTCGGTGGCCGGTAGAACGGCCCAAACACCAGATTTGCCGCCGCTGCGAGGCCCGATGGTATCGGCTCATCCGCCAGCGCACCGCGCTCGCAGACGATGAGCCGCCCGCCGGGAGGCAGGTGCTTGGCCGCTTTATTCAGAAAGCCGCGGGCCTCTTCCGGCGCCCAGTCATGCAGCACCGACTTGAACAGCACCGCGTCCGCTTCGGGCCAGGCGGTGTCGCGGGCGTCGCCGGGCAGGAAGGTCAGGCGCGGTTCCGGCGCAGGTTTCATCCGGGTGCGGCCAAGCTGGCAGACTGCCGGCAGGTCGAGCACCGTGGCGTGCAACGAGCGGTGCCGCGCCAGCAGCGCTTCCGCCATCACGCCGGTGTTGCCGCCGATCTCCAGCAGGCGCGTGCAGCCCTCGAGCGGCATCAACGGCGCCAGCACCGGGGCCTCGCGGCGCGACAGCGCGGTGACGTAGGCGACCCACGGGGCGGTGTCCTCGATCTGTGCCGCGCCGGTGCCACGGGCGCGCTCATAGCGGAAGAAGCCGAAGGTCTCGGCCCGCGACTGAAAGGCCTGCACCCTGGACGACAGCGCCGGGCCGTGGCGCAGCATGTCGCAGGCGGCCAGCGCGGTGAACTCGACAAGCGCGGCCAGATCGTCGCGCGCGCGCAGCAACTCGGCCATCGGGGGGCTTGGGCGCCATCCGGCATCGGTGGCCCGGAGCGCGCCGCGTTCGGAGAGGATCTGCACCGTCCATGCCTCCTCGGAGCGCGGGCCGGGGGCGGGCAGACGGTCGAAGAGGCGATGGTGCAGCGCCGCCCGCAAGGCCGACAGTGCGGGCACCTCGTCGAGCAAAGCGTCTTGAAGATTTCGGGCCTCTTCGTGCAATTCTGGGGTGTTCATCCAGTACTCCGGTTTCGGCAAGCTTGCGCCAGCGGCAGGCGCCATGCAACATGCCCGCACGCCTTACCGGAGGATGAGAGATGTCCGCTCGCACCCGATTGCCGGCGCTCCTGCTCGGCTTGACCCTTGCTGCGCCCGTCAGCGCGCTGCCGCATGATTGCCTGATCGAGCCGCAGGCGGTGATCTCGCTCACCTCGACCGAGCAGGGCCGTATCGACGAGGTTCTGGTGCGCCGGGGGGATCGCGTAAGCGCGGGCCAGCCACTGATCCGGCTCGAGGAGTCGATCCAGCGCCTGCAGCTCGAGATGGCCAGCGCCAAGGCGGGCACGGATGTCGAGCTGCGGGCCGCTGCGGCACGGGTCGATTTCCGCCGAGAGGCGCTGGCGCGGTCCGAACGGCTCTTCGCCAAGCAAACGGTCACCGAGGCCTCGGTCGAGGACAAGCGCATTGAGCTGACCCTGAGCGAGATGGCGCTGGAGGAGGCCCAGGTGGCGCGGGAACTGGCGCAGATCGAGCGCCGGATGGCGAGCGCGCTGCTCGACCGGCGCACGATCTCGAGCCCGGCGGACGGCATCGTGCTCTCGGTCGAGGCGGCGCCGGGCGAATACGCCTCGGACACCGAGGAGATGATGGTGCTGGCGGTGATGGACCCGCTGCTGGTCGAGGTCTTCGTGCCGCTCGATTATTTTGACCGCATCGCCGTGGGCGATAGCTACGAGGTCGCGCAGGTGGCGCCGCTCGACGGCCGCTTCGAAGCCACCGTGCGGACCGTGGATCGCGTGTTCGACGCCGCCTCGGGCACGTTCGGGGTCCAGCTCGAAATGGCCAATCCCGGCACCGAGATCCCCGCCGGGATACGCTGCACCGTCGACTTCGATCAGGCCTCGCACTGACGACAGTGCCCGGCCGAACCAGCCGCGGTCGGGGCAGGCGCGTCAGGACAGGCGGCGGCTGAGGAACAGAGCCACGATGCCGAGCGCCATCAGCAGCGCTGCGAGCAGCAGGGCCAAGGTGTAACTGCCCGTGACGCTGCGCAGCGCGCCTGTGACCAACGGTCCGCCGACCTGCCCGATGCCATACATCAACGTCATGCGCGCCATGGCCCGGCCCGGCTCGGCTGCGCGGATGCCGGCCTCGGCGAGCGATAGCGAGACGATGGCGATGAAGGTGCCTCCGAACAGCGCGGCAGAGAGGAGCGCCAGGGACTCTGCCATCGGGACCGCGAGCATCGCGAGTGCAACGATCTGCACCACGTAGCAGCCGGTCAGGGTGAGATGCGCGCCGAAGCGCCGGGCGAAGGCGGAGCCCGCTATGGCGCCGGCGCTACAGGCCAGACCGAGCAGGATCCAGAACATGTTGCTGCCGAGGATCGAGACATAGAACGTCGCGCCGACCGCGTAGCCCCATCCCGCGGTCAGGTAGGCGAGGCCGAAGAGCCAGAACCACGCGGCCGAGGAAGCAGGGCGTGTCGGCTGCCCGGTGCCGTCGGCTCGGGTGGGCGCGGGGCGCGGCGCCGGGGCGGGGACGAGCAGCCAGCAGGCCGGCGCCAGCACCAGCGCCAGTGCGCCGAAGGCGAGCCACTGGCCGTCCCAGCGCAGTTCGGGGATCATCAGCGCCACCACGCCGCTCAGGGAGATCCCGAGGCCCAGCCCGGCGAAATGGGGCGCCAGATCGCGCGAGCCGCCGCGCGCGGTCAGCCAGCCAAGGAGGAACTCGCTGGCAAGCAGCATCCCGGCGGCGCCGCTGGCCCCGGCGAGAAAGCGAGAGATGGCCCAGAGGAGGCTGTTCTCGGCGATCGCCATGGTGAAGCAGGTCAGCACCGCCAGCACGATCCCGGCCCGATACAGCGCCCAGCGGGTCGCGGGCGCCCGGACGAGGCTCAGCAGCAGCGTTGCGGCGAGGTAACCGGCATAGATCGCACCGCCGAGCAGCCCGCCGGTCACAGGCGACAGCGCCGTCTGCTCGAGCATCACCGGCAGCAGCGGGGTGAAGGAAAACCGTGCGATGCCGATGGTCAGCAATTGCGCGGCGATGCCGCCCGCGAAAACCATCGCCACGGTGCGTCGGCGCCCGCTGCCCGTCATTGCCTGTTCCATGCCACCACCTTCGGTTCAGCGAGGCGGCATCCCGGTCCGGGGCCCCCGCTGTTGCCATCACGCCGATGCATGACACCCCGGGCCGCAATTGGCGAGGTCGGAACCGCGCCTTTCACGATGCGGTGGCGCATCTGATGCGGTCTCCGGCAACAAGCAGGCCCTGCGTCGCTAGAGAAGGCGCAGTCTGCCTGCGACGCCCGCATGAGGTCTCAGGACCTTGCGTCGGCGGCCTCTTGCACGTCGCCCGTGGGCTCGAGGCGGCGGGCCTCGTCGACGGCCAACTCGGCCATCTTGATGATGGCCTCCCGGCTCGAGGCAGCGGCGATGAAGCGCGCCTTGTGACAGAACTTGGCGCCGGGCACGCCCGAGACCTGCTCGAGCTCGGCGCCGGAGAGGCCGGCCCAGGCCGCAGGCAGATCGGCCCGCTGCTCGAACCCCTGCTCGTGCTTGCGGATGCCGCCAAGGGTCCACTCGCCGGCGCCGCGCGGGGTCACCACGAAGAGCAGGTGATCGGCGCCCGCCTCGATCACTGCGGGCCGGAAGGGCATCCCCGTCGGCAGCTCGAGGATCGGGCTGTCTCCGGCGGCACGAATGGCCTCGGCGGCCAGCACCTCGGCACGCAGCTTGGCGGCGCTGCGGCCGATGCGGGCCTCGACGAACTGCCGCGCGATCCCGACCGCGGCATGGAAGGCGCGGGTCTCGCTCTCGGGGTCGGTGTCGTCGAAGACGGGCTTCAGCGTTTCGATCAGGCCGGGCAGGGTCATCGACGACAGCGGACCTGCCTCGGACAGGCTCACCGTGCCGTTGTCGACCTGATCGACCGGCAGCACGAAGCTGCGGTCGAAGGAGGCGTGCACCGTCTCGAGATGCGCTTCGGGAATATCGAAGCTCTTCAGGAAGTCGATTCCAAAGTGCTTCCAGACGAGCCCGAAGGAGCTGTAGGGGGTGTCGTCCTCGCGCAGCGGGCTTTCGCGCTGGTGGTGATCGAAGATCCCGGCATCGGGGTCGTAGGCCCCGCCGACATCGTAGATCAGCCTGCCGTCTGCGGGCGTGATCCACTCGGAGGACCGGCTGCGGACGACCTCGGCCTCGGGGTAGAGGCGGGTGAGGATGACGGTCGACAGCACTTCATCCGCATGGAAGCCGCCGGAATGGGTAACGAGGGTGCTGATGGCCATCTGGGTCGTCCTGCTGCTGGGAATGCCCGCCCCCTATGGCATCGCTTGCGGGGCCGCAAGATGCGACCCGGTCAAGGCCCGCCCGCGCAACCGCTCTGGCAGGGGGCGAGCTTGCTCCGGCTCCGGCAGGAGGTCCGGTCTCAGGTGTCGCCTTCAGCGGCCTCGGCCCTGTCGGGGGCGGTGTGCCCCGCGCCGCCATGGCGCCCGGAAAGCTTCTCGCGTCCCGACTGCAGCGCGACGTAGAGGATCGGCGTGAGGATGACGCCAAACGTGCTGGCAAACGCCATGCCGCCGAACACCGCGATGCCGATGGCCTGCTGGCTTCCCGCCCCGGCGCCCGAGGCGATCACCAGCGGCACCACGCCCAGCAGGAAGGACAGCGCCGTCATCATGACGGCGCGGAAGCGCAGCCGTGCCGCCTCGGTGCCGGCGTCGAAGATCGACCTTCCCGAGGCCCGCAGATGCATGGCGTACTCGACGATCAGGATGGCGTTCTTGGCGCCGAGCCCGATCAGCATGATCATCCCGATCTGGGTGTAGAGGTTGACGTCGCGCCCGGCGATCAGCACGGCGACATAGGCGCCCAGCAGGGCGAGCGGCACGGTGAGCAGGATCGCCAGCGGCATCGTCCAGCTCTCGTACTGGGCGACCAGGAAGAGATAGGCGAAGATCACCGCCAGCCCGAGGATGATCACAACGATGCCGCCCGACTCCTGCTCCTGCAGGGCCGAGCCGGTCCACTCGAAGCTGTAGCCCGGTGGCAGGGTCTCGGCCGCGACCTGCTCGAGCAGGGCGATCGCTTCCCCGGTCGAGGTGCCCGGGCTGGTGTTCGCGGTCAGCGCGGCAGAGCGGTAGAGGTTGTAGCGCGGCAGGTTCATCGGTCCGACGGTGTTCTCCACCGTGACCAGCGTGCGCAGCGGCACCATCTCTCCGGCCTGCGAGCGCACGTAGAGATTGGCGATGTCGTCGGCGGTGTCGCGGAATTCGCCCTCGGCTTGGATCTTTACCTGATAAACTCGCCCGAACAGGTTGAAATCGTTGACATAGATCGACCCGAGATAGGCCTGAAGCGCGGTGAAGACCTCGGAGACGTTGACCCCGAGCGCCTTGGCGCGCTCGCGGTCGAGATCGACGAAGAGCTGCGGCACGTTGGCCCGGAAGGTGGTGTAGCTGCGGGCGATCTCGTCGCGCTGGTTGGCGGCGAAGATCATCGACTTGACCACCGCGTCAAGCTCCTGCGGGGTGCCGGCGCCGGTCTGCTGGATCTGCATCGTGACGCCGTCGCCGCTGCCGAGGCCAGGGATCGGCGGCGGGCTGAAGGTGATGATCGAGGCGCTGGGGATTTGCTGCAGGCGCCGCTCGACCCGGCCGCGGATCGCCTCGGCGTGCAGCTCGGGATCGCTGCGTTCGTCCCACGGGTCGAGCACCACGGCGAGGAAGGCGCCGTTGGCGGCGGCCCCGCCGGAGAGGATCGAGAAACCGTTCACGGTGACGTATTCCTTGACGCCCGGCGTGTCGGCGATGATCTCGCCGACCTCGCGCGCGACCGCTTCTGTGCGCGCCAGTGTTGCCGCGTCTGGCAGCTGGATGTCGATGGCGAAGGTGCCCTGATCCTCGTTCGGGATGAAGCCCGTGGGCGCGATCCGCGACAGCCCGCCGAGCCCGAACAGCACCACGCCGACAAGGACGATCCCGATGATCGACACCCGCGCGAGCCGCGACACGATCCCGACATAGCCGTTGCGGGTGACCGAGATCGCGCCCTCGAAGACGCGCAGCAGGCCACGCGGCTCGCCCTTGCGGGGCTTCAGGATCAGGCTGCAGAGCGCCGGCGACAGGGTCAGTGCGTTGAGCGAGGAGATCAGCACCGCACCGGAGATGGTGATCGCGAACTCGCTGTAGAGCCGCCCGGTGATTCCGGGCATGAAGGTCACCGGAACAAAGACTGCCAGCAGCACCAGCGTGGTGGCGATCACCGGCGCGGTGACCTCGCGCATGGCCCGCCGGGTCGCCTCTTTCGGGGCGAGCCCCTCGGCGATCAGGCGCTCGGTGTTCTCGACCACGACGATGGCGTCATCGACCACGATGCCGATCGCCAGCACGAGGGCAAACAGCGAGATCGTGTTGAGGCTCATACCCGCCGCCTGCATCACCGCGAAGGCGCCGATCAGCGAGACCGGGATGGCGACCGCCGGTATCAGCGTCGCGCGCCAGCTGCCGAGGAAGATGTAGACAACCGCGAGCACCAGCACGAGCGCGAGGAGCAGCGTCTGGATCACGTCGTCGATCGAACTCTCGATGAAGTCGGTGTTGTTGTAGGTCACCGCGTAATCCATGCCCTCGGGCAGGTTGGCGGCGAGGCGGTCGATGGTCGAGATGACCCCTTCCGAAACCGCCACGGCGTTGGCGCCCGGCGCCTGGTAGACCCCGATGACCGATGACGGGACGCCATTGAAGGAGCCGGAATAGGTGTAGAACTGCGAGCCCAGCTCGACCCGGGCGACATCGCCCACGGTCACCTGCGCGCCGTCGCGGCCGGTGCGCAGCACGATCTGCTCGAACTCTTCCGGTGCGTCGAGAAGGCCCTGCGCGGTGACGGTATAGGTCAGCTGCGGATCGTCTCCGCCCGGAGGTCCGCCCACTGTCCCCGCGGGGACAATGGCGTTCTGATCCTGGATCGCGGCGACGAAATCGCTCGGGGTCATGCCAAGCGCGGCAAGGCGCTCGGGATCCATCCAGATCCGCATCGCGTATTTCAGGTCGGTCAGGACGTCGGCCCGGCCGACGCCGGGCACCCTGGCCAGCGGATCGCGGAGGTTGATGTTGGCATAGTTGGACAGGAACAGCTCGTCATAGCTGCCGTCCTCGGAATAGAGCGCGACCATCAGCAGCATGTTGCTGCTCGACTTGCTGGTCGAGACACCGTTGCGCACCACGTCGGCCGGCAGCTTGCTGTTGGCCTGCGAGACCCGGTTCTGCACGTTGACGGTGGCGATGTCGGGATCGGTGCCGACCGCGAATGTCACGGTCGTGGTGTAGAGGCCGGAATCTGCGCTGCTCGAGGACATGTACATCATGTCGTCAACGCCGTTGATCTGCTCCTCCAGCGGCGCCGCGACCGACTCTTCCACGGTGGTCGCACTGGCGCCGAGGAAGGCGGTGGAGACGTTGACCTCGGGGGGCGTGATGTCGGGGAACTTCTCGACCGGCAGGGTGAGGTAGGAGATCAGGCCAAAGAGCGAGATCACCAGCGAGATGACGAGGGCGAATTTCGGGCGGTCGATGAAGAAGGACGAGAACACGGGCCTACTCCTCCGTCGCTGCGGCTCCGGCCGGCGCGGCCGCCGGGACCGGTTCGACCGGCTGGCCGATGCGCACCCGCTGCAGGCCCTCGACGATCACCTGCTCGCCTGCCTCGGCCCCCGACAGCACCACCACGTCGGCGCCGAGATTGTCGCCCAGCTGCACGTAGCGCTGCTCGACAAGATCGTCCTCGCCGACCACAAGCACGTAGCTGCCCTGCTGGTCCTGTTGCAGCGCTGCCTGTGGCAGGATGTTGCGGATCTCGGGGTCGCGCCGGCCGATCTCGACATTGACGAACATGCCGGGCACCAGCGTCTCGGAGACGTTGGCGAACTCTGCCCGCAGGTCGATCGTGCCAGTGGCCGGATCGACGCGGTTGTCGACGAAGACCAGCCGACCGTCTTCGTCCAGCATCCGCTCGTTGGGCAGTTGTACGCGCACCAGCACCGCCTCGCCGGTGCCGGCGTCGCGGGGGTTGCCGCCGCCGGCCCAGTCGATCAGTGCGACGAGATCGCGTTCCGACAGCCCGAAATTGACATAGATCGGAGACATCCGGGTGATGTTGGTGAGCGTCCCGCTGGCCGGCCCGACGACCTCGCCCTGGCTGAACTCGATGCGTCCGATGCGGCCATCGAAGGGCGCTTTCATCTCGGTATAGCCAAGACGGATCTCGGCCTCCTGCCGGCGCGCCTCTGCCGCCTGAAGCCGGGCCTCGGCGGTGGCGCGTTGGGCCACGGAGGCGTCGTAGTCGGCCTGAGAGATGGTGTCTCGCTCGAGCAGCTGGGTGTTGCGCGCCAAATCGACCGCGGCAAGCTCCAGCGCCGCCTCGGCCTCGGCGACCGAGGCCTCGGCCTGTGCCAGAGCGGCCTCGTAGGGCGCAGGTTCGATCTTGAAGAGCGTGTCGCCTTCGCTGACGCGCTCGCCCTCGCGGACCCGGCGCTCTTCGAGGAACCCTTCGACACGGGCGCGCAGGTCGGTGGTGTCGACCGCCTCTGCCCGGCCGATGAAGCGTTCCGTCTCGACGACGTCGCGCGAGGTGACCTCGGTCACGACCACGGAAGGCAGCGCCCCGGATTGCGCGCCACCCTCGGCGTCCTCCTCGTTGCAGGCGGAAAGCGCGATCGCCGTAAACATGGCGAGACCAAAATGAAAAATACTGCGTCCGAAACGAGGCATATGCTGTTCAATCTCTATCTTGGACTCACGAAGAGACAATATGTCTTAGGTTAACAGCACTTTTTCGCGTTCTGCACCTGTCAATCGACGCACTGGCAGGCGAATGGTCGCAGGTTGCCGCTATCAGGGCGCCTTAGGTCTTCTCTGGACGCGAGTTTTTCCGGTCTCTGCCGTGCCTGAAATGCCAGCGTCTCCCGCATGAGACGATGCGTCGCGCAACGCGGCGCGCGCCATTAAGCACCGCGCCGGCGGCACGCCGACCCCCCCCGTCCCGGGGGCGATGCGGTGGTCGCATCCTGGCCCGAGAGGCGGCATTCGCTGCCGCGATGCGGCATCGTGAAATAAATTTCAGGCCTCAGGATTTATTGACAGCAGCGGTGCCGGTCCGCATCCTGAGCCCATCAGACACCGGCCCCGCCATAGGAGAGAGTGGGCCCGGATCAGGGAGGACATCCGATGAAGACCAATTTCCTTGCGGCGGCAGCCGCCTCTTTTGTCGTGGCCGGTGCTTCGGTCGCCAGCGCACAGGACGCCGACGCGCCCTGGGAACAGAGCCCGTTCCGCTGCGAGCCGGGCGAGACCTACGTGATGAACGTGATGGTGTCGGGCGTGGAATACTGGTTCCCGGTCTACGAGATGTTCAAGCAGGCGGCGCACCAGTTCGGTTGCGAGGCGGATTACACCGGCACGCCGGAATATGACGTCAACAAGCAGATCGCCACCTTCGAACAGGCGCTGGCCAAGCAGCCCGCCGGCATCCTGCTGCACCCGATGAACCCCGATCCCTTCGTCGAGCCGATCAACCGTGCGACCGAGGCGGGCACCGCCGTCGTCACCTTCGCCGCCGACAGCCCCAATTCGAAGCGCGTGTCCTACGTCACCTCCGACAACGCCCGCGAGGGCCGCGTGGCCGCGCAGCAGGTCGCCGAGGACATGGGCGGCAGCGGCCAGTACGCGGTGCTCGAGAACCCCGGTCAGGACAACCACGACCGCCGCGTCGCCGCCTTCATCGAGGAGATGGAGGACAACTACCCCGACATGGAGCTGGTGGGTCGCGCCTCGACCGGTCAGGACCCGAACAAGGCCTATCAGGCGGTGCTCTCGCTGGCTCAGGCCAACCCGGAACTGGGCGCGGTCTTCATGCCCGAGGCCTCGTCCGCGATGGGCGCCGCACAGGCCGCCAAGGAAGCCGGCGGCGACATCCGCGTGATGTCGGTGGACGTGAACGCCAGCGTTCTGGACATGATCCAGGCGGGAGAAATGTTCGGCGCGATCAACCCCAACCAGGGCACGCAGGGATATTACGGCTTCCTGCTGCTGTGGCTCGCCAAGCACCCCGAGCTGATCGACCCGATGAACGACCATGCCGAGGCGGGCTTCAACCCGATGGGCATTCCGGTGCTCGACAACGGTTACTCGGTGGTGACGCAGGAGAACGCCGAGAGCTTCTACTGGGACAAGTACCTCAAGAAGCGCGGCACGCGCGGCATCGAGGGCTGATCCTCATCCGATCCCGCGCCCGCCCGGTTCGAGGGCGGGCCTCCTCCCGGCGGATCGCCTTCGCGCGATCCGCCGCCCACTCCCCGCATATCCGGAGGCCACCATGCCGCCCCTTTTGCAACTCAACAGGATCGCGAAGAGCTTCGGCCCGGTGAAGGCGCTGCGCGACGTGTCCTTCGAGCTGCGCGCCGGAGAGATCCACGCCCTCGCGGGCGAGAACGGCGCAGGCAAGTCGACCACGATGAAGATCGTCGATGGCATCCTGCAACCGGACGCCGGAGAGATCCGCGTCGACGGTCAACGTCGCCGCATCCGCTCTCCGCTGGAGGCGCAGGCGCTCGGGATCGGCTTCGTGCATCAGGAAATCGCGCTCTGCCCCGACGTGAGCGTGGCCGAGAACATCTTCATGAGCGCCACCGCCACGCAGCGCGGCCTGATGAACTTCGCCGCGCTGGAGCGCAAGGCAAAGGCGGTGCTGGCGGAACTTTGCGACGTCGATCCCGCCGCAACGGTCGGGAGCCTGAGCATCTCGAACCAGCAGCTTGTCGAGATCGCCAAGGCGCTGACGCTGGATGCGCGCATCCTCATTCTCGACGAGCCGACCTCGGCTCTGACCGAGACCGAGACGGAAAAACTGTTCCGCATCGTGCACCGACTGCGCGAGCGGGGGCTTGGCATCATCCACATCTCGCACCGCATGGCCGAGATCTTCGAACATTGTGACCGCGTCACGGTGTTCCGTGACGGCGAATATGTCACTTGCCTCGACATCCCCGAGACCACCCCGCAGGAGGTGGTGAACAACATGGTCGGGCGCGAGATCTCACATCTTTACCCGGCCAAGGCCACGCAGGCGCCGGGCAAGCCGCTGCTCGAGGTCGAGGGTGTGTCCTGTGACGTGCTCAGCGATGTGTCGCTGACGCTGCGCGAGGGCGAGATCCTGGGGCTCGGCGGTCTCATCGGAGCGGGCCGGTCCGAGCTCGCCAAGGCGATTTGCGGGCTGCGGCGCAGCAGCAAGACCGTGCGCCTGATGGGAGAGCCGGTCGACATTCCCGATTTCTCCACCGCGCTCGAGCGCGGCATGGTCTACGTCTCCGAGGACCGCAAGGGCGAGGGACTGTTCCTCGACATGCCGATCTCGCAGAACGTCTCGTCGCTGCGCCTGAGCCAAGTGACAAAGGGCGGGCTGGTGGACCGCGCGGCGGAAACTGCGCAGGCCGAGACGCTGGGCCGCCGGCTGCGGCTGAAGGCGGGCAAGCCCGAGGACCCTCCAAGCACCCTGTCGGGCGGCAACCAGCAGAAGGTTGCGCTGGCGCGGATGCTGTCGGTGAACCCGAAGGTGGTGTTCCTCGACGAGCCGACACGCGGCGTCGATGTCGGCGCCAAATCCGAGATCCACGCCATCCTGCGCGAGCTTTGCGAACAGGGAGTCGGCGTCGTGGTGATCTCGTCCGAACTGCCCGAGCTGATCGGGCTCAGCGACCGCATCGTCGTCCTGCACGAGGGCGAGATCACCGGCGAGCTGGGCGCTGACGAGATGACCGAAGAGGCGATCATCCACCTTGCCTCGGGCCTGCACATTCAAGGAGACGCAGCATGAGCGAGACCAGCCTTCCCGGCGGCATGACCGAGACCCGCGCCCCCGGCGCCCTGCGCAAGCTTGCCGGCATGCGCGAAATGGGGCTGCTGTGCATCATCCTCGCGCTTTGCGTCGTGATGAGCTTTGCCAGCCCGTATTTTCTCACATGGTCGAATTTCCGCACCATCTTCCTGAGCTTCTCGATCGAGGGGATCGTTGTGATCGGCATGACGGTGCTGCTGATCGTCGGCGGGCTCGACCTGTCGGTGGGCTCGGTGGTCTGCCTTGCGATGGTGGTCGCGGGCAAGCTGTTCCTGCTGGGCGTCGACCCGTGGCTGGCCTCGGCCGCCGGGGTCGGCGCGGCGGCGGCGGTGGGTGCTGCGATGGGGCTCTTCGTGGTCCGGGTCGGCCTGTCGCATTTCATCGCGTCGCTGGCGGCCATGGTGATCGTGCGCGGCCTGTGCCTGCTAATCACCAAGGGCACGCCGCTGTCGCTGTTCTCCCTGCCCCCCGAGTTCAAGTTCGTGGGCCAGGGCAGCCTTGGCGGGCTGCCGGTGGTGGTGCTGATCTTCGTGGTGCTGGCGGTGGTCTTCGACTTCCTGCTGCGCCGGTCGGCAAAGTTCCGGACGATCTTCTACACCGGCTCGAACGAGAAGGCGGCCGAGTATTCCGGCATCCGCACCAAGCGCGTGATCTTCTGGGTGACCGTGCTGTGCTCGACCCTGACGGGTCTGGCGGGCGTGATCTTCATGGCGCGCTTCGGCTCGGCCACGCCGCAGTTCGGCGTCGGCATGGAGCTCAACGTCATCGCCGCGGCGGTGATCGGGGGCGCCTCGCTCAAGGGCGGGCAGGGCTCGATCTTCGGCGCGGTTCTGGGGGTGGCACTGCTGTCGCTGGTGACGTCCTCGCTGATCCTGCTCGACGTGAGCGTCTACATGCAGGACATGATCAAGGGCTTCATCTTGCTCGCGGCGGTCAGCTTCGATCACCTGATGAACAAGCGCGGAAAGCGGGGCTGATCATGGACCAGCTTCAGGACATCGCGCAAGTGCGCCGGATCTACACCGCGCTGACGCTGCACTACGTCGACGGTCTGACCCAGGCCCAGGTGGCAGAGCGGATGGGGCAAAGCCATTCCACCGTGAACCGGATGATCAAGGCGGGCCACGACATGGGCATGGTCGAGATCACCATCCGCTCGCCGTTTCAGGATCATCTCGCGCTGGAGCGCGAGCTGGCCGAGGTCTCGGGCCTGCGCGAGGTGGTGATCGAGACCACCGCGTCCGACAACCCCGAGGCCGTGCTGACCCGGGTCGGCATCACCGCCGCCGAGTTGCTGGCGAGCAAGCTCAAGCCCGGCATGACGGTCTGCCTGACGGGCGGCAAGGGTGTCAGCGCCTGCGTCGCCGGCCTGCGCCAGGTGATGCCGCTGCGCGGCATGACGGCGGTGCCCGCGACGGGCCTCGTGCAGGGCAAGCACTACACCGACGTCAACCACGCCGCCGCCACGCTGGCGCGGGCCTTCGGCGGCGAGGCGGTGCAGATGCTCTCGCCGATGTTCGCCGAGACCGAGGAACAGCACGCGATGATCACCGGCATGAAGACGGTGAGCCGGGTGATGGAAGCGGCGCGGGCCGCCGACGTGGCGCTCGTCGGCATCGGCGGGCTGCGCGAGAAGGCGACCTCGTATTTCGATCTGCACCGCGACGTGCCGGCCGAGGAAGAGGCGCTCTATGCCTCGGGCGCCGTGGCGGAGCTGATGGCGCATGTGCTCGATGCCCAGGGCGCAGTGACCGGCTACGTGCGCAACCGCCTGGTCGTGGCGATCTCACCGGATGATCTGGCCAAGGTGCCGGTCAGCATCGGCGTCGCCGCCGGGCAGGAGAAGGCCGAGGCCATCTGCGCCGTCGTGCGCGGCGGCTATATCAACACGCTCGTCACCGACGAGGCCACCGCCAGGCTTGTGCTGGCGCGCCTGAAGGAGGCCGCATGACCCTGCAAATCGTTCCCCCCACGACCCGTGCCGCGCGGCTCGATGCGATGGACGGTGCCGCGCCGAAGGTGCTGGTGATCGGCGGCGGCATCAACGGCGCCTCGGTTTACCGCGAGCTGGCGCTGAACGGCGTGCCGGTGATGCTGGCCGAGAAATCGGATTTCTGCGCGGGGGCCTCCTCGGCGCTGAGCCGCATGGTTCATGGCGGGCTGCGCTATCTCGAGAACGGCGAGTTCGATCTGGTGCGCGAGGCGCTGGACGAGCGCAACCGCCTGCTGAAGAACGCGCCGCATCTCGTGAGCCCGCTGCGCACCATTGTGCCGATCGACAGCTGGGTGTCGGGCGCGCTGAACGCGCCGCTGAAATTCGTCGGCCTGTCGAAGGCGCCCTCGCGGCGCGGCGCCCTCCCGGTGAAGCTGGGGCTGTCCTTCTACGACCTCTACACCCGTGGCAAGGGTGGACTGCCGCGCCACGCATTCTGGTCCTCGGACAAGGCCAAGGCGCGGTTTCCCTTCCGACCCGCAGTGCGCTGCGCTGCCACCTATTACGACGGTCAGGTCAGCCACCCCGAGCGCGTGGTGACCGAGATCTTCGAAGACGTGGCGCGCAGCGGCGCCGATGCGGTGGCGCTCAACCATCTCGAGGTCACGCGTGTGGGGACAGAGGTCGCGCTGACCGACCGCATCGGCGGGCGCGAGATCACCCTGCGCCCCGAGATCGTCGTCAACGCCACCGGAGCCTGGATCGACCGCACCAATGCGCGCGCCGGCACCACCGGTGAGATGGTGCAAGGCACCAAGGGCGCGCACCTTGTGCTCGATCATCCCGAACTGCGCGACATGCTTGGCGACGACATGGTCTATTACGAGAATGTCGACGGGCGCATCTGCATCATGTTCGGCCTGCACGGGAAAGTGCTGATCGGCTCGACCGACATCAAGGTGCCGGACCCCGACAAGGTGCGCTGCGAGGCGGACGAGCGGGCCTATATCCTTGAAGGCATGTCCTGGGTGCTGCCCGGCGTGACGGTGCGGCCCGAGCAGGTGCTGCACGTCTTTGCCGGGGTGCGGCCGCTGCCGGTGAGCGGGGCTGGCACTACCGGGCAGATCCCGCGCGGGCATTTCAACCGCTGGACCGAGGGCGCGATGCCGGTGCTGAGCATGATCGGCGGCAAGTGGACCACCTTCCGCGCCTTTGGTGAACTGGCGGCGGATGACGTGATGACGCGGCTCGGAATGGCGCGCACGAGCGGCACGCAGGAGCTCGCCATAGGCGGCGGTGCCGATTTTCCGGAGGACCGCACCGCGTGGTGCGCCGAGGTCGCGGCGGTTTCGGGGCTGGCTCAGGCGCGCGTCGCGACGTTGCTCGAGCGCTATGGTACGCTGGCGAAGGCGCTTGCGCAGGCCTTCGCGGGTGAGCGGATGCTGCCCGGTCTGCCGGGCTATTCCGAGGCCGAGATCGACTACCTGATCGCTCACGAGCAGGTCGAAACACTGGCCGATCTGGCGCTGCGCCGCACGGTGGTGGCGCTGGCAGGCGGGCTCGACGCGGCGGCGCTCGAGACGCTGGCCGACCGGCTGGCGGCGGCGAAGGGCTGGAGCCCGACCCGCCGGGAGGAGGAGTTGCACGGCTTCCGCGTGAAGCTGGCAACGGATCACGGGGCCGACCCCGAAAGGATCGGCCTGCATCGCAAAGGGGAGGTTGCGGCGCAATGACAGGGTATCTCATCGGCGTGGACGCCGGAAACACCATGGTGAAGGCGGCGCTGTTCGACGCCTCCGGCCAGACGCTCGCCGTTGCCGCGCGCAGCTCCGAGACGCTGCAACCGGCACCGGGCTTTGTCGAACGCTCTCCGGAGGGCTTGTGGCAGGCCGCCTCGGGCGCGATCCGCGATTGTCTCGAGCAGGCCGGGGTGAGCGGCGCGCAGGTGCTGGCGGTCGGGGCTGCGGGCCACGGCAACGGCCTTTACCTGCTGGACCGGGAGGGGCAGGGCCTGGTCGGCATCCAGTCGATGGACAACCGGGCCGAGACGCTGGCTTCCGAGATCGCCGCCGCACATGGCGACGAGATCCTGAGCCGGGCGCAATCGCGCCCCTGGCCCGCAATGACCCCTGTTCTGCTGCGCTGGATGGCCGAGAACCGGCCCGAGATCATGGCGCGGGCGCATGTCGCGCTGCTGTGCAAGGACGTGATCGTGCACGGGCTGACCGGTCGCATGGGTTCCGAGGTCTCGGACCTTGCAGGCGCCGGGCTGCTGGCGCTTCCCGCCCTGCAATACGATGACGCGCTGTTGCGGCTCTACGGGATCGAGGGGCTGCGGCATATCCTGCCCGAGCCGGCGCAGAGCGATGCCGTCGTGGGCCATGTCACCGCCGCCGCAGCCGACGCCACCGGCCTCGCCAAAGGCACGCCGGTGGTGGGCGGGCTCTTTGACGTGCTGGCCTCGACGCTGGGGGCGGGAACTTCGCAGCCCGGTGAGGCCTCGATCGTGGCGGGAAGCTGGTCGATCAACCAGGTCTTCGCCCGCGCGCTACCCGAGAAACCCCGCGCGCTGCTCGCCAGCGTGCTGGGGCGGGACACCTGGGTCAGCTGTGAATGCTCGCCGACCTCGGCGGCGAACCTCGAGTGGTTCGTGCAGACCTTCCTCGCGGACGAGGCCAAGGCCACCGGCGAGGACCCGTTCGCGCTGTGCAACCGGCTGGCAGCCGGCTCCGACCCGGAAAGCGACCTGCCGGTGTTCCACCCGTTCCTCTATGCCGGGCCGGTGCCCGGGGCCCGCGGTGGCTTCAGCGCCATGGGCGCGTGGCATTCGCGCGGCGACATGGTGCGTGCGCTCTACGAGGGGGTCGCCTTCGGGCACCGCGCGCATTTCGAGATCCTCGACCCGGACCGCGCCTTCCGCACCGCGACGCTGTCGGGCGGGGCCGCCAAATCGCAGCTCTGGGCGCAGATCTTTGCCGACACGCTCGGCATGACCCTGCGCCTGTCGGATTGCCTCGAGACCGGTGCGCGGGGCGCGGCCATTGCCGCCGCCATCGGCGCGGGGCTGTTCGACGGCTTCGACGCGGCGACCGGTGCCATGGCCCGGCACACCGAGGAAATCACCCCCGATCCGGCGGCGCAGGCGCAGCTGGACGCGAGATACCGGCGCTGGTGCGCCTACCGCGATGCGCTCGGGGCGGCCTGGGCGCCGCCGCAGGTGCTCGCCTTCGAACCAAGAGAGACACAGGAAAGGACATCACATGGCTGATCTCGACGACATCATCGACGGCAAGGATTTCGGGCTGACGACCCCTGCAAAGAACGATCCGTTCTTCCTCAAGGGTGCGGGCGCCTATGACTGGGGCATGCAGAACCGGCTGGCGCGCATCTTCCGCCCCGACACCGGGCGCACGGTGATGCTGGCCTTCGACCACGGCTATTTCCAGGGCCCGACCACCGGGCTCGAGCGGGTCGACATCAATATCGCGCCGCTGTTCGAGCATGCCGATGTGCTGATGTGCACCCGGGGCATGTTGCGTACCTCGGTGCCCGCTTCGACCCGCAAGCCCATCGTGATGCGCGCCTCGGGCGGCAACTCGATCATGTCCGAGCTGTCGAACGAGACCATCGCCGTCGACATGGAAGACGCGCTGCGGATGAACGTGGCGGCCATGGCGGCGCAGGTCTATATCGGCTCGGAGTTCGAGCATAAGAGCATCACCAACATCATCAACCTGATCGACCGGGGCAATCGCGTCGGGATGCCGACCCTCGCGGTCACCGGCGTCGGCAAGGACATGGCGCGCGATGCGCGCTACTTCGGCCTTGCCACTCGCATCGCCGCCGAGATCGGTTCGCAGTATGTGAAGAGCTACTACGTCGACGAGGGCTTCGAAAAGGTCTGCGCCGGCTGCCCGGTGCCGATCGTCATCGCCGGGGGCAAGAAGATCCCTGAGGCCGAGGCTCTGGAGGTGGCGTTCAAGGCCATTGATCAGGGCGCTGCGGGTGTCGACATGGGGCGCAACATCTTCCGCGCCGGTGATCCGGTGGCGATGATCCAGGCGGTCTCGGCGGTGGTGCACGAATTGCTCCCGGCAGCGCAGGCGTTCGAGATGTACAACGATCTCGCCACGCGCAAGGCGGCGGCATGACACTGACGCTCGACGAGGCAGACGCGCTGCTGGCGCAGCGCGTCGAGAGCTCCAGACAGCTCGGAGGGAACCCCGAGCTGTCGATGCATGGCGGTGGCAACACCTCGGTCAAGGTGATGCGAGAGGGCCGGCGGGTGCTGCACGTCAAGGGCTCGGGCTGGGATCTGGCGACGATGGAGCCGCAGGGCATGCCCGGCCTCTGGCTCGACCCGCTCTTCGAGGTCAAGGACGGGCCGCGGCTCAGCGATACCGAGATGGTGCGCCTGCTGCGTGCCAACCTGCTCGACCCCGCCGCGCCGAACCCGTCGGTCGAGACGCTGCTGCACGGCTACCTGCCCGCGCGCTTCGTCGATCACGGGCACGCCTCGGCGGTGCTGGCTCTGGCGAGCCGCCCCGAGGCCGAGCAGCGCGAGATGGTTGAGGCGCTTTTCGGCGACAGCATGGTTTTTCTGCCTTACGTCTTTCCGGGGTTCGACCTGTCCATCGAGGGCGCGCGGGCCGCTGCGGCGCAGCCGCAGGCCACCGGCATGTGGCTGGCACAGCACGGGCTTTTCACATGGGGCGACACGGCGGACGAGAGCCTTGGCCGGTTCCGCGATGCCGTGGCCGTCTGCGAGGCGCATCTTGCCGCCCGCGGCGCCGCGCTGATGCCGCCAACCGCGCGCGAGGGCAACGCGGTGCTCGAGGCGCTGCGGCCACATCTGCGCAGCGCGTTGCCGGGCTTTGCCGAGCACGACCTGCGCGGGGCCGAACCGCTGGCCCGTCTCTCGGGGCAGGACGGCATGGCCGAGGCCGTCAGCCGCGGAACCGTGACGCCGGATCATGTCATCCGCATCAAGCCCTGGCCGATGGTTATCCCGGCGGACGCGGATGCGGGCACCGTCGCGAAGGCCGCCGAGGCTTTCGCCGGGTCCTATACCCGCTATTTCGAGGCGCACACGGACGGCAGCCTGACGATGCTCGACCGGTCTCCGCGCGTGGTCTTTGTTCCCGGTGCCGGGGTGATCGGCCTCGGGCGCAACAAAACCGAGGCGCGGATCAACGCGGATCTGGCCGAGCAGAACCTGCGCGTTGCGGCGTCTGCCGAGGCGCTTGGCGGCTACCAGCCGCTGCCTCGGCACGAGCAGTTCCGCATCGAATACTGGGAGTTGGAGCAGGCCAAGCTGCGAAAATAGAGGCAGACCGGGCCGACGGTTGCGAAGGCCCGGTCGATGACCGCCCGGAGCCGGGTGGTCACACCGCCTTGGACTGGTTGACCCGCGCCGATAGCGCCGCGTGATCCTCGACCCGTTCCGAGTAACGGTCCACGAGGTGGTCGCGGATGTCACGGGTCAGGAGGGTGAACCTGACCAGCTCCTCCATCACGTCGACGATACGGTTGTAATAGGGCGAGGGCTTCATCCGTCCGTCCTCGTCGAACTCGTCCCAGGCCTTGGGCACGGAGGACTGGTTGGGAATGGTCAGCAACCGCATCCAGCGCCCGAGGATGCGCAGCCGGTTGACCGTGTTGAACGATTGCGAGCCGCCGCAGACCTGCATCACCGCGAGCGTCTTGCCCTGCGTCGGACGCACCGAGCCCAGTGACAGCGGGATCCAGTCGATCTGGCTTTTCATGATGCCTGTCATCGCGCCGTGGCGTTCGGGCGAGGACCAGACCATGCCCTCGCACCAGCTTACCAGGTCGCGCAGTTCGGCCACCTTGGGGTGATCGGTCGGGGCGCTGTCGGGCGCGGGCAGGTCGCGCGGATCGAAGAGCTGCACCTCGGCGCCGAAGCGGGTCAGGACGCGGGCGGCCTCTTCGGCGGCAAAGCGCGAGAAGCTGCGCTCGGACGGAAACAGCGCGTCGGGATCGATGGGTGCGAAGGCGGCATCGGTGATCTGCGGCGTGTCGGTCATGTCGGACTCCTTGGGACGAGGCGCGTGGCAGCGCGGCTCAGGCCGCAGCCCCGGGAAAACGGGCACGCGTGCGGTTGGCGAAGGCCACGAGCGACAGCATCACCGGCACCTCGACCAGCACACCCACCACCGTGGCCAGCGCCGCGCCGGAGTTCAGGCCGAAGAGGCTGATGGCAACCGCGACGGCCAGTTCGAAAAAGTTCGACGTGCCGATCATGGCGCAGGGCGCGGCGATCCGGTGTGGTACCTTCAGCAGGAAGGCCGCGCCATAGGCCAGCGCGAAGATGCCGTAGCTCTGGATCAGGATCGGCACCGCGATCAGGGCGATGATCCCGGGGCGCGAGAGAATGGTGTCGCCCTGCAGGCCGAAGAGGATTGCGACGGTGGCGATCAGGCCGATCATCGACAGCGGCTTGATGCGGGCGGTGAAGGCCGCGATGGCGGCGTCGGACCCGAGCGCGCGGCGCGTCAGCAGCCCCGCCACCAGAGGCAACACCACGTAGAGCACCGTGGCCAGCACCAGCGTGTCCCACGGCACCGCGATCTCGGTCACCCCGAGGAGCAGTGCCACGATCGGCGCGAAGGCCACCACCATGATCAGGTCGTTCACCGAGACCTGCACCAGCGTGTAGGTGGCATCGCCGCGGGTCAGCTGGCTCCAGACGAAGACCATCGCGGTGCAGGGCGCGGCCCCGAGGAGGATCAGCCCGGCGATGTATTGCGCGGCATCTTCGGGGGCGATCCACGGCGCGAAGAGGTGATCGAAGAACAGCACCGCGAGAAAGGCCATGGTGAAGGGCTTGATCAGCCAGTTGACGACCAGCGTGACCATGAGCCCCTTGGGCTGTCGCGCGACCCCGGCCACGGCGCCGAAATCGACGCTGACCATCATCGGATAGACCATCGCCCAGATCAGCACCGCCACGACGAGGTTGATCGAGGCGACCTCGGCCGCCGCGATGGCGTTGACCAGCCCCGGCGCCGCCGTGCCGATGGCGAGGCCCGCGGCCATCGCTATCGCAACCCAGACCGTCAGAAGGCGTTCGAAGCGGCCCATCGGGGCGGGGGCGGACGTGTCGGACATGGAGCCTCCGGAGCTTTGATGAATTCGTCATTTCGCGCATTTACGAATTGATTGACGGATAGGTCAGACGTGGCTCGCTTGTCAACATTCCTCATTTCGCGTAATGACGAATTATGGAACAGACCGCCGCCATCGACGCCTTCAGCGCGCTTGCCCATGACACCCGGCTCAGGATTTTCCGGCTCCTTGTCCAGCGCGGCCCCGGGGGCACGCCGGCGATGGAGATCGGGCGGCTGCTGGACATCAAGCCCTCGACCCTGTCGGGCCATCTGGCCGCGCTGAAGCGCGCCGGGCTGGTCAGCAGCGAACGCCAGCACCGCGAAATCCAGTACGCGCCGCGCCTGGACGCGGTGAACGGGTTGGTGCGGTTCCTGCTCGAGGATTGCTGTGGCGGCGACGAAGGCGCCTGCTCGGGGATCGGTCTGACGGGGCAGGGCTGCAAGACGGCATAGGGCGCGGCCTTTGGGCCACGTCCTCCCCCCGGTCAGTCGGCTGTCCAGCCGCCATCCACCATCAGCGACGTGCCTGTCACGAGGGCCGAGGCGTCGGAGCCCAGGTAGACCACTGCGCCCATGATGTCCTCGATCTCGCCGCCGCGGCCGAGCTTGATCTTGTCCTCGATCCACGCCCACCGAGGCCTGGTAGGTGTCGGGGAAACTGGCGTTCACGACCGGCGCCAACGATCCGAAGGCTCAGCCCTCGGCGTGCTCCGTGGCGCTGATCCAGTCGAGAAACGTTTTCGCGGGGTGCGACGGTCGGCGCGCGCCGGTCACGAAGTAGGATGTCCCGAGATCGAGCTCGCCCCCGGGCCACATGCGCAGCGCGCCGTCGCGCACCGCGCCGCTGGCAATCGAGCGCCAGCCAAGCATCACGCCGCGCCCGTCCAGTACCGCCTGCGCCGCCTGCACGTAGTTGTTGAAGGTCTGCCCCGAGAGCCGGCTGCGCGCGATGCCGCGGGCGCGCAGGTAGTCCTCCCAGCCGGCCCAGTGCTGGTTGTGCGGGCTGCGCACGTGGATCAGCGGCGCCCCGTCGAGCCCGATGCCCTCGGCCTCGAGGCGGTCCAGCAGGGCGGGCGCGGCGACCGGACAGACGCGCTCGTCGAAGAGCTTCTGCGTCGTGCCCTCGCGCCAGCCTCCGGTGCCGTAGCGGATGGCGATGTCGATGCCCGGCGACAGGTGCGGCAGGTCCGTCGCCGGAGCCTGCACGTTCACCGTGATCTCGGGGTGGCTTGCATAGAACTGCGGCAGCCGCGGCATCAGCCAGTAGGTCGCCATGCCGAGCGTGCAGGACACCATGACCTGCGCGCCGTCCTGGCCGCTGAGCGCGCGGATGTCCTCGAGCGCCGCCGAGATCTGCCCAAGCCCGTCGCGTACCGCCCGGGACAGGAGCTCGCCCGCCTCGGTGAGTTGCGCGGGCCGGGTGGCGCGGTCGAACAGCGTCGTGCCGACATGCTCCTCCAGCGCCTTAAGGGCCTGGCTGACCGCCGGCTGGGTGACGTTGAGCCGTGCCGCCGCCAGCCGCATCGAGCCATGACGCGCGACGGCCTCGAAGGTGGTGAGCAGGCGCAGCGGTGGAAATCGCTCCATTAGATTAACCCCGGGATTAAGTTAGCTTCACGCTAATCCGCCTGTTGGCCAAAAGGAAGACGTGGAATGCTTCTTTGCAGAATCCTCCCCAATTCACGCCAACACATCGAGAACACGCATGAATGTCATGACCTCCCCTGTGGCTGCCCCGGTCCTCAAGGACAAGGGGCTCGAGATTATCCTCTCCGATGGTGAAAGCCATTACTTCAACTACCATTGGCTGCGCGACAACTGCCCGAGCTCGTTCAGCGCGGCCACTCGTGAGCGCAGCTTCGACATCTTCCACCTCGACGCGGCGCCGCGGGCGAAGACCGCCGAAGTGGCCGGCGACGCGCTCGAACTGACCTGGGAAGCCGAAGACCACGTCACCCGCTTCCCCATCGCATGGCTCGAGGCCTACAAGGTGCCGCAGCGCCGCCCCGATCCGGCGGACCTGCCGCGCAAGGCGTGGTATGGCGATCACTACCCGGACGTGCCGCGCTTCAGCCAGCCCGAGCTGCTGGCAGACGAGGCGCTGCGGGCCAAGTGGATCGAGGCAATGCTGGTCGAGGGCTTCACCATCCTCACCGATATGCCCGACAGCAACGCGGGCCTCACCGAGACGGCCGAGATGATCGGTCAGGTGCGTCCGACCTTCTTCGGTGACTATTTCGACGTGAAGACCCACATCAACCCGACCAACACCGCCTACACGGCCTCGGCGCTGGAGCTGCACACCGACACCCCCGCCGAAGAGCACGCGCCGGGCGTGCAGTTCCTGCATTGCCGTGCCAACACCGTGGATGGCGGCAACAGCCTCTACGCCGATGGCGTGGCGGTGGCCAACGACTTCCGCACCCGCGACCCCGAGGGGTTCAAGCTTCTCTCGGAGGTGCCGGTGCCGTTCTTCTGCGAGCATGACAATTACGACATGCGCTCGCGCCAGACGATCATCGAGCTGGACCAGCATGGCGAAGTGTCGGGCCTGACGATCAGCCAGCACATGCTTGACCTCTCCGATCTCGACCAGCACTTGCTCGACAGCTGGTACCCGGCCTTCTGCCGCTTCGGAAAGATGCTGCAGGAAGAGAAATACATGATGACCTTCCTGATGAAGGCAGGCGAATGCATGGTGTTCGACAATCACCGCATCGTGCATGGCCGCGCCGCCTATACCGCCGAAAGCGGCGACCGTTACCTGCGCGGCTGCTACACCGACCGGGCCGAGATGCGCTCGACCTATCGCGCGCTGGTCAGCGAAGGGCGGTTCAAGGCATGAACGCGCACAGCCTTCCCGACGAAGAGACTGCCGCCCTGCGGCAGGATCTCTCGGCGGCGTTCCGGATCTGCCACCAGATGGGATGGAGCGAATCCGTCGGAAACCACTTCAGCGCGGCGGTGTCCGAAGATGGCGCCGCGTTCCTGCTGAACCCGTGCTGGCAGCACTTTGCCACCATCCGCCCCGAGGACCTGCTGCGCATCGATGCCCGCGACGGGCGGGTGCTGGAGGGGCAGGGGACGCCGGATGCCTCGGCCTGGTGCGTGCATGGCACGCTGCACCGCAAGAAGCCGGAGGCGCGGGTGGTCCTGCACGCGCATTCGCCCTATGCCACGGCGCTGGCCTGCCTGAAGGATCCGACCGTCGTGCCGATCGACAACAACACGGCGCGGTTCTATGGGCGCACCGCCTATGATCTCGACTTCGGTGGCATCGCCGATGCCGAGGAAGAGGGCGAGCGGCTGGCCGAGCGGCTGGGCGACAAGTCGGTGCTGGTGATGGGCAACCACGGCGTCACCATCGTTGGCGACACGGTCGCCGCGGCCTTCGAGGATCTCTATTTCTTCGAGAAGGCGGCGCAGACGCTGATCCTCGCACGCTCGACGGGCGCGCCGCTGGCGGTGCTTTCGGACGCGGTGGCGCAGAACACCGCCGATGGCTGGCGCGCCTATGCGGGCATGGCCGACCGGCACTTTGCCTTCCTCAAGGCGCAGCTTCCGGCGCTCTGAGCCCTCGCATGACAGCCCTCGCCGGTGTATCCAGCGGGGGCATCCACGCGCGAGGCCCGTCATCAAACGTTATCCTTCCATCCAGGCGCTGCGCGCCATCGAGAGCGTCGCCCGCAACGGTGCGCTTTGGCGTGCCGCGGCCGAGCTCAACGTCACCCGCAGCGCGATCAGCCACCAGCTGCGGCTGCTCGAGGCCGATCTCGGCTTCAAGATCGTCGAGCGCAGCGGCAACAAGTCCGAGATCACCCCCCGCGCCCGTGCCTATGCCGAGGACGTGCGCCGCGCGCTGAGCATGATCGCCAGTTCCACCGCGCGGGTGGCGCAGGAGGGGCTCACCGGCTCGCTCACGATCAGCGCCACGCCCGGTTTTGCCGATGGCTGGCTGTGCCTGCACCTTGGCGATTTCATCGCCGAGCATCCCGACGTGGTGGTGACGGTGCTCAGTTCGCACAAGATGGCCGACACCACCAATCCCGAGATCGACACCTTCATCACCTTCGGGCACGAGCCGCGCGCCAATCTCAGGAGCGTGCCGCTGTTCTCGGTCGAATTCACGCCGCTTTGCAGCCCGGCCTATCTCAGCCGGTTCAAGAGCTTCAACGACCTGCGCATCCTGCAGCAGGCGACGCTTCTGCACATGAGCGACTTTACTGACTGGGAAGACTGGATGACCCTCTCGGGGCTGCCCTCCGAGGATGCCCGGCGCGGCATCTGCTATTCCGACATGAACATCGTGCACACCGCGGTTCTCGCGGGCGAGGGAATTGCCATCGGAGACACCGTTCTGTGGGGGAAGGATCTTCGCGAGGGGCGTTTGATGCGGCCTTTCGCGGCATCATTGCACGAAAGCACGGGTTATTTCATTTGCACGCCAGAGGAGAACGTCGAAAATCCCATCGTCGATGAATTCCACAAGTGGCTGAAATCTAAGATTGAATTCTCCAGACTCACACCCATCCGGAAGTCGTGACAAAAGAAGTTTGTCGAGCGTCTGAATAAGTTTCATTTGCAGTTCACCTCTTGCCGCCTCACCCTTGGGCCAACACGGACAGGAATGAAAAGCGAGGCGATTGTGTCGAACACAACGCAGATCGAAGCACGTTCGGTCGGAAAGACATTCGGGAAGTTCCACGCGCTGCGTGATGTTTCCCTGCAAATCTCTGAAGGCGAGTTCCTCTCGCTTCTGGGCCCCTCCGGTTCGGGCAAGACCACCTTTCTCACGCTGCTTGGCGGCTATGAGCCGGTGACGCGGGGCAGGCTGATGCTGGAAGGGCAGGACATGACCACGTGGTCGGCCAACCAGCGCGGCTTCGGCATGGTCTTCCAGGGCTACGCCCTGTTTCCGCACCTGACGGTGGCCGAAAACATCGCCTTCCCGCTGAAGGTGCAGAAGCGCTCCAAGGCGCAGGTCACCGACCGGGTCGCGCAGATGGTCGAGATGGTCGGGCTCTCGGGCCACGAGCACAAGAAACCCAAGGCGCTCTCCGGTGGCCAGCAGCAGCGCGTGGCGCTGGCGCGGGCGCTGGCCTACGAACCCAAGGTGCTGCTTCTCGACGAGCCGTTCTCGGCCCTCGACAAGAACCTGCGCGGCCAGATGCAGGAAGAGCTGCGGCGCCTGCACCGCGATCTAGGCACCACCTTCGTCTTCGTGACCCACGACCAGGAAGAGGCGCTGGCGCTGTCCTCGCGCATCGCAATCTTCAACCACGGCGAGTTGCAGCAGATCGGGACCCCGGACGAGGTCTATGAGCGTCCGGCGAACCGGTTCACCGCGGAGTTCCTTGGCGACATCAACATCCTGTCGCTCGACGCCGAGGCCGGCGGCATCGCCGGTACGCCGCTCGAGCTGCCTGCGAACGCAACCGCTTACGAGCATGTCGCCATCCGCCCCGAGCACATGCGCCTCGCCGCGGCAGGGGACGGCAACCAGCTTCCGGCACGGGTGCGCGACCGGGTCTATCTTGGCTCCAAGTCGCGGCTGCTGCTCGAGACCCGCGCCGGCGAGGAGCTGATGCTCTACTTCGACAACGGCCCCGGCCTGCCGCCGCCGGACCGGGGGGGCGAGCTGAACGTCGCGTGGGACACCCGCGACAGCTTCGCCATCTGACCATTTCCCGACAGCCGATCCCGTGAAACCGGGGCGCCTCAGCGCCCGGGGCGGGAAAGGTCTACCCGATAACCAAGCAACAGGTGAGACAATGACCAATCACTTCCAGAACGACCTCGTGGAAATCCTCAAGGAACGCACCGCGAAGGGACAGATCTCGCGCCGCCAGATGCTGCAGGGGCTGGGCGCCCTGATGGGCACCACCGCGCTCGGCCTCGGCGCCGGCAGCGCGCAGGCTCAGGAGGGCCGGCTGGTGTTCGTGAACTGGGGCGGCGACGCGCTCGACGCCATGGACGCGGCCTTCGGCCAGCCCTTCGCCGAGGAAACCGGCATCAACGTGCTTTATGACGGTTCCGGCCCGACCGAGGGCGCAATCACCGCGCAGGTGCAGGGCGGCCGTCCGACCTGGGACCTCGTCGATGCCGAGCCGTTCTCGTCGCAGGCGCTGGGTCGCCAGGGCATGATGGAGCCGATCGACTATGACGTGGTCGACCCGGCCAAGCAGCGCGAGGGCTTCCACTGGGAGTACTCGTCGTCGTGCTATTTCTACAGCTACGTCATTGCCTACGACGCGACCAAGTACGACACCCCGCCGACCTCGCTGGCCGATTTCTTCGACACCGAGAAATTCCCCGGCAAGCGCTCGATGTACAAGTGGGGCGCCGGCATGTGGGAAGCGGCGCTGCTGGCCGACGGCGTGGCGCCCGAGGATCTCTACCCGCTCGATCTCGACCGGGCGCACGCCAAGATCGAGGCCTTCAAGGAGCATGTCGGCGCGTTCTGGGGCGGCGGTGCCGAAAGCCAGTCGCTGCTGCTCAACGGCGATGTCTCCATGGCGCTGATCTGGAACACCCGCGCGAGCCTGCTGCACAAGGACACCGAGGGCGAGATCACCTTCACCTGGGATGACGGCATCATCGGCCCGGGCGGCATCGGCGTGCTCAAGGACAATCCGGGCGGCAAGGAAGCGGCGATGAACTACATCGCGGCGACCCAGGAGCCCGAGCGCCAGGTGGTGCTGTTCCAGATGCTGGGCAACGGCCCGTCCAACCCGGCGGCGGATGCGCTGATCCCAGAGGAGGAGCGCCGCTTCAACCCGATGGACCCGGCGAACCTGCCCAAGCAGGTGGCGCTCGACATGGCGTGGTACGAGGAGAACTACAGCGCCGCGCTCGACGCGTATCTCCAGATCATCTCCGCCTGATCCCCCGAAACCGCCGCCCCCGTCCCAGTGGCGGGGGCGGCGTCAAGGAGCCTACATGCGCCCCGTTCTCTTTCTCATCTGTCCCGTGCTGCTGTTTCTCGGAGCGAGCTACCTGCTGCCGTTCCTCGGGATCGTGCAGCTCAGCTTTACCGACCCCGACCCGGGGCTCGCGCAATATGGCCGCGTGCTGACCGAGGATCTGCCGACCGGCGTGATCTGGCGGACCCTGCGGCTCTGCGTCATCGTCACCGCCGTGTCGGTGAGCTGCGCCTATGTCATCACCCTGCTCTGGGTGCGGGGCAGCCCGCTGGTGCGCTCGATCACCGAGCTCTGCATCATGATCCCGTTCTGGATCTCGGTGCTCAGCCGTGCCTTCGGCTGGCTGTCGATGCTCTCGAACCGTGGCCTGCTCAACACCTGGCTGCAGGATCTCGGCCTGATTGACAGCGCCATCCAGATGACCCGCAACGAGTTTGCCGTCGTCGTCGGCATGTCCCACTACCTCATTCCCTTCGCGGTCTTCCCGCTCGCCACCGCCATGCGCAACGTGGACGAGCGCGTGCTCACGGCCGCCGACGGCATGGGGGCCTCGCGGCTGCGGATCTTCTGGCAGGTGTTCCTGCCGATGACCGCCAGCGGCATCATGGGCGCCACGCTGCTGGTCTTCGTCTTCTCCATCGGCTTCTACGTCACGCCCGCGCTTCTGGGCGGCGGACAATCGGTGCTGGTGGCCGAGCTGATCTACCTCTGGCTCTTCCAGATCCCGCAATGGGGCATGGCCGCCGCGATGAGCGTCGTGCTGATGCTCGGGGTCGGCGGCATCCTCTTCATCCTCATGCGTCGTTACGGGGAGATGGCAAAATGAACCGGCTTCGTCCCGGCGTGCTCGCCACGCTTCTCTCCTCGCTCGTCGCGCTGTTCCTGCTGATGCCACTGATCGCGGTGGTGCCGGTGAGCTTCACCTCGCGCCGCTACCTGTCGCTGCCCAATGGCGACTGGTCCTGGCGCCACTACACCGCGCTGTTCGAGGATCCCGACTGGGGCAGCAGCCTGCTGACCTCGGTGCAGGTCGGCGTGCTGGCGAGCCTGTTGGCGGTGGCGCTCGCCGCGGCCTTCTGCATCGGCATCTGGATGCTGCGCCCGCGCGGCGCGGGGCTGATGACCGGCTTCGTGCTGCTGCCGATGGTGGCGCCGCCGGTGGTGTCGTCGCTGACGCTTTACTTCTTTCTCAACCAGCTGGCGCGGTGGAACTCGCTCGTCGCCTACGACAAGCTCGGCGGCGTGGTGCTGGCCCACATGGTGATGATCGTGCCCTACGCGGTGGTGGTCATCATGGTTTCGCTCAGCCAGCTCGACCGGCGCATGGATCTTGCCGCCCAGTCGATGGGCGCCAGCGTGCCGACCCGCGTCTTCGGAGTGATCCTGCCCAACATCCGCTTCGGGCTGCTGGGCGCGTTCTTTCTCTGCTTCCTGCTGAGCTGGGACGAGATCGGCGTGACGCTCTTCGTCACCTCGGTCGAGACCATCACCCTGCCGCGCCGCATGTGGATGGGCCTGCGCGACAATGTCGATCCGGCCATCGCCGCGCTGTCGGTGCTGCTGATCCTCGTGGTCACGGTACTGGTGGTGATCCGTGCCGCCATGCTCATGCGCAAGGAACGACGGGCCCGCGGCGCCTGACCCGACCTGCGCCGCCGGAGCGGCGCGGCTCTCCCTCTGCAACCCACACACTCCCGACCCAAAGAAAAGGGTGACCCATGCATTTTGGACTGACCGAAGAACAGGAGATGATCGTCTCCACCGTGCGGAGCTTCGTCGAGAACGAGATCTACCCGCACGAGGCGCTTGTCGAGCGCACTGGCGAGGTGCCTGCCGAGATCGCGCAGGAGATCAAGCAGAAGTGCCTCGACCTGGGCTTCTATGCCTCGAACTTCCCCGAGAGCGTCGGCGGGCCGGGCCTCAGCCACGTGGATTTCGCGCTGGTCGAGCGCGAGCTCGGCCGCGGCTCGATGGCGCTGACCCATTTCTTCGGGCGCCCGCAGAACATCCTGATGGCCTGCGAGGGCGAGCAGGTCGAGAAGTACCTTATGCCTGCCGTGCGTGGCGAGAAGATGGACGCGCTGGCGATGACCGAGCCCGACGCGGGCTCGGACGTTCGCGGCATGAAATGCCAGGCCGTGCGTGACGGCGGCGACTGGGTGCTGAACGGTTCGAAGCATTTCATCTCGGGCGCCGAGCACGCGGATTTCGTCATCGTCTTCGTCGCCACCGGCGTCGACGAGACCCCGCGCGGCCCCAAGAAGCGCATCACCTGCTTCCTCGTGGATCGCGGCACGCCCGGCTTCGAGATCGCGCGCGGGTACAACTCGGTCTCGCATCGCGGCTACCAGAACTCGATCCTCTATTTTGACAACTGCCGCCTGTCGGATGCGCAGGTGCTGGGCGAGGTCGACGGCGGCTTCGACGTGATGAACGAGTGGCTCTATGCCACGCGCATCACCGTGGCGACCAACTCGGTCGGCCGCGCCCGCCGGGTCTATGACCACGCGGTCGCCTATGCCGCCGAGCGCAAGCAGTTCGGCCAGCCGATCGGCAAGTTCCAGGGTGTGAGCTTCCAGATCGCCGATATGATCACCGAGATCGATGCCGCCGACTGGCTGACCCTCTCCTCGGCATGGCGCCTTGACCAGGGCCTTCCGGCGAACCGCGAGATCGCCTCGGCCAAGGTCTATGCCTCGGAGATGCTCGCGCGTGTGACCGATGCCGCGCTGCAGATCCACGGCGGTATGGGCCTGATGGACGAGCTGCCCATCGAGCGCTTCTGGCGCGACGCCCGCGTCGAGCGGATCTGGGACGGGACTTCGGAGATCCAGCGCCACATCATCAGCCGGGAGATTTTCCGGCCGCTGGGAGCCTGAGCCATGTCGCCGCTGAGCCGTTTCTTCTCGCCGAAGGCCATCACCGTGATCGGTGGCGGCGCATGGTGCGAGGCGGTGGTGCGCCAGTGCCGCGCCACCGGCTTCACCGGTCCGATCTGGCCGGTGCATCCCAAGAAATCGGAGGTTGGCGGCGAGCCGGCCTATCCCGATCTCGCGTCGCTGCCCGGCGTGCCGGATGCCGCCTTCATCGGCGTCAACCGCGAACTGACCGTCAAGATGGCGGGCGACCTATCTAGGATGGGCTGCGGCGGCGCGGTGTGCTTCGCCGCCGGCTTCTCCGAAGCGGTCTCCGAGCTTGCCGACGGCGATGACCTTCAGGCAGAGCTGGTTGAGGCCGCGGGCGAGATGCGCGTGCTTGGCCCCAACTGCTACGGCATCGTCAACGCGCTCGACGGTGTCGCGCTCTGGCCCGACCGGCACGGAATGAGCCCGGTCGAGAGCGGCGTGGCCGTGATCGGCCAGTCGTCGAACGTGCTCATCAACCTGACCATGCAGCGCCGTGGCCTGCCGCTCGCCGCCGTTGTCGCGGCGGGCAACCAGGCACAGACCTCGATGTCGGACCTCGGCATCGCGCTGCTGGAAGATCCGCGCATCACCGCGCTTGGCCTGCATATCGAGGGGATCAGCGATCTGCCGGCCTTCGAGGCGCTGGCCGCCCGCGCCGCCGAACTGGGCAAGCCCATTGTCGCGCTGCGCGTCGGCTCGTCCGAGCAGGCGCAGGCGGCGGCGGTGTCGCACACCGCCTCGCTCACCGGTTCGGACGCGGGGGCACGGGCGCTCTTGCGCCGCCTCGGCATCGCGCAGGTGGAGACCCCGACCGAGCTGGTCGAGACGCTGAAGATCCTGCATGTCACCGGGGGCTTGCGCTCTGCGCGCATCGCCTCTGCGTCGTGCTCGGGCGGTGAAGCCTCGCTGATGGCCGACATGGGCGAGATCGCCGGGGTCGCGTACCCCGCGCTCACCGACACCCAGAAGACCGGCCTGCGCGCCGCGCTCGGCCCCAAGGTCGCGCTGGCCAACCCATTGGATTACAACACCTATATCTGGGGCGACGAAGACGCTTTGACGGCGACCTTCACGGCTCTCTGCGATGCCGGGGCCGCGCTTGGCCTGGGCTGCGTGGTGGTGGATTACCCGCGTGATGACCGGTTCGACGCGCCCGATTACGATCAGGTGCTGCGCGCCGTGGCCAAGACCCGCGATGCGACGGGCACTCCGATGGCAATGGTCTCGCTGCTGGCGGAAGGGCTGCCCGAGCCGGTGGCGCGACGGGCGCTTGAGGTGGGCGTCGTGCCGCTCTGCGGCATGGGCGATGCACTGAAGGCGATCCGCGCCGCTGTCGCCGTGCCGCCGGGGGGGAATGCGCGCCCCGATCCGGTGACCTTGCCGGTCAACGGCAGCGGCGCGGCGCGGGTGTTCTCCGAGGCCGAGGCCAAGGCGCTGCTCAGCGGCGTCGGTGTTCGGGTGCCCGGCTCCGGTCGCGCGGCGGATGCAGCCACGGCGGCCGAGACCGCCGCCCGGATCGGCTTTCCCGTGGTGCTCAAGGGCGAGGGCATCGCTCACAAGACCGAGGCCGGGGCGGTGGTGCTGAACCTCGCCTCCGCGCAGGAGGTCAGCGACGCGGCGGCAGGAATGCCGGCCGAGAGCTTCCTCGTCGAGGAGATGATCACCGGCACCGTCGCCGAGCTGATCCTCGGGGTGACGCGCGATCCGGCGCATGGCTTCGTGCTGACGCTGGGCCTAGGGGGCATTCTCACCGAGCTCATCCGCGATACCGCCTCGGTGCTGATCCCCGCCAGCCGCGACGACATCGCGGCGGCGTTGCAATCCTTGCGCACCGCGCCGCTGCTGACCGGCTACCGGGGCCGCCCCGGGGCCGACATGGACGCGATCATCGACACCGCCATGGCCCTGCAAACGCTTGTACAGGACAACGCGAGCGCCCTGCACGAAATCGAAATCAACCCGCTGATCTGCCGCGCCACGGACGCGGTGGCGGCGGATGCCCTGATCAGGATGGAAGAATGACCCAGAACGTCTTGACGACGCGCCGCGGTGCGGTGCTTGAAGTCACCCTGAACCGGCCCAAGGCCAACGCCATCGACATGGCGACGAGCCGCGAGCTGGGCGAGATCTTCACCGAATTCCGCGACGATCCCGCGCTGCGCGTGGCAATCCTCACCGCGCAGGGCGAGAAATTCTTCTGCCCGGGCTGGGATCTCAAGGCCGCGGCCGAGGGCGAGGCGGCGGATGCCGATTACGGCGTTGGCGGGTTCGGCGGGTTGCAGGAGCTGCGCGGCCTCAACAAGCCGGTGATCGCCGCCGTCAACGGCATCGCCTGCGGCGGCGGGCTCGAGTTGGCGCTCGGCGCCGACATCATTCTGGCCGCCGATCATGCCAGCTTTGCCCTGCCGGAGATCAAGTCCGGCACCGTGGCCGATGCCGCGACGATCAAGCTGCCCAAGCGCATCCCCTACCACATCGCGATGGAGCTGCTCTTTACCGGGCGCTGGTTCGACGCCGAGGAGGCGCATCGCTGGGGCCTGATCAACCGTATCCTGCCCGCCGCAGACCTGATGGCCGAGGCGCGCAAGATGGCGGACGAACTCGCCTCCGGCCCGCCGCTGGTCTTTGCCGCGATCAAGGAGATCGCCCGCGAGGCCGAGGACATGAAGTTCCAGGACGTGCTCAACCGCATCAATGGCAGCCAGTTCGAGACCGTCGAGCGGCTCTACCGCTCCGAGGACCAGAAGGAAGGCGCCCGCGCCTTCGCAGAGAAACGTGACCCGGTCTGGAAAGGCCGGTAAGGAGATCCTATGACCCTCCAGATGAACCGCAAGCCCTTCATCACCGCCGCCATCACCGGCGCGGGCGCCACGCAGGACAAGAGCCGGCTCGTGCCGCGCTCTCCGGCCGAGATCGCCGAGGCCGCCATCGATGCCGCCAAGGCCGGTGCGGCGGTGGTGCATTGCCACGTCCGCGATCCCGAGACCGGCGCGCCCTGCCGCGACCGGGCGCTGTTTCGCGAGGTGACTGACCGCATCCGCGCGTCCGAAGTCGACGTGGTGCTGAACCTGACCGCCGGCACCGGCGGTGACCTGACCTTCGGTGATGTCGAGATCCCGATGGAGCTCGACGGTCCCAATACCGACATGGCGGGCGCAACCGAGCGCATGGCGCATATCCGCGACTGTCTGCCCGAGATCTGCACCCTCGACTGCGGCTCGATGAACTTCGGTGACGGCACCTACGTGATGACCAACACCACCGAGATGCTGCGTGCCATGGGCCGGATGATGACCGAGCTTGGCGTGAAGCCCGAGATCGAGGCTTTCGACACCGGCCACCTGTGGTTCGCCAAGCAGCTGGTGAAAGAAGGCGTGCTCGACGATCCGGCGCTGGTGCAGCTCTGCATGGGCATCCCGTGGGGCGCGCCGGGCGACATGAACACCTTCATGGCGATGGTGAACAACGTCCCCGAAAGCTGGACCTGGTCGGCCTTCAGCCTTGGCCGGGACGAGATGCCCTATGTCGCCGCCGCGGCGCTTGCGGGTGGCAACGTGCGCGTGGGGCTCGAGGACAACCTCTATCTCGAGCGCGGCGTGATGGCGACCAACGCGCAGCTCGTCGAGAAGGCCGCCAGCATCCTGTCCAACATGGGCGCCTCGCTGATGGGGCCTCAGGAGGTCCGCGACCAGCTCGGCCTCGTCAAGCGCGCCATGCCGGTGCCCGCATGAGCCGGGCAGCCATCATCGGCGGCGGCGTCATCGGCGGTGGCTGGGCGGCACGCTTCCTGCTCAACGGCTGGGACGTGGCGCTGTTCGACCCGGATCCCGAGGCCGCGCGCAAGGTCGGGGCGGTGCTCGATCGCGCCCGCGCCTCGCTGCCGGCGCTCTACGACCGGCCTCTGCCGCCCGAAGGCGCGCTGCGCGTCTGCGATACGCTCGAAGACGCCGTGCGAGGCGCTGACTGGGTGCAGGAAAGCGTCTCGGAGCGGCTGGAGCTGAAGCACAAGGTCTATGGCCAGATCGCCGCGCTCCTGCCCGAGGGCGGCTTCATCGCCTCCTCGACCTCAGGCTTCAAGGCCTCCGACCTTGCCGCGACCGGTGCACCGGTGGTGGTCGTGCATCCGTTCAACCCGGTCTACCTGCTGCCGCTGGTCGAGATCACCGGCGCGCCCGAACTGCGCGCAAAGGCCCTGCCCGTGGTGCAGTCGCTCGGGATGTTCCCGCTCGAGATGCAGACCGAGATCGACGCCTTCATCGGCAACCGCTTTCAGGAGGCGATCTGGCGCGAGGCGCTGTGGATGATCCGTGACGGCATCGCCACCACGGCGCAGATCGACGATGCCATGCGCATGGGCTTTGGCCTGCGGCTGGCGCAGATGGGCCTGTTCGAGACCTACCGCCTTGCCGGCGGCGAGGCCGGCATGGCCAGCTACATGGAACAGTTCGGCCCGTCGCTGCACTGGCCGTGGTCAAAGCTGACCGACGTGCCCGCGCTCGACGCCGCGCTGGTCAGAACGATCAGCGACCAGTCCGACGCCCAGTCGGGCCACCTGAGCATCGCGGAGCTGGAGCAGCTCCGGGACGACAATCTCGTCGCCATCCTGCGCGGGCTGCGCCGCACCGAGAGCGGGGCAGGGGGCGTCATCGTCGCGCATGAGGCGCAGCTTGCCGCGGGTGGCGAGATCGACGGCCTGCCGATCACCTCGCGCCGCGCCGTGCCGGTCACCTGGACCGACTACAACGGCCACATGAACGAGGCCGCTTATCTCGAGCTTGGCACCTGGGCCACGGATGGCCTGATGAAGCTTGTGGGCGCCGACGAAGCTTATGTCGCGAGTGGCAAGAGTTTCTTCACTGTCGACACCCGCATCCGCTATCTCGACGAGGTGCACCGGGGCGCGCTGCTCACGGTGACCACGCAGGTGCTCGAGGGCGCCGGCAAGAAGATGAAGCTCTTCCATCGCGTGCTGACCGAGGACGGCAGCCTTGCCGCCACCATCGAGACGCTAATGCTGCACACCGACCTGACCACCCGCCGGGCCTGTCCGCCGGAGCCACAGGTGGCGCGGGCGCTCGAAGACCTTGCCGCCCGCCACACCGGGCGCCCCGCCGAGGGCGCAGGCGGGGCGGTCGGCCAACGCAACTGACCAACGGAGATCGCCATGTCCCCCGAAGAGAAACAGACCCGCGAAGAGCTCGCCGCCTGCTACCGGCTGGCGGCGCTGCACAAGTTCACCGACCTGATCTACACCCACATCACCGCCCGGGTGCCGGGCGAGGACGGGCATTTCCTGATCAATCCCTACGGCTGGCGCTGGGAAGAGATCACCGCCTCGTCGCTGGTCAAGATCGACGTGGACGGCAACAAGGTCGACGGCAGCCCGCACCGGGTGAACCCGGCCGGCTTCACCATCCACTCCGCCGTGCACATGCACCGTCACGATGCGGCGTGGATCATGCACACCCACACCCGCGCGGGCGTTGCGGTGTCGTGCATGGAGGAGGGCCTTCTGCCGCTGAACCAGATCTCGCTGCAATTCCACAACCGCATCGCCTATCACGACTTCGAGGGCATCGCGCTCGATCTCGAAGAGCGCGAGCGCATCGTGGCCGATTTCGGCGATCACCCGGTGCTGGTGCTGCGCAACCACGGGCTCATCGCGACGGGCGGCAGCGCGGCGGAGATGTTCAACAACATGTTCTACCTCGAGCGCGCCTGCGAGATCCAGGTCGCGGCGACATCGTCGGGGCAGCCGCTGCGGCTCGTGGATGACGAGATCGCCAGCCATGTCCATGCGCAATACGCGCAGATGAACGAAGAAGACGGCGACCTGCAGCTCGAATGGGAGGCGCATCTGCGCTCCATCGACGGGCTTGGCAGCGACTACCGCGCCTGACCTCTCGGGCCGGCATCAAGCGGGGCGCGCGCCGGTATGGCCGCGCCCTTTTTGCAGGCTAGGTAAGCGCCAACGCCCGCGTTCCGGCGGGCCGACACGATACAGGACGAAAGGCAGTCTCATGAAACAGGTGGCGATCAAGGCGCCCGGCGGGCTCGACAATCTGGTGGTAAGCGACGTTGCAGATCCGGCGGCCCCGGGCCCCGGCGAGATCACCGTGCGGCTCCATGCCAGCTCGCTCAACTACCACGACTACCGCGTCTGCGCGGTCGAGGGGGCGCTGCCGGACGGGCGTATCCCGATGGCCGATGGTGCCGGCCTGGTCGAGGCGATCGGTGCAAATGTCGACGCGTTCGCGGTGGGCGACAGCGTCGTGTCGGGCTTCTTTCCCGACTGGCAGACCGGGGACGAGCGCCCCTGCGATTTCTCCACCACGCCGGGCGACGGTCGCGACGGTTATGCCCGCGAGCGCGTCACGCTGCCGGCGACCTGGTTCACCCACGCGCCCGAAGGCTGGTCGCACGAGGAAGCCGCGACGATCACCACGGCGGGCCTGACCGCGTGGCGGGCGCTGGTGGTGGATGCCGGCATCAAGGCCGGCGACGTTGTCGCCGTTCTCGGCACCGGCGGCGTCTCGATCTACGCGCTGCAACTGGCCAAGGCGATGGGGGCGACGGTGATCGCGACCTCGTCCTCGGATGCCAAGCTCGACCGCCTGCGCGAGCTCGGCGCGGATCATGTCATCAACTATCGCAGCACGCCCGAGTGGGGCGAGGAAATGCGCCGCCTGACCGGCGGTCGCGGCGTCGACATCGTGGTCGAGGTCGGCGGACCGGCAACGTTGGCGCAGTCGATTGTCGCCGGCCGTCCGGGGGCGCATCTCGCCCTCATCGGCGTCTTGACGGGCCGTTCGGGCGAGATCCCCACCGCGCTGCTCATGGCGCGGCAGCAGCGGCTGCAAGGGCTGATCGTCGGCTCGCGTGAACATCAAGAGGACTTCGTGAAGGCGCTTGAAGCGCTCGATCTGCGCCCGGTGATCGACCGCAGCTTCCCGCTGGCGGAGCTGGCCGAAGCGTTCCGCTACCAGGAGAGCGGCGCGCATTTCGGCAAGATCTGCGTCACCATCTGACGGATCGACCCAAGGCAAAGCCCTGGCGCGACGAGACATGCTCGGCGGCCCACTCTTGAGTGGGCCGTCAAGCGCGTGTGCATAACCACCTGCCATCGCGCCGAAAAACTCGACGGTGCCGACGCGACACTGGTGACCGCGTCTGACATGCGAGACGCGTGACCCTCTCGAGGCCATCGCCGTCTTTCGAAGTGCCTCGGGGCCGCGCTGCGGCGGGCCGATGCGTTGCAAGGTGGCGCGGCGGTCCCGGTGAACGACCGCGCCGGTCAAAGGGTCAGCCCAGATATTTGCGAAACCAGTCGAGCGTGCGCGTCCATGCCAGTTCGGCGGCATCCTCGTCGTAGCGCGGCGTGGAATCGTTGTGGAAGCCGTGATTGGCGCCCTCGTAGATATACGCCTCGTAGGTCTTGCCATTGGCGTCGAGCGCCTCCTTGTAGGCTGGCCAGCCGGCATTCACTCGCTCGTCGAGCGCACCGTAGTGCAGCAGGATCGGAGCCTCGATCTTCGGCACGTCCTCTGCGGCGGGCTGGCGTCCATAGAAGGGCACCGCCGCGCCGAGCTCGGGATAAGCGACCGCGGCGGCATTCGAGACGCCGCCGCCATAGCAGAAGCCGGTGATGCCGACCTTTCCGGTCACCTCCTCCTGCGCCATCAGGTATTCGATCGCGGCAAAGAAGTCGTTCATCAGCTTCTCCCCATCGACCTGGCGCTGCAGTTCGCGGCCCTCCTCGTCATTGCCGGGATAGCCGCCCATCGGGGTCAGACCGTCCGGCGCCATGGCGATGAAGCCGGCCTTGGCCAGCCGCCGCGCCACGTCACGGATATAGGGGTTGAGACCGCGGTTCTCGTGCACGACGACCACGCCCGGCGCGGTCTCGAGTCCGGTGGGTCGGACGTAATAGGCGCGCATCTCGCCATGGCCGTTGGGCGACGGGTAGGTGATCCACTCCGCTTTGATGTCGGGGTCATTGAAACTGACCTGCTCGGCCATGGCATAGTCCGGTGACATCATCCCGAGGATCGCGGCTGCGGTCAGCCCGCCGACGGCAAACTTGCCGGCGCGGTCGAGAAACTCGCGCTTGGTGATCATGCCGTGGGCGTAGAAGTCATAGAGCTCGAGCAGCTCCGGGGCGAAATCCTTCGCGGTCATGCGGGGTTGCTGTGTCATGCGGTCGTCCTCCTCAGTTGACCTCTGTGCGGCGAGCCCTCCGTGGGGGCCGTGGCGTGGTTGGCGGAATCGGATGCCCTCCAAGAGCGAGTAGAGCACGGGCGAGACGAGGAGCGTGAGCACGAAGGCGTGGGCCGCGCAGTTCGGGGGCGCTGCCTCCGTGCCGCGAGGCGGGCGCTCGCACCGTCCAGCGCGTCCGTAGGCGGGGAGCGTTCTGGTGTGGAGATCGTGCGTGGCGTGGCGAGCCCCGAGAAGATCGAGGCGCGGAGATGCGATAGACCTGCGTGACGCGAGACCGGGCGAAGGGGGGATGCAGGCTCGGGCCCGCTTCCGATCAACGGATTTTTACCGCAAGTCATCTCGATCAACCGGCTTGAACTTTGGTGCCGAGGCTTCGACGCGCTACACTTCGCTGACCCGAGCGGCTGCATGGCCGCCGGACCCTAACAGGGACTGACAGGGAGATGCCCGGATGACCACCCTCATCACACGCCGCCACCTGATCGCCTCCAGCGGGGCGGCCATCGCCGGCGCCATCGCCGCCCGGCCCACCCCCGCCCGCGCGCAGGGGCTTGCCCCGACCCCGTCGATGCGCGGGGGACGCAACAACTACCGCCCCGGCGCGCCCATCGTCGAGCGCATCGGCAATGGCGGGTTCTGGATGACCGGAACCGTCCGGCGCGCCGGGGACGGGGCGCCTCTGGCCGGCCAGCGGATCCAGATCTGGGCCCACACCACCGAAGGTCACGAGCGTGACCCACAGAGCCACGGCGCGACGCTCACGGACGCCGACGGGGTCTTCCGGCTCGAGATGCCGCAGATCGTGCCGGCCTTCGGACAACCGCACGGCCATCTGGCCTATGACAGCGGCGACTTCGAAACCGTCTTCCTCCGGCCCTTGATGAGCAGCGCGCGAGACAGCAGTCTCGAGGCGCATTTCGTGCTGCGCCCGGTCTGATCGGGGTTCGGGCTTGAACCATCGTCAATCACAGAGGCTCCGGGCGGTGTTCGTCTGGGGAGCGCTCGCGCTCGCAATCGCCGTTCCGTTGCTCGTCGCGGCGGGCAGTCCGCTCTTGGCGTGGCGGCGGCCTGTCTACATCGTCGCGGGCTTTGCTGGCATCGCCGCGATGGGCGTGCTGCTGCTGCAGCCGCTGCTGGCCACGAGCCGTCTGCCGGGGCTGCACGGAGTGCGTGGAAGGCGCATGCACCGACGCGCCGGGACTGTTCTTGTCCTGTGTATCTTGGTGCATGTGGCGGGCCTGTGGATCACAAGCCCTCCGGATGTCGTCGACGCCCTGCTGTTCAGGTCGCCGACGCCTTTCTCGGCATGGGGGGTGATCGCCATGTGGGCGCTTTTTGCAATGCAGGGCATGGCGGTGACGGGGAACAAGACCCGGCGCTGGCATCTGGTGCACCGCGTGCTGGCGGTCGTGGTGGTCGTCGGCAGCGTGGTGCATGCGCTTCTGATCGAGGGCACCATGGGCACGGCGTCGAAGGCGCTGCTTTGTGGTCTCGTCGTGCTGGCCTGTGGTCTGACGGTTCTACGACACCGCATCCGCGCGCCGCGTTTGAGTCCACGCAGGAGCTGATCACCGCCGCGGACCTCGCACAAAGGTCGCGCTGGACCGGTCGGGGTGTTCGGCGGCTCCACGACTGGAAGCACGTGGGCTCTCGGTGCCCCCCCCGGTCAAAGCCTTCCCGTCCAAGCCTTCGCTTACAGGCGATCGCGGTCACGGCAATTGTCGCCGAGCGTCTAGGAGTCCTGATCTTCGGGCATCATGAGGTCGAGCACGCCGCCGCCGAACAGGCGGTCGCGCGAGTGCCGCAGGTGGTTGAGCATCTCGCGGCGGGCCTCTTCCGGTGCGCGCGCACGGATCGCCTCGAAGATTGCCGTGTGCTCGGCCAGAACCTCTTCGAGGCCCTTGCGGCCATCATTCATCAGCGACTCGCCGTGCAGCTTCATGCCCACGTTCACATGGTCGCGCAGGGCCCGGAAGGTGGCCTCGAAATACTGGTTGTTCGAAGCCTGTGCCACGGCGCTGTGGAACATGAAATCCGCATCCTCGCGGTGCTGCAGCGTGCCTGTGGCGGCGCGCAGCAGGTCGAGCGCCTGCTCGATCTCGGTGAGAGCGGCGGTGTTGCGGCGCACGGCGGCGAGCGCCGCCGCCTCGGTTTCGAGGTTGATGCGGAACTCGTAGCAGCGCTGGATGTCGGCCAGCGTCTCGACCTTGGCAAAGCCCAGCGGCACGTTGGGCTGCGTCGCACGCACGAAGCTCCCGGCCCCCTGACGCGAGACCACGAGACCTTCCTCGCGCAGGCGCTCCAGCGCGGTCCTCAGAACGGGGCGCGAGACGCCGAACTCTTCGGCGAGCTGGATCTCCGCGGGCAGCTTGTCATTGGCGGGGTAGTCGCCATTCACGATGCGGGCGTGCAGCGAGTGATAGACCTTGTCCGCCAGTGGCATCCTGGATCTGGGTTTCCCGTTCGGCATGTGGGGTTCGGCTCCGTGTCACCCTCTGGGCTTAGCCATTCACGAGGAATTTTACAAGTTTGACAAGCGTGTCGGGCGGTCCGAAGCCGCCGGACTTGGTGATCAGCAGCAATGGCGGCCCGTCTGCACATCGCGCGACCGGCACCCCGGGCAGCGCTTCGCCCAACACGTCGAGCTGGCCGATCTTCAGCCGCGCCAGCAGCGCCGCAGCGCTCTCTCCGCCGCAGGCGAAGAGCGTCGCGGGCTGCAGGCGGTCATGGGCCGTGGCGATCGTCTCGGCAAAGGCCGCGCCGGCCTGCGCGCCGTCAATGGCCTCGGATCCTTGGGTCATGCGCAAGAGCAGCAGTGGCACGTCGGGCAGGGCCGGGCATGCGCCGTTCGGGGCCTCGGCCAGCGGAACATCGCCAAGCGCGGCGAGCTGCGCCGAGGTCACCGGATCGCGTGAACCGATGGCGAGCAGCGCCGGCAGGCCGGGCCGGGGCAGGGCGCGCGGCTGCGGCGCGGGCCAGAGTCGGCGGGCGAGCGCCTCGGCCAGGCCCGCCGCGCCGACAAAGACCGTTTCTTCAAGTCTATCAGGCAGCTGCGCATCCAGAGAGGCCTGGTCGGGCGTGTCCGGAACGGCCACCGCGCGGCCGATCCGGTCGGCCACGGCAATGGGCGTCTCGACGCCGGCGCCGGTGATCGCGCCATCGCTGCAATAGCGTCCTAGCGCCGGGATGGACGGATTGACGCGAAGCGAGGCGCCTGCGGGAACCAGAGCGTCGAGCTCAGCTCCGATATGCCCCTTGAGCCGGCTGTCGATTTTCTTGAAGAGCAGCCCGTCCCGCCCGTCGAGTGCTTGTGCCACGATGCGCGCCTTAGAGATCGCGTCGGCCTCGCTGCCGTCGCGCGTGCCTGTCGCCACCGCGACCACGTCGGCCCCGGAGGTCAGTGCGGTGGCGAAATCCGCAGGCGTGCAGGCCACCCGCACCCGGGCGCCCCGCGCTGCGAATGTCGCCGCGCTGTCGAGCGCGCCGGTCAGGTCGTCGGCAACAATATGGACGCGCGGCGGCATGGCGCTCAGAACGCGCGTCGGTAGAT
Source organism: Salipiger bermudensis (assembly GCF_017309175.1). Classification (NCBI taxonomy): domain Bacteria; kingdom Pseudomonadati; phylum Pseudomonadota; class Alphaproteobacteria; order Rhodobacterales; family Roseobacteraceae; genus Salipiger; species Salipiger bermudensis. The sequence continues at coordinate 159,280 of NZ_JAEKJV010000004.1, read as the reverse complement.
TGCCTCGATCTCGTCCACCGAGAGATCGCGCGGGTTCCAGTCAAGCAGCCGGCGGATGCCGTGGGCCTCCTCGGCCATGGCGCGTAGGCTGTCTTCGGTCACGCCATGGGCGCGCAGCCGCATGTCCAGGCCGAGCGCTTCGCAGAACGCGGTTGCGCCGGCGCGGACCGCGTCCTCGCTGCCGCCGTCGAAGCCGAGCGCGGCGGCGATCTGCGCCGTCTTCTCGGGGCGCGCCTCGGCGTTGGCGGCCAGAACATGCGGGAAGATCAGCGCGTTGGCGATGCCGTGCGGGAGCACGTAGCGGGTGCCGAGCGGGTAGCTCAGGGCGTGGCCGGCGGTGGTGTTCACCGGTCCGAGGCAGACGCCGCCATAGAAGGCCGCGAGCGCGAGCCCGGCGCGCGCCTCGGCATCATCGCCATTGTCGACGGCGCGTTTGAGATACTGCCCGACGAGCTCGATCCCCTGCAGCGCGTAGCCGTCGATCAGCGGGTGGGCGCGCTTGGAGGTGAAGGCCTCGGCGCAATGGGCCATGGCATCGACGCCGGTGGCGGCGGTGACATGCGGCGGCACGGTCATCGTGAGATCGGGGTCGATGATCGCCAGATCGGCGAGCATGTGGGGGCTCTCCGTGGCGATCTTGCTGTTGGTTTCCGGATCGGTCACCAGCGCACGTGTGCCAACCTCGGAGCCGGTGCCCGCCGTGGTCGGGATCTGCACGAGGCCGACCTTGCGGGCGGGGGCGCGGTTCGGGCCGCTGATCTCGGACAGCGGCTTGTCCTGTCCCATCATCACCGCGACGAGTTTGGCGAGATCCATCGCCGAGCCGCCGCCGAAACCGATCACCAGATCGGCATTGCCTGCCGCCGCGACCGCCTGGTTCAGGTTGTCGGTGCCGGGCTCGGGCACAACCTCGCCAAAGCAGGCGACGGCGCCGAGACCGAGCGCCTCGAGGCGGGCTGCGTTGATCGGGTCGGCGACCACGAAGGGGGTACTGTAGCCCTCGGCCGCGATCCACTCGGCGAGCTTTGCGAGCGTGCCGCTGCCGTAGTGAACAAGAGCCGGACGGCGCAATTCGATGGGGGTCGTCAGGTTGTGCATCGCGAATCCTCCTCGGGGACGAAATCGGCGTCTCGCCGCTGGTCTGAGTCGGCGCCCATGGGGGTGAGTGCCGGAAATATGGCCTCAGGACTGGCGCAAGTTTTACAACTTGTCAAATGGTAACTCTCAACCTGAGCGAGGCGCTCTCGCGCGCATGTGGTGCTATAGAGGGGTGAAAGTGTTGAGAAAATGCGAATGAAAATAGTTATTTGAATGCGGTATTTTGATGTGGCGTCCGTCTTTCAGCTCGGCGTTTCCACGGGCGGATCGTCAGAATTTCAAGAAATATGGTTTCACCAATTGACAGGTTGTCAGCTTGTCGCCATGTTGACCGGCAAGACTCGGGAGGCGGCGCGTCCGCCTTCCCCGACGCGAGGAGGACCATTGATGATCGTTCGTGAAGCTAGGGCAGATCTCTGGATCGGCGGCGGATTGCTGGCGCTCTGCGGCTTTGCCGGCTGGCGTGCAACCTACATCAATCAGGGTTTCAATCCGGGTGTTGCCGGGCCGAGTTTCGTGCCGTGGCTTGTCACCGTCCTGATCGCCCTGCTGGCCGTCCTGCTGATCATCCGTGCGCTGCGGGCCGAGCACGATCCCGCCTCCGACGTCTCGCTGCCGGGCAAGTCGGTGCTGCTGTCGATGGCCGCCTTCACGCTGGTGATGATCGGCTACGCCGCGGCCTTCATGCCGGTGGGCTACCTGCCTTCGACGATGGTGGCCTTCATCCTCGGCCTGCTGCTTCTGGGCGAGCGCAACTGGCTGGTGGTGATCCTGTTTCCGATCGGCATGACCCTCGCGATCTACTTTGGCTTTACCGAGCTTCTCTCGGTCTGGCTGCCCTGAGCGTTATTGCACTCATTCAATCTGAAGGGAGGAACTTCATGTTCAAGACGACATTCATCGGCGCCGCCGTGGCGGCTATCGCGGCGACCGGCGCCCTGGCGCAGGATTTCCCGCAGCGCCCCGTGCAGGTGGTGGTGCCCTACTCCGCGGGCGGCTCGACCGACCTGTCGATGCGGGTTGTCGCCGACGCGTTCGAGCGCATCTTCGACGACAGCACCATGGTGGTGCGCAACCAGCCCGGCGGCGGCGGGGCGATCGGCTCCTCGGCAGCGGTCAATGCCCGTGCCGACGGCTACACGCTGGGCGCCGGCGCCCAGGGCCCACTGGTCATCAAGCCGCTGATCGGCGGCACCGATTACCAGCTTGACGATGTCGAGTTCATTGGCCTCTACGCCCGTTCGCTGCAGGTCATGGTCGCCTGTGCCGACGCGCCGTTCTCGGACTATGACAGCTTCATCGACTATGCCGGCGAGAACGCGCCGCAGGTTGGCAACTCGGGCGCCGGCGGTGCCAACCAGATCTCGGCCGAGGCTTTCGCCGCCGCCGCCGACATCTCCATCGAGTCGGTGCCGTTCAACGGCTCGTCCGAGGCCCGCACCGCCTGCATCGGGGGTCATATCGACGCCATGGTGGCCTCGCCCGCCGAGGCCAAGTCGGCATCGGATGCCGGCCAGATGACGCCGCTCTTCGTGATGGAAGACGAGCGTATCGACCTGTTCCCCGACACGCCCACGGCGGTCGAGAAGGGCGTTGATTTCACCTGGTCGTCCTGGAAGGGCCTGATTGGTCCCAAGGGCATGGACGAGGCAACGCTGACCTGGCTGCGCGACGCGGTCGAGCAGATTGCCACGGACGAGCAGTTCCGCGAAACGCTGACCGACATGGGCGAATTCGTCACCTTCGAGGATGGCGAAGCCTTCGAGGCCCGCGCCCGCCGCGACATGGAGACCTCGCGCACCGTGCTCGAGAACCTCGGCATGCTCGGCATGAACAACTGATCTGACTTGCGCCTTTGGGCGCATGACACCGGGGCAGGGCGCATCCGCGTCCTGCCTCTTCCCCGCACCGGCCCGCGCAGGGGCCGCAGGACAGAGCTTCAGGACCGTCATGGACTCGATCGCCTTTCTTACGCCGCTTCTCGATCTGCAGGTGCTGCTGACCATCGCCGCCGGCACGCTGGGCGGGCTCGTCATCGGCGCACTGCCCGGGCTGACCGCGACCATGGGCGTGGCGCTGCTGATCCCGCTGACCTTCGGCATGACCCCGGTGATGGGGCTCAACATGCTGATCGGCATCTATATCGGCGGCATCTACGGCGGCTGCGTCTCGTCGATCCTGCTGCGCACGCCGGGCACCCCGGCCTCGGCCGCGACGGTGCTCGACGGCTACCCGATGGCGCAGAAGGGCGAGGCCGGCAAGGCGCTTGGCATGGCGACCATCGCCTCGACCGTGGGCGGCCTGATCGCCGCCATCGTGCTGGCGACGCTCGCGCCGCAGCTGGCCGGCATCGCGCTGGAGTTCGGCGCACCGGAATATTTCGCGCTGGCGCTCTTTGGTCTCACCATCATCGCCTCGCTCTCGGGCGACCTGCTCAAGGGCGCGATCTCGGGCCTGCTGGGCATCCTGATCTCGACGGTCGGGGCCGACCCGATCTCGGGCGTGATGCGCTACACCTTCGGCATTCAGGGCTTTGCCTCGGGCTTCTCCTTCACGCCCGCCCTGATCGGCCTCTTCGCGCTGTCCGAAGTCTTTACCCAGATGGAGCGCATCGCCGCCAAGGAAGAACCGATCAAGAGCGTCTCGGGCCGCTGGCCCTCGCGCGGAGAGCTCAAGGCCAGCCGCGGCGCACTGGTGCGCGGCTCCATCATCGGCACGCTGATCGGCATCGTGCCCGGCACCGGCTCGGGCACCGCGTCGTGGATCTCATACAACGAGACCCGCCGTGCCTCGAAGACCCCGGAGAAATTCGGCACCGGCTACGCGCCCGGCATCGCCGCCACGGAATCCGCCAACAACGCGGTCTGCGCCTCGGCCCTGATCCCGCTGCTGGCGCTCGGCATCCCCGGTGACGTGGTGACCGCGGTGCTGATGGGCGGTCTGCTGATCCAGGGCCTCGCGCCGGGGCCGATGCTGTTCCAGACCAACCCCGACGTGGTCGTGGGCATGTTCGGCGGCACCTTCATCGCGACGATCTTCATGTTCATCTTCGGCATGGCTCTGATCCCGCTGTTCAGCCGCATCCTGATGATCCCGCGCCGCCTTCTGGCCATGTCGATCGTCGTCTTCTGCTTCATCGGCTCGTTCTCGATCAACCTGAACCCGGTCGATCTCTACACCATGGTGGGCTTCGGCGTGCTGGGCTGGGGGATGCAGAAGTTCGGCTTCAGCCAGGCGGCGCTCTGCATCGCGCTGATCCTCGGGCCGCTGCTCGAATCCAACCTTCGCCGCGGTCTGCTGCAGAACGACGACAACGTGCTCGCCTTCGTCTCGACGCCGATCACGCTGCTGTTCCTCGCGCTGACCGTGCTCTCCGCCGGCTGGCCCTTCCTCTCCCGCGCGATCCAGCGCCGCCGCGCCGCGCAAAACATCTGACCAAGGAGTCCTCGCATGAGCTCGCAGAAAGAGGCCTTTGTCGCCCTCGTCACCTGTTTCAACGACGATGAGACGATCAACTACGAGGCCACCCGCGCGCAGGTGCGCCGACAGGTCGCCGCCGGCAACAACATCATGTGCGCCGGCACCAACGGCGATTTCTCGGCGCTGACCTTTGATGAGAAGGTAAGGCTGACCGAGGAGGTCGTGGCCGAGGTGGACGGACAGGCCAAGGTCATCGTCAACGCCGGCATGCCCGCCACCTTCGAGACCGTGGCGCTGGCGAAGGAATTCGACCGCATCGGCGTCGACGGGATCGCGGTGATCACGCCGTTTTTCATCGCCTGCACCCAGGACGGGCTGGTGCGCCACTTCACCACCGTGGCCGACGCTGTGAAGACGCCCGTCTATCTTTATGACATCCCGGCCCGCACCCAGAACCACATCGAGCCCGAGACCGCGCGGGCGCTGGCAAAGCACCCCAACATCGCCGGCATCAAGGATTCCGGCGGCGCGCAGGAGACGCTCGAGCAATACATGGCCGTGGGCCGCGACGAAGACGGCTTCGACGTCTATTCCGGTCCCGACCACCTCGTGCACTGGGCCTTCCAGAACGGGGCCAAGGGCGCGATCTCGGGCCTCGGCAACGTGATGCCCGAGGTGCTGGCCAAGATCGTCTCGTGCTTCAACGCCGGCGACGAAGAGGGCGCGGCCAAGGCGCAGGAAACCTACGGCGCGTTCCGCACCGATCTCTACAAGCTGGGATATCCGCCTGCGCTGGTGAAGCGCGCGCTCTGGGTCATGGACAATTCGGTCGGCGCGTCGCGCCAGCCCGCGCTGCTGCCTGATCCCGAGCAGGACAAGCAGATCGAGGCCATCCTCAAGAAATACGAGCTGATCTGATGCCCGATCGTAAACCGGTGATCGTCACCACCTCTCCGGGGTTCGGCAAGCATGGCCGCGTCCCGGAGCTGATCCGCGAACGTGGCTGGGAGTTCATCTCCTGCACCGATACGTCGAAACCGGACGGCGGGGTGTCCGAGCATATCGGCCGCGCCGATGCGCTGGTCGTCGGCCTTGTTCCGGTGACACCCGAGACGCTCACGCAGGGCGGCAAGCTGCGTGCCGTGATCAAGCACGGTGTCGGCGTCGACAATATCGACATCCCCGCCTGCACCGAGGCCGGGCTGCCGGTCTGCAACACACCCGCGGCCAATGCCGACGCGGTCGCCGAGCTGGCCGTGGGGCTGATGTTCTCGATGGCGCGCTGGATCCCGCAGGGCCACGCATCGGTGACCGCAGGCGGCTGGGACCGCCGCATCGGCACCCAGCTTGGCGGCAAGACGCTGGGCATCGTGGGGCTCGGGAATATCGGCAAGCGGCTGGCAAAGCTGGCGCGCGGCCTGGGGATGCAGGTGGTGGCCACCGACAAATATCCCGATGAAGCCTTCGCCGCCGAGCATGGCATAAGCTTCCTGCCACTCGAGGAGTTGCTGGCGCAGTCCGACTACATTTCGCTGCACGTCTTCGGCGGGGCGGATAATGCCGCGCTGATTAACGAGGCGACCCTCGCGCAGATCAAGCCCGGTGCGAAGCTCATCAATCTGGCGCGGGGCGAGGTTGTCGATCTCGACGCGGTGGCCAAGGCGCTGGAAAGCGGCCAGCTCGGCGGCGTGGCCATCGACGCCTATGTCTCCGAGCCGCCCGACACCTCGCACCCGGTGTTTAGCCACCCGAACGCGGTCTTCACGCCGCATTCCGGGGCCGACACCCGCGAAGCGCTCGAGAATGTCGGGCTGATGGTGATCGAAAGCCTCGACGCTGTGCTGGCGGGAGAGACCCCGCCGCGCATGTTGAACGCAGACGCGCTCGCCGCCCGCTGAGGGCGCGGCACGCAAATCCGGAGAGACCAAGATGTCAGAGCAACCCATCGTCATCACCATGGGCGACCCGTCCGGCGTAGGCGCCGAAGTCACCGTCAAGGCGATGGCCTCGCTTTCGCCCGAAGAGCGCGCCCGCTATGCGGTGATCGGTGATGCCGACACCATGGCGCGCGCCGTGAAGGCCTGCGACCTCGACCTCGCGCTGCGCGAACAGGGCGCCGGCGACGCCGCCGCGCTGCAAGTCATCGACGTGCCGACCGAGGGCCTCCCGGGAGAATTCGGCGTGTTGTCAGATGCCTGTGGCGAGGCCTGCTTCCGCTACATCAAGAAGGCCGTCGACCTGACCAGCGCCGGCGCGGCCTCGTGCATCGTCACCGCGCCGATCAACAAGGCGGCGCTGAACGCCGCGGGGCATCACTATGACGGCCACACCGGGATGCTGGCGCATCTGACGGGCTGCAAGTCGTCTTGGATGCTGCTGGCCTCTCCGACCCTCAACGTGCTGCACGTCTCGACCCATGTCTCGCTCAAGGACGCCATCGACCGCGCCACCCCCGAGCGCGTGCTCGAGACCATCCGCACCGGCCATAATCATCTTCGGCGCATGGGCCTCGAGCGTCCGCGCATCGCCGTGGCCGGGATCAATCCGCATTGTGGCGAGGGTGGGCTGTTCGGTCGCGAGGACGATCGGCAGATCGCCCCCGGGGTCGAGATGGCCAAGGCCGAGGGCATTGACGTGACCGGGCCGATCTCGGCCGACACCGTCTACCACCGAGCCAACACCGGCGCCTTCGACCTTGTGATCGCGCAGTATCACGATCAGGGCCATATTCCGATCAAGCTCATCGCCTTCGACACCGCGGTGAACGTATCGCTGGGCCTGCCAATCGACCGCTGCTCGGTCGATCACGGCACCGCCTTCGACATCGCCGGCACCGGCAAGGCGAACCACGTCAACATGCTGGCGGCGCTGGACTATGCCGGCAAGCTGGCGACCGCAAAGCGGGCCGCCGCAGCCTGAGCAGAGACACCGCGATTGGCGAACTGGCCTCCTCGCCGTCCTCCCGGGCGGGGAGGCCTCGTCTCTTCAGGGTGGCAGCTACAGAAGCAGGCTCGTCGAGTACGAGAATGCGGCCGTCCCCGCCGACCGCGCGCGTATTCTCTACCAGTTGCGGCATCGCGACCCCGAGAGAGCCAGGCACGGGGGTGGGGCGATATCAGCGTTTTTCCGGGCGAGGATGGGCCGGGGCCTTGGTCAGTCGCGGGGTGTCCAGGCGACACCGTCGAGATTTTCGTCGCGCAAGAGGTCTTGGGAATACTCATACATGTCGGGACGATATAGCCCCTCGAGGTATTCGACCGGCTTGCCCGTCGCGTCGCGTACCAGGCGGCGGATGCACAGCAGTGCCGAGCCGGGACTGACTTCGAGCACCTGTGCGACCTGATGGTCGGCCAGCCGCGCCGAGAGCGCCTGCGTCGCGGAGTGGATCCGGTGGCCCTGGGCTTCGAGCAGCAGCAGCAACGGCCGCGCTTCGAGGTCGGCCGAAGAGAAGTTCTGCCCGATTTCGCGGGGCACGTAGGTTGTCAGGTGCGAAAACGGCTTGTCGTCCGCCGACCGCACCCGAACGGCGCGCTGCACCTTGGCGTCCGGCGTCAGGTCGAGGGCGGTGCGGATGTCCTCGGGCGGCGTGACATAGGCGAACTCGATCAGCCGCGCACGGGATTTCAGCCCCATGGCGACGAGGTTGTCGAAGTTTCCGCTGATCTCGGCCCCGACGCTCGTCGTCTTGCGCGGCAGTTCCAGCGGGAATGTCCCTCGCCCCCGCGCCCGCGAAATCAGCCCCTCGGACTGTAGCCGTTCCAGCGCGCGGCGAATAGTGATGCGCGAAACACCGAACATCGCGGTCAGTTCGGGCTCTGACGGCATGGGCTTGTCGACCGGGTAAACACCATCCTCGATCCTCTGGCGCAGGAGCAGATAGGCCTGATGGTGTTTCGGCGTCACCTCTTCTTGGTCCAGCATGATGCGGTTGCGCACGGGATCTCCTGGCAGGAAAATTCTGGTGAAACATGGCCCGGCGAGGCCGGGAGTCGCAGCCCGAAAAAAGGCTGCCTATTCGTATTAGGACGAAAAACGCTAGGCGTCCATTATCGCGTAAATACTCGGCCTGCCCGATTTGCCATTCCCGTGCCGAACTTGACCAGCAGGGCAACAATTCCGGCCATTTGCCATGCCATTCCTGCATAAAGAGAATGCAGGGCTGCCCGAAAGCCGCTTCGATCGCTTCGTGTCGGGTATACAATACATTTTTCCGCCTCTACTTTTCCCATTAAATCCAAGCCCTTTCCGGCCGCCCCTCCCAGATCTCCGCGGCGCTCGCTGCAGTGCAAGAGACCATGACCGACCTAGATCCGACATCCCTGTCCGTCGCCGAGCAATACCGACTGCTGTCCAGTATCGTCGTGCCGCGGCCGATTGCCTTCGTGGTCACGCAAGGCCCGGCGGGCTGGAATGCCGCGCCCTTCAGCTTCTTCACCATGCTCGGCGTCGCACCGCCAACGCTGATCTTCTCGGCCGGGCCGCGCGACGGTGGCGAGAAGGATACCATCTGCAACCTGCGTGATCTGCCCGAATGCGTGGTGCATATCGTCCCCGAGGCGCTGGCGGCCCGGATGAACGCCTGCGCCGCGTCGCTGCCCCGCGAGCAGAGCGAAGTGGCCGAACGGGGCTTCGCCCTGAAGCCCTCGGTTGCGGTGGCGCCGCCGCGGCTCGCCGAATTCCCGGTGCAACTGGAATGCCGGGTGGCGCAATTCCTCGATATCGGCACGCGCCCCCACGTCGCGGTGGTCGCCGAGGTCCTTCGGGTGCATGCCCATGACGGGCTGATCGGACCGGACCTGTGCTGCGACGGTGACCGGCTGGGCGCCATCGGGCGCATCTCCGGTCAGGGGCATTACGCGCGCCTGACCGACACGTTCCAGATGAAACAGCCCGGCTGATCGCTCCGCACGCACGGACCTAAGCAGGGGCCCGCCGCCCGGGCGGGGCGGCAGGCGTCGATGCTCTATAGCGCGCAGGGGTCAGACCTGCGAGATGAAGCGGTTGGTATAGAACCGCTCCGGCGGGGTGCCGGGTGTCTCGATGGCGCCGGACACCTCGAGCAACTCGATCGCCTTGGCCCAGTCCGCCTCGCTGAAGGCCATCTGCGCCACGCCCTCGGGCGGTGTCATGTAGAATTTCAGCGCATCGAGGATCTTCTTGCCCTTCTCGACCTCACCGCCCTCGATGGGATTATAGGTTGCGAGGTAACCGATGATGTCCTCGTAGTTCGCCGGATCCTGCATCGCTTCGAGACCTCTCCGGCAGGCGCGCAGGAACTTGACGATGACCTCTTCATTCGCGGGGTCCTCGGCAAAGTCGGTCGAAGTGATCAGCGCGTCAGAGGGCAGGGGGGCGAAATCGTCGGCGGCGATGTAGTGCAGCTCGACCCCCTGCTCCAGCAATGCGGTCTTGGATTCGTAGAACACGAAGAAGCCGTCGACCTCGCCCCGCTCGAGAAAGGCATAGCCGCTGGGGCCGAGCCCGATGACGACCTTGTTGACGTTGCTCGGATCGAGCCCTTCGGCCATCGACATCAGGTCGAGGTGCTTGTCGATGGCGCCGCCAACAGAGGCGATGCCGATCGTCTTGCCCTGGAATTCGGAAGGATCGGTCAGCGGCTTGTCGGGGAGCGAGGCAATTTCCCAGAAGTTCCGGTAGCCGATTTGGCCGATCGACACCAGCGGGGCGCCCTGGTTGGCGATTGGCGGGCAGGTGGTCGAGGGGCCGGCGAGGCCGAAGGCGGTGGCACCAGCGGTCACCTGTTGCACGGCGATGGCGGTGCCGGTGCCGGGTTGCACGGTGATATCCAGCCCCTCGTCGGTGAAATACCCGCGCGCTTCGGCAGCAAGGATGAAGCCCTGGAACAGCGTCAGGCGCGAGGGGGCCATGTAGGTCTGCGCCATACCCTGCGCGGCGGCGGGCGATCCCAGGCCGAAGGTCACGCTGGCAGCGCCCAGCGTGGCGGTGACGGTCGCGCCCGAGGCGCCGGCAAGGAAGGTTCTTCTGTCGATGGTCATGTCGTCAAGCTCTCCTGTTGTGGATTTGCACGGGTGTCCGGGGATCGGATCCCGGGAGCGGGCCCGGTTCAGTCGTTCTGTGCTGAATCGTGCCAGGGCACGGCGATCTTCCGGATCGAGGCGATCACCGCGTAGAAAAGGAAGCCGAAGATCGCGAGGGCGACGATCGTGGCGAACATCTGGTCGACGCGCATGGCGTTCAGCGTCATGACCACCATCGCGCCAAGGCCTTCGTTGCCGCCGAGGTACTCGCCCACGATGGCGCCGGTCACGGCAAGCACGCTGGCCGTCTCGATGCCGGTCAGCAGGTAGGGAAGCACCGCTGGTACATCGAGCGACAGCAAACGCTTCCAGACCGGTGCGCGGATCACCGTGAACAGGTCGCGCTGTTCGCTTCCGATCGACCGGACGCCGAGGATCGTGGCCTTCATCACCGGGAAGAAGGACAGCAGCACCACCATCGCGATCTTGGATTGCATGCCGAAGCCCATCCACAGAAGGAACAGCGGCATCAGCGCCACCTTGGGTGTCACCTGCGAGGCGACGATGAAGGGCGAGGCGATGCGCTCGAACAGCTTCGAGCGTCCGAGCAGGATGCCCAGCCCCGCCCCCACCACGACGGCGAGGCCGAACCCCACGAGGATCTCGGTCACGGTGATGCGGAAGAAGTTCCAGAAGAACGGCTCCTGGAGCAGTTCGACCAGCGCCAGCGCCACCGCCTCTGGCGGGGGAAGCATGAAGGGGCTGATGTCGAGCACCACGACATAAAGCTTCCACAGCGCGATAAAGGCCAGCAGCAGCAGTGGCGTGGTTATCCAGGTCAGGTAAGTGTCGAGCAGTTCTCGAAGGGACCGCCCTTCCTCTGCGGGAGCCATGCTGCGGACGGGGCTTGCGTCGTCGCGGTTGGTCATCGTCATTCCCCCAGCTCCGTCCGAAGTTCGGCGACGAGCGACTGGAAGGCGTCGTCCTTGGTCAGTTCCAGCGGGCGGGGACGCGGGAAGTCGACCTTGATGACCTTCTGCAGCCGTCCCGGATGGGGCGACAGCAGGACGATCTTGTCGGCTAGGAAGGCCGCCTCGGTGATCGAGTGCGTGACCAGCACCACGGTCTTGCGAAACTCGAGCCAGATCAGCTGCAGGGCCATGTTCAACTCGTCCCGCGTGATCGCATCCAGTGCGCTGAACGGTTCATCCATCAACAGGATCGACGGCTCGGGCGCCAGCGCCCGCATGATCGCGACCCGCTGGCGCATCCCGCCCGACAACTGCCGGGGCAGGTGGTCGAGGAATTCGCTGAGCCCCGAAAGCTCTCCCAGCTCCTCGGCGCGGCGGCGCCGGTCGGGACGGGACATGCGCTGCACCTCCAGCGGCAAGGCGATGTTCTTCCATACCGAGCGCCACGGCAGCAGGTTGGCATCCTGGAACACGAACCCGAGGTCGCCGATGACTTCGGGCACGGCCTTGCCCTCCGGGGAATAGAGCGATTGGCCGCTGATGCGGATCGCACCGTCGGTCGGAGCCTGCAGGCCCGCCAGCGTGCGGAGCAGGGTGCTCTTGCCGCAGCCGGACCGGCCGATCAGAACGACGAACTCTCCCGGCTCGATTTCTAGGCTCACGTCTTCGACGGCCAGCGTGCGCTGACCCTTGGTGTCATAGACCTTGGTGATGCCATCTATTTCGATGGCGCCTTCACGCGTCGGGGCCGGCTGGCCCGAAGGTGCGGACCGGTCGGCGGCGGTCGGATCCGCTGCAATACTCATGATGATGTGGCTCCTTGATCGGCGCAGGGCGCAACGCATCGTCCGGCCTCTCCCGCGGGTCGAGGTCGATGCGCGGGGCGCCCGGCTTCAGTCAGTCAGAATTCACGTACGAAAGAGGCATGTCCGGTCGTGGGCGCCTCTCGTCGATTCCATTTGTTATAAAGGCATAATTAAATAACAACAAAAAATGCACATTTTGGGGGAGTGCGCCTCATGCCGGGTCACTGCGCTGGCAAAGTGCTGCCTTTCTTTGCATCTGAAGGTCGTGTGGCCGCGGGACCATGAATCCGATGGGAGATTGTCTGCCTTTCATGCGGTAGAGCAGAATGACTCTGCCTCTCGGCATCGCCATGCCTTGACCATGCGGCTGTGCAGACGAGCAACGTCCTGGCGACTAAACTTTTGGCCGAACAACGGAAACCGACCCCAAAAACGAGAAAATTGGGCAAGGCTGACAACAATCATTTGACCTCTGTATAATACAATTGTGAGGTTTGGAGCGCCCCTTTCCAGCACAGTGAGACACCATGCCGGCCAGCTTTCCCGACCTGAAACCGTTCTTTTCGCCCAAATCGGCGGCCCTCGTCGGCGCCAGCGCGGATCTGAGGAAATTCGGCGGCCGCTGTCTGAAGCAGCTTGTCGATTTCGGCTATGAGGGGCGGATCTACCCGGTCAATCCGAAGGCCGACACCATCCTGGGCATGCCCTGCTACCCCGACATCGCCAGCCTTCCGGAGGCGCCCGACCACGTCGGCATCGTCGTGCCCGGCAAGGCCATACCCGGCGTCCTGAAACAGTGCGGAGATCGTGGCGTGCGCCATGTCACGATCTTCAGCTCCGGCTTCTCCGAGGGCGGCAGCGCCGACGGCGCCGCCTTCCAGGCAGAGATCGTCGCCCTGGCACGGGAACACGGCATTCGCCTGATGGGGCCCAACTGCAACGGCCTGATCAACTATGTCGACGGTTTCGCCCTGACCTCTACCGCGACAATCAGCGGTCCGCGCGCGCCCAAAGGCGATGTCGCGGTCCTCGGTCATTCCGGCGGGCTGGCCCAGGTCAATGTGATGTACCGCGCCCAGCAGGCCGGGCTGGGGATCAGCTACCAGGTGTCCTGCGGCAACGACGCGGATCTCGACATCCTCGACTACGCGGCCTTCATGGTCGACGACCCCGAGACCCGTGTCATCCTGATGCTGGCCGAAACCATCCGTGACGGCGGCAAGCTGCGCGCGCTCTCCGACCGGGCGCGCGCCGCGGACAAACCCATCGTGATGATGAAGCTCGGGCGCTCGGAAGAGGGCATGCAGGCGGCGGTGTCGCATACCGGGGCGCTGGCCAGCAGCGACAGCGTGGCCGATGACGTCCTGCGCCAGCTCGGCATCCTGCGCGTCGACGATTGTCACGAGATGATCGACGTGGCGATGATGCTGCGCACTGGCCGGAGACTGAGTGGGCGCGGACTGGCGGCGGTGTCGATCTCGGGGGGAAACCTCGTGCACCTTGCCGATCAGGGTCCGATGCATGGCCTTGCCTTTCCCGACTTCGGCAGCGCGACCAAGACCCGGATGGCCGAGCTGATCCCGAATTACGGGCAGGCCTCGAACCCCGCCGACGTCACCTCGGCAGCGATCGGCTCGCCCGAGATCTTTGCCGGGGTGCTGGAGACAATCGCACAGGACCCTGCCGTGGACGTGATCCTGCCGGTCCTGACCCTGCATTCGGCCGAGCTTATCCGGGGTACGGCGCAGGCGCTTCTGGCAAGCCCCAAGCCCTGCGCGGTGATCTGGAGCGGCAACTGCACCGACGACGACACCCTGACCCATGCCGAGCTGGTCCGCATGGGCCTGCCGGTCTTCCGCGACATTTCCCCGGCCATGCAGGTCATCGATGCCGCCGCGCGCTACGCAGAGCTCGCACAGGCGGCCCGGCCGGTGGTCGCCCCGGTGCCGCCGGTTCAGGGGCTGGACACGTTGCCCGGCCAGCCGGACGAGGCAGACGCGAAGGCCTTCCTCGCCGCCAACGGCTTCGACGTTCCGCGCGGAATGGTGGCCGAAACCGCAGCCGACGCCGGACCGCTGGCCGACCGTCTCGGCGGGGCGGTCGCGGTCAAGATCCTGTCGGCGGAGATCGGTCACAAGACCGAACTCGGCGGTGTGCAGCTGAACCTGAGCGGCGCCACGGCCAGCGCCGCCGCCGAAGAGATGGGCGCGCGGATCCGCGAGGCGGCTCCGGACCTCGAGCTGCGGGGCTTCCTGATCGAGGAAATGGCGGCCCCCGGGGTCGAGATGATCCTCGGCCTGTCACGTGACCCGGTCTTCGGCATGGTGCTGACCGTCGGCTTGGGCGGGATCATGGCCGAGCTGCTGGAGGATGTGGCCCATCGCCTGCTCCCGGTGAGCGAGGACGAGGCGCTGTCGATGTTGCGCCAGTTGCGCGGGTGGCCGCTGCTCGACGGCCATCGAGGCCGGGCGCCAGCAGACGTGTCCGCGCTGGTGCGCTCGATCACGACGCTGTCGGATTTGGGCATGGGCAGCGATGGCCGCATCGAGACGCTCGACCTCAACCCGGTCATCGTCGGCGAAGCGGGGCAGGGTGCCACGGTCTGTGACGCGCTCGTGGTGCGCAGTCGATGAGGCGTGGCGCGGCCGCCATCGTCGGCGCGGGAGAAAGCCGCATCGGCAAGCACCCGGACAGCACCTCGCTGGGGTTGATGGCAGAGGCAGCCACCGACGCGCTGGCGCAGGCTGGCCTTGGCTTTGACGACATCGACGGGCTGATCACGACACCCACCCGCATCGACGGCTGGATGATGCCCTGTACCGTCGTGGCCTCTGCGCTTGGCATCCAACCGGATTTCTTCACCACGGTCGACATTGCCGGCGCCTCGGGAACCGCCATGGTGCATCAGGCGGCGATGGCCGTGGCCAGCGGTGCCTGCCACACGGTGCTGTGCGTCGCCGGTCAGAACCTGCTCAGCGGTCTGTCACGCGACGGCGCGGTGGCCGCGATGGCCCGCAAGGGGTCGGCCGCGCACGCCGAGCTCGAGCAGCCGCTGGGCCCGCCCATTCCTGCGCTCTACGCCATGGTGGCACAGCGCCACATGCATGACTTCGGGACCACTCCCGAAGCGCTGGCACAGGTCGCCGTCGAGGCGCGTCGCCATGCGGGCCGCAACCCCAATGCCCACAAGAGCCGTCCGATCTCGGTCGAGGACGTGCTGGACGCGCCGCGCATCGCAACGCCGTTCGGGCGGCTGGACTGCTCGCTGGTCTCGGATGGGGCAGGGGCGGTCATCGTGACGACGCCCGAACGCGCCCGTGCGCTGTCGCGCCGTGCGGCGTGGCTGCTCGGGTCGGGTTATGCCATGGGGCACCCCTGGGTCGGAGATTCCGCCGACCTGTCGACCACCGCCGCCACCCGGTCGGGGGCCTCGGCCTTCGCGACGGCGGGGCTGGCCGCGACGGACATGGATTTCGCCTGCCTCTATGATTGCTTCACGATCACCGTGTTGCTCGAGCTTGAGGACCTTGGGTTCTGCCCGAAGGGCGAGGCGGGGGATTTCGTGCTTTCGGGTGCCATCGGCGCCGAGGGCGCACTGCCGGTAAACCCGCATGGCGGGCTGCTGTCTGCGGGCCATTGCGGCGTGCCGGCCGGGCTCTTCCACGTGGTCGAGGCCGCACGGCAGATCCTCGGCCATGGCGGGGCGCGTCAGCTCGACCGCACGGATCATGCGCTGGTGCACGGCAACGGCGGGATCATCGGAGTACATTGCACGCTCGTTCTGGGCGGGGAGGACAGCTGATGGGCAACGCCCCCTTCGACACCGTGGTGCGCTGCGAGGCCTGCGGGCAACCTCGCGCCTACCCGCGCCCGCTTTGTCCCGCGTGTCATTCGCCGGACACCGTGCCGTTCACGCCATCTGGGCGCGGCACGGTCTACACCTTTACCGAAGTGCATCGCGCGCCCTCGCCCGCGTTCGAAGAGGAGGTGCCCTACACCATCGCGCTGATCGATCTCGAGGAGGGGCTGCGCCTTCCCGGTCGGCTGACCGGATCCGACGCGCCCCGCTGCGGCGCCCGGGTCGAGCTGGACGCAAGCCCGGATGGCTATCCCGTCTTCAGGCTGCTGCCCGAGGATGGACAGCCCTGATCGTGTCCGGTCCCGCCCGCTGCGGGACCGGCGCTGTCCGCGTCAGCTCTTCAGCGCGGCTTCCATCACCTTGGGTTTGACGACCTTTCCGCCGCTGTTCTTGGGGAAGCTGTCCATCACGAAGAAATGCTGCGGCAGCTTGTAGCGCGCCAGCTTCGCGGCGCATTCCTCGGTGATGCTGGTCTGCACCGCCGTTGCATCGGCACCGTCGCGCAGCACCACGGCAATGCCCACCTCCTCGCCGAAGGCGGCGTGCGGCACCGGGAAGACGCAGCATTCCGCCACTGCAGGCAGCGCCGACGCGATCCGCTCAATCTCGGGGGGATAGATGTTGACGCCGCCACGGATGATGACGTCTTTCGAACGGCCCTTCAGGGTCAGGAAACCGCCTGCGTCCAGCGCGCCGAGATCGCCGGGATAGAAATAGCCATCGTGGAAGGCCTTCGCGGCCGCGTCCTCGTCGCGGAAGAACCATTCGGCAACGCCGGGCCCGCGATATCGGACATGGCCGGTTTCGCCGGGCGCCACGGGGGCATGGGCGTCATCGACGATCTGCAGGTCGACCCGGAAAGCGGGGCGGCCCACGGTTTCGGGGTGCGCACGCTGATCCGCCGGGGCCAGCACCGAGACGCCGCCGCCCTCGGTCGAGGCGTAGTATTCGTAGTAATTCGGGGTCAGGCGGGCGCGCACGGCCTCGCGCTCATGGGCATGCAGCGGCGACCCGGACGAGATCAGCTGCCGCAGGCCGTGGAACCCGGCCAGCTCGGAGTCGGGCAGCTCGAGCAGGCGGCGCAGCAGCGTCGGCACGAGGAACAGCGCCGTGGTTTCCGTCTCGGCCACGGCGCGGGCCAGCTCCTGCGCCTTGAAGGGTGGGGTGTTCAGGATGAGCGTCGCACCGATGGCGATCTGCGAAAGGGTAAAGGCTCGCCCGCCGCCGAAGTAGAGCGGCGTCGCGGTCATGAAGCGATCGTAGCAGGAGAACCCCAGCGAGGCCATCTGGCTGACGGTGCGGGCATACATTTGCTCGTGGGTCAGAAGCGGGCCAGTGGGTCGTCCCGTGGTGCCCGAGGACAGCGACACGACCATGCCGAGGTCGGGCGCATGCACGATCGGCGCATCCTCCGAAGCCGTGGCAACCCGGGCCTTCCACACGTCATCGGCCAGCTGCACCGGGCAGCCCTCGATCCCGGGAAGCGGGTCGGCCGAGAACAACAGGCGCGGCGCGAAGAACTCGACCATCCGGCGCTTTTCATCCTCGTGCCAGCGGGCATCGACGGGCAGCGTGATCGCCCCGACCCGGGCCAGAGCGAACAGCAGGGCGACATATTCGATGCTGTCCTGCATGCCGAGCCCCACGAGATCGCCGCGCCCGATCCCGTCTTCGGTCAGAACGGTGGCGGTGCGGCGCACCAGAGCGGCAAACTCGGCGTGGCTGAGCGTGGTGCCGTCGTGGATCAGTGCCGGGTGATCCCCGCGCGATCGGGCCGCATGGTCCAGCGTTTCTGCAAAGTTGAATCCGCTGCTCATTTCATCATCTCCAGCCTGTCGGGAATACAAGAACGCGTTATTTTCGCGATACGTTAAATGTCTTATTGACATAAACTTTAGCAGTATGACCCATCAAGAAGAAAAAGACCGCTTCAGCGGCGAAGCTCATATCTGACCCGATTTCCACACAGGGATGCCTCAATGAAACGCACTTTTGTCATAACTGCCGCCGCTGCGGCCCTTCTCGTCGCCACCGGCGCGCAGGCCGAAACCTTCATCCGCATCGGCTCGGGCCTTGCAGGCACCTATCCCGTGGTGGGCGCCAAGATGGCCGAGATCATCAATGCCAATGTCGAGGGGGTCACCGCGACGACCATCGCGGGCGGCACCGAGGCGAACATGGCTCTGATGGCGCAGGGCGAGGTCGAGATCGTGCTGACCTACGGCTTCCTGACGCCGGTGGTCCAGCGTGGCGAGGGATCGCTTGGCGTGCCGACACCCCAGGTGCGCCACCTGATGACGCTCTACGGGGCCTACTTCCAGCCCGTCGCCTCGGCCGACACCGAGCTGACCTCGCTGGCCAACATCGATGATGAGGCCTATCGGATCTGGGGCGCCAACGCGACGTCGATCTTCCTGCCGATGATTGCCGAAGCGCTGGAGGCGAACGGCAGCAGCTTCGACGCGGTGCGCGCTGCGGGCGGCACGGTGGACGAGATCGGTTATGGCGACACGGCGGGCGCGCTTCAGGACGGGCGTCTCGACGTCGGCTTCTTTGCCGGGCCGGCGCCCTACAGCATGCTGATGCAGATCGAGAACCAGCCGGGCTTCACCCTGATGGGCTTCGACGAGGCGGCAGGCGAGGCCTATACCGCGGCTCTGGCCGGAACCACGATGCAGGAGCTGCCCGCCGGCACCTATGCCGGTCAGGACGAGGCGGTGATGCTGCCCTACCTGATGAACGAGGCCGTGATCTCGGCCGACGTGCCGGACGAGATCGTCTACGAGATCACCAAGGCCCTGGTCGAGAACGTTGGTGAATTCGAAGGCCTCTTCGCGGGCTCCGAGGAAATCCAGCCCGAGACCATGCTCGACCTTGCCTCGGTCGAGACCCATCCCGGCGCGATGATGTTCTACTCCGAGGCCGGACTCGCCGACGACTGATCGCGCCACCGATCCGTTCTCACGGGGGGCGGCGGTTTCGCCCCCCTCCACAAGACAGCACAGGTTCCGAATGTCCGACACCCCGCCTCAGAACGCGTTGAGCCTGCTCGTGCAGGGCTCCGGCGCTGCGCGCCTGAACGGTCTGCTGATCCTCTTCGGCGCCGTCTTCTTCTCGCTGATCCACCTCTACGCGGCGATCTACGGGGCACCGCCGACGATGCTGATGAACCCGCTGCACCTGACCCTCGCCATGGCTCTGGTGGTGCTGGTGCACCCGCTCGGACGGAGCTGGTCCGACCCGTTCAACCGCTGGTCGGTGATCGACGGGGCGCTGCTGGCCGGGGCGATCTGGTTGTCGTGGTATTATGTCAGCACGCTGCCGAACTGGGCCCTGCGACAGGTCATCATGTCCAACACCGACCTGTTCGCGGCACTGCTGACACTGGGGCTGGTGGTCGAAGGGGTGCGCCGGACGCTGGGCCCGATCCTGCTGTTCGTGGCCGGGGCCTTCGTGCTGCATGCGTTGTTCGCGAACCACGCGCCCGGCGTGTTCTACGGCCCGCCGACGAAACCGCTTACCCTGCTGCGAGCGCTGGTGCTGGGCGACAGCGGCATCTTCGGCACGCCGCTGGGGGTGATGGCGCAATATGTCGTGCTGTTCATCCTGTTCGGCAACCTGTTGGCCGTGGTCGGCGTCGGCAGTTTTTTCCTGCGCCTCGCCTTCTCGATGTTCGGGCACCGCACTGGCGGGCCGGCCAAGGCTGCCGTGGTGTCCTCGGCGATGATGGGCACACTGTCGGGCAGCGCCATCGGCAACGTGCTCACCACCGGAGCCTTCACCATTCCGCTGATGCGTCAGCTCGGCTATCGTCCGGCCTTTGCGGGCGGCGCAGAGGCCGCGGCCTCGACGGGCGGCATGATCATGCCGCCGGTGATGGGGGCCATCGCCTTCATCATGGCCGAGTTCCTTGGCCGCCCCTACTCGGAAATCATCCTGGCGGCCCTGATCCCGGCTCTGCTGTATTTCCTGGTGATCTTCGTCGCGGTGCATTTCGAGGCCAAGCGCACCGGCCTGCGGACGTTGCCGCGCGACAGCCTGCCGCGCACCTGGGAGGTGCTGCGGCGGCAGGGCTATCTACTGATCCCCATTGCGCTCATCATCGGCGGGCTCGTGGCCGGCTACTCCATCGTGTTCGTGGCTGTGATCGCGCTGGCCGGGACGGTCATCACCGGCTTTGCCAGCCGCCGCACCTGGCCGACACCGATGCGGCTCGCCGCGGCGATGGAGCAGACCGCGCGCTCGACCGCGGCGCTGTCGGTCACCGCGGCCGCGGCGGGCATCATCATCGGGGCCATCTTCTCAACCGGGCTCAGCTTCCAGATCACGCAGGGCGCCCTGTCGGCGGCGGGCGAACAGCTGTGGCTGCTGCTGGCGATGAGCGGGCTGGTCGCCATCGTGCTGGGCATGGGCATGACCGCCTCGGCGGTCTACATCACCATGGTCGCCACCATCGTGCCGATCCTGCGCGCCCTCGGCGTCGACGAAATGGCCGCGCACATGTTTGCCTTCTATTTCGGCATCGTCTCGAACATCACGCCGCCGGTCGCGCTCGCGGCCTTTGCGGCGGCGCCGCTCGCGCGGGCGAACCCGATGGCCACCTCGGTGGCGGCGGCCCGGCTCGGGATCGCGGCCTTCATCATCCCGGTGATGTTCGTCTACCAGCCCGCGCTGCTGATGCAGGGCAGCCCGGCCGAGATCCTGCAGGCCTCGTTGACGGCGGCCTTCGGGCTGGCAACGTTGTCGATCGCCTTCGTGGGCTACTTCTCCGCGCCGATCGCCCTGCCGCTGCGGCTGGTGATGATCGTCGGCGCGGGCATGATGATCGTCCCCGAGGTCCGCACGGACCTTGCCGGCGTCGCGGTGATCCTGCTGGCGCTGCTGGCATCGCGTTTCTTCACCGTGACCACCTCGGGCGACGGCTCCGCGCCGGGGGCGGGCAAAAAGGCCGCTGCGGCGCAGGGCGGACTTCTCGCGCGGCTGATGGCCCGGCGCATGCAGCGGGCTGCCGTGGGAGAGGGCGACGGCCAAGTCGCGGCGGAGGCCCCGCGCGATCTTTCGGACCTGACCCGCGAGGAAGAGCCCCCGGGCGGCATCGCAGCCCATGATCGTGCCGGTCTCTGGGGTGGATGGGCGATCTTCGGCGGGCTGGCCGTGGCCATGCATCTGATGGGGCGGGCGCTGATCCAGGCGCGCGAGCCGCAGTTCTGGGTCTTGCAGATGGCGGTGCTGAGCCTTGTCTTCACCCTGGCCCTTGCCGCGGTGCTGTGGCGCTCCATGCGGCGCGGCGCGCCCGACATGGCCGAGGTCCCGGCATGATCCGGCGCGGCTTTGTCGATGTCGCCGGCGGGCAGGTGCACTACCGTGCCGCCGGTCCCGAGGATGCGCCTGTCGTGGTGCTGATCCATGCCTCGCCGGGCTCGTCCAGCGGGCTGGTGCCCCTGATGGAGGCTCTTGCCGCGCGCGGGCGCCGGGTGATTGCGCCTGACACGATGGGCAACGGCGACTCCGCTGGCGACATGCCTGACGTGCCCGAGATCGACTTCTTTGCCGACCGGCTGGCCGAGGCGCTGGACGGGCTGGGGATCGCGCAGTGCGACCTCTACGGCACCCACACGGGCGGCTCGATCGCCGCAGCGCTGAGTATCGCACGGCCCGCGCGGGTGCGGCGGCTGGTGCTGGACGGGATCGGGCTCTATTCCGACGAGATGCAGGCCGAGATCCTCGACCGCTACGCGCCCGCGCTCGAGGCGGATCTGCACGGCGGGCATCTGAACTGGATCTGGCACTTCGTGCGCGACACCTACATGTTCTGGCCATGGTATGCGACCGATGCCGTCCACGCGCGCAAGATCGGCCTGCCGCCGCCCGATGTGCTGCACGAGAAGGTCATCGACGTGGCCAAGGCCTACCGGACCTATCACCTGTCCTATCGCGCTGCCTTCCGCTTCGACAAGCGGGCCGAGTTCCCACGTATCACGCGCCCCACGCTGGCGGCCTGCGGCGAGGGGGACATGCTGCTGCAATGGCACGCGGAATATGCCGCGCTGATACCAGAGGCCGAGGCGCGGGTGATCCCGTCGGTCACCGCCCGGCCCGACGAGGCCGCGGCGGCATTGCTGAGGTTCCTCGACGCCTGAACCGGACGCGGCGGCGCGGCGACCTCAGTCCAGCTTGTAGAGGCGGCGGGCGTTGTCGCGCAGGAACTTGCGCTTGGCGGCCTCGGGCAGCTCCATGGCCTCGATCTCGTTCCTTGTGCGTTCGAAGTCGAGGACCGGGAAATCGGTCCCGAACAGCACTTTGTCCTGCCCGTAGGAGCGGATGTAGTGCTTGAAGCTCTCCGGCCAGTACTTGGGCGAATGCGCGTCCGAGGCGATGTAGACGTTGCGGTGTTTCCACGCCATCGCGATCATCTCCTCGGTCCACGGGATGCCCACGTGAATGCCGATGAGCTTCAACTCGGGGAAATCGCAGGCCACGTCGTCGAGCGTGATCGGCCGGCCGACCGAGCGGCGCGGATAGGTCGGATCGTAGATCATCGACTGGCCGACCTGAAGCTGCATCGGCACGTCCAGCTCCACGCACTTGGCATAGAACGGGTAGTAGCGCGCATGGTTTGGCGCGAGCTCGAACCAGTGCGGATAGGAATGTGCACCGACAAAGCCCAGCTCGGTGATCGCGTGCTCCATCTCGCGTACGCCGGTCATGCCCTCGGTCGGATCGATGCCGATCATCCCGAGAAACCGGTCGGGATGCGCCTTCACCGCCCGCGCTACCATCTCGGGGGGCAGGCGGTAGCAGGCGGCGGGGCCCTCGGGGCCACATTTGGCGGCGATCAGGAAGGACTTCTCGATCCCTGCCGCATCCATGCGGCGCAGCATCTCGTCCAGCGAGACGCCGTTCATGGTCGAGTCGCTGACCTTCATCTTGCCTTGATAGAACTGCTTCCGGTTGGCCGGGCGCAGCGCCTCGACCTCGTCGGTGAACAGGTTCACAACCGTGTCGATGGCCATAATGTCGTGCATGTCGTCTGTCTCCCTTGCGCCTCGGCGCGTCTCAAAGGCCAAGCTGGCGCGCGATGAGGTCGCGCTGAATTTCGTTTGAGCCCTCCCCGAAGGAATAGAGCCGTGCGTCGCGCCAGTAGCGCTGCATGGCGCTTTCGCGGGCATAGCCGGCGCTGGCGAGGATCTGCATGCCGTGATCGGTCACGAATTGCAGGCATTCGGTGGCCTGAACCTTCGCCTGTGAGGCAAAGCGGCTGCTGTCGCGCCCCTCGGCGATCATCCAGGCGAGGTGGCGCACGACCAGCCGGGTGGCATCGACGCGCATCTGCATGTCGGCGATCCGGTGGCGGATGGTCTGGAACGACCCGATGGGGCGCCCGAACTGCTGGCGCTCTTTGGCATGGGCGATGGTGAGATCCAGCGCCGCCTGCGCACAGCCCAGCACCGTCGCGGCCATACTGGCGCGCGAGTAGTGCAGGGTCGACATCAGGCCGGAAAACCCTTTGCCCTCCTCGCCCATCAGCGCCTCCGCGCCCACCTGCACGCCATCAAGGCCGATCTCCCAGCTCGGCATGCAATTGTTGCCGACCTTGGGGATCTGGGTCATGGCGATACCGGGCGCGTCGCGCGGCACGAGGAACATCGAGACCCCGCGCGAGCCACGGCTGTCGGGGTCGGTGCGCGCGGCGGTCAGCAGGTAATCGGCGCCGCCTGCGTCGCTGATCCAGGTCTTGCCGCCGGTCAGGACCCAGCCATCGCCGCTGCGCTCGGCCCGGGTGCGGATTGCACCCGCATCCGATCCCGCCTGCGGTTCGGTCAGGGCCAGCGCGATCAGGCAGCGCCCGGAGGTGATGCGCGGCAGCAGCCGGGCCTTCTGGGCTTCGGACCCGTAGGACAGGACCGACATCGCCCCGAAGCCCACCACGCGGTTGACGATCGAGCCGACCGCATAGGCGTGCCAGGCCAGCCGCTCCTGCACCAGCGCCATGGTGGTCCAGTCCAGGCCCAGCCCGCCATGCGCCTCCGGGACGGGCAGTCCCAGAAACCCGGCTTCACCGAGATGCGGCAGCAGGTCATATGGCGGGGTGTGGGCCTCGTCCCGGCGGCCGGCCTCTTCGGACGGCATGTGGCGCGCCATGAAACGGTCGACCGTATCGAGGATCAGGCGCTGGTTCTCATCGGGTTCGAGCATGGCTCAGGACCCTGCCTTCTGGTTGTCCGACCATGAGACGAGCGCGCGTTTCAGCCCCGCCATCATGGCGTAGAGGACAAAGCCGATGAGCGTCAGCAGGATGATGATGACGAACAGACGGTCGGTCTGGAAGGCGTTCATCGTCGCCACGGCCATGTAGCCAAGGCCGCTGCTGCCGCCGAGGAATTCGCCGACCACGGCGCCGATCGTGGCCAGCACGATCGCCATCTCCATGCCCGCCAGAATGGCCGGCAGGGCCGAGGGAATTTGCAGCAGCCAGATGCGCTGCCACAGGGTGGCCTTCAGCGAATGGAACACATCCGCGTGCCCGGGCTGAACCGAGCGCAGGCCGAGAACGGTGTTCACCAGCACCGGGAAGAAGGCGATGACCGCCGCCACGACGATCTTCGAGGTCATGCCGAAGCCGAACCAGACCACGAACAGCGGCACCAGCGCCACCTTGGGGATGACCTGGCTCGCGACGATGAACGGGTGCACCGCGCGCTCGATCAGCGGCGAGGCGGCGACGGCCCAGCCCACGGTCATACCGATCACCGTGGCAAGCCCGAAGCCGGCCAGTGTCTCGGTCAGGGTAATGCTGGCGTGGCGCAGGGTGCGCGGATCCAGCGCGACGTCGAAGAAGATCGCTCCGATCTGGCTGGGCGGCGGCAGGATGAGCGGGTTGATCCCCGACATGCGGCAGTAGATCTCCCACACTGCGAAGAAGCCCACGACCGACACGATGCCGGGTGCGAAATGCCTGATCCGGTTCATGTCAGTGCTCCAACTGGCTGCGAAGGTCGGCCGCGATGGCCTGGAATTCGGGGGTGTTCTCGATCTGGGTGCCGCGTGGCCGCGGGAATGGCACGCGGGTCTCACTGACGATGCGACCGGGGCGCGCGCTCATCACCACGATGCGGTCGGCCAGCATGATCGCCTCGGTGATGGAATGCGTGACCAGAACCACGGTGGCGCCAGAGGCCATCCACAGCCGTTCCAGCTCGCTGTTCATGCGGGTCCGGGTCAGCGCGTCCAGCGCGCCGAAGGGTTCGTCCATGAGCAGAAGCTGGGGGTCATCGGCCAACGCGCGTGCGATCGAGACACGCTGCTGCATGCCGCCCGAGAGCTCGCGGGGCCAGCTCTTGGTGAAATTCTCGAGGCCCACGCGGCTGCAAAGGTCGCGCGCCGTCTCCATCCGGGTGGCCTTGGGCTGTTTCTTGAGACGCAGCGGCAGGGCCACGTTCTCCTCCACGGTCATCCAGGGCATCAGGTTGGCCTGCTGGAAGACGAAGCCGGTGGTGGTTTCACCGGCTTCGACAGGGGTCAGATCAAGCGAACCGGACGTATGGTCATGAAGCCGGCCGATCATGCGCAGCAGGGTCGTCTTGCCGCAGCCCGAGGGCCCCAGCAGGACGACGAACTCGCCAGGTGAAATCTCGAGATCGCAGGGACTCAGGGCATTCACCGGTCCGTTGCGGGTCTCGTAGGTCTTGCTGACCTGTTGGCATGAAATAGCGACAGTCATTGTGGTCCTGTTCGTGCTTGCGTTGGCTCAGAGCTGGTCCGAGATGGCGGTGGTGTAGGCGACCGAGGGGTCCATGTCGGGATCAGACAGGTTCGCGGCGGCCATTTGTTCCCAGCCCTTGGCAAAGGCCTCGGGATAGATCTTGCCGATGCCCTCGTCGCCCCGGGCGACCCACAGCTCCTTCTCGGCCTGCAGCGTCAGCGTCGCGGCCTCGGGAGTGTCGAGCTCCGGGAACGCAAAGGGCATCATCGCCTCGATGCTGGCGGCGCCGGTCTCGTCGGCCTCGATGACCTGAACCGCCTCTTTCACGGCACGCATGTAGGCGAGGCAGACATCGGGGTCGGTCTCAAGCATCTCGTTGGTGGTGAAGTAGACCTGCCCCGGCACGTCCATGTAGGGGTCGAGCGACATCGCGTGCATTGGCGCGCCGCGATCGTTCAGCGGTGCCCAGACGGACATGTCGCCGATGAAGCCGTCGAGGCGGCCCATCTCGATCAGGTCCATCGAGCCGGGCGAGTTGCCGACCACCTGGAAGGTGACCTCGTCCTTGGGCACGCCGGCGCCGGCCAGAAGGATGTCGATCACCTTTTCCGATCCGCCACCGGCCGAAACGATGCCGATGGTCTTGCCGCGGAAGTCCTCGGGGGTCTCAATCGGCGCGTCGGCGCCCGAGATGATCCACCAGGTCGAGGTGTGGGCGATGGTGCCGAACGCGCGGATCGGCGCGTTGCCGGTCGACAGCGCCGCGATCAGGTCGAGCCCGCCGGTGCGGGCGATCTGGACCTGGCCAGCCAGCAGCTGCTGGACCGACGCGGAGGAGCCGTTGCCGGGGATCAGGTTCACCTTGAGGCCCTGCTCCTCGAAGTAGCCATTGGTGATGGCCACGTAGTCGGGGGCGTAGACGGTGGAGTTGCCGTAGGGAGTGATGTAATTGATTTCCCTCAGCGTCTGTGCCGAGAGCCGGGTGCCCGAGCGGATCACCAACGGGGCGGCAAGTGCCATACTGGCAAAGGCGCGGCGGGTCATTTTCGTCGTCATTTTGTTTCTCCTGTTGGGGTGTTCGCGGGGTGCCGGGTCAGCCGGCAAGGGGCGGGAAGGCCGCAAGGTCGGTCCAATGGCGTTCGAAATCCAAGGCCGCGGACAGCAGCGTCGCCTCGCGTTCGGCGGGGGCGATCAGCTGAACGCCAAGGGGCAGCCCGTCCGGGCTCAGCGTGAAGGGCACCGAGATGGCGGGCAGGCCAAGGTAGCTGGCGGGCTGGGTGAAATGCGCAAGCCCGGTCACCTGTGCCCATGTCTCTGCGCGAGAGGTGTCGGCGATCGCGTCGTAGCGCAGCGCGGGCGAGCGGGTCGTCGGCGTCAGCAGCACGTCGCAATGGGCATAGGTCAGCTGGCGTGCCTCGGCCTGCATGACCGCGCGCAGCCTCAGGGCATCCACGTAATCCACCGCGAGGATCCCCTCGCCGCCGGTGATGAACTTGCGCACCGAGAGCTCGTAGAGCGCGGGGTGGCTCGACATCATCGCGCGATGGACCGCCGCGGTCTCGGTGCGCATCAGCGCCCGGTGCAGCGAGCGCATCTCGGTCGTCTCGACCACCGGAACGGGCACGATGCTGTGGCCGCACTGCTCGATATGCCGGATCGCCGCGCTGAACGCATCTGCCATCGCGGGGGTGAGGCCTTCTGTATAGTAGCTTTCGGGCAGGCCGATGCGCAGTGGACCCGCCGGGCGTTCGACCGGTGCAGGCGTTTGCCCCCGCGCCACCGCCGTCAGCAGGGCCGCGTCGGCCACGTTGCGCGCCAGAACGCCGGGCCGGTCCGCGGACCAGCTCAGCGGGAAGCAGCCGGTGCCGTCCAGCGCACCGTGTTCGGGCATGTAGCCGACGATGCCGCACAGCGCGGCAGGAACCCGTACCGAGGCACCGCTGTCGGTTCCGATCGAGCCGAAGGCCAGCCCCGCCGCGACCGCCACCGCCGAGCCGGACGAGGAGGCGCCGGTACAGAAGGCCGGGTCCCACGGGTTGCGGGCATCGCCCACCAGAGCGTTCGCGCCGGTCGTGCCAAGCGCGAACCCGGCCATGTTCAGCGGACCGAGGTCGATGGCGCCGGCCGCCTCCATGCGTGCCAGAAGCGGGGACGGAGGCAGTGGCGGACAGGGCAGCGCCCCGCGCACGACGCCGCACCCGGGCTGCCGGTCCGGGGTCGCGAAGATGTCCTTGTGAGCCAGCGGCACACCCGAAAGCGGCCCCGGTCGCGGGGTCTGAGCGGCGGCGCGCGCGGCTTGAGCGTCTATCGAGATGAAGGCGCCCAGTTCGGGATTCATCTCTTCGGCGCGGGACAGACAGGCCTCGGTCGTCTCGGAGGGCGTCAGGCTGCCATCAGAATAGCGCGCCTGAAGCTCGGCGATGGACAGCAGGCGGATGTCGCGGCTCATTTCCGGCGGCTCCCCAGTTCGAAGTCGAAGGGGCCGCAGCCGGGCGACAGGCGGTTGCGAAAGCCCGCAACATCCGCGCCGATCGCGGCGCTCTCGGCGGCACAGGGGGCCAGTTCTTCGTCCAGCAGGGCGCGTTTTCCGTCGAGCCGGTCGCGGATCAGGGCGGTGACGGGGTCGGGCTGTGTCTTTTCCATCGCCCTAGACCTCCCGCTGACCCGGGCAGCGCCTCTCGGCCATCTTTGCGTGGCTGCAGAGCGCCGCGCCGGTCTGCCTGGCAGAGGTGTCGTGGCTGCCGGGCAGCATGGCCTCGGCTTGGGTGGCAGTCGGCTCCGAGCGCTGCGTCAGCGCGGCGAAGGCCATGGGGTCAGGATTTGTGCTCTGTGTCATTCGTGGCTTCAATCCGGGCGTATCGTCAAAGGCAGCGAAACATAGTTGTATTATGTGCACTACAAATAGATGGCTATAATTTTGCACGTCAAACGGTTTGGTCCACTTGACACTTGCTTGGCTGGTCTGGCCGACTAACCTGCCCAAACAAGTGGCACTGCGTCGGGCCATTCGGTCGGGAGGAACAGGGATGAGTGGAACAATCGGTCTGGCTCCGGGGGGCAAAGCCCGTCGAGTCTATCTTCTGCTTCGCGACAGTCTGACCGCAGGGGCGCATGCGGACGGGGCGGCCTTGCCCGGGGAAACCCGCCTCGCCGCCGAGTATGGAGTCTCGCGCGCCACGGTGCGCAAGGTGCTGGCCGCGCTGGAAGACGAGGGCCTGATCCGGCGGGACCAGACCGGGGTCGTTCGTGGCCACGTCGCGGAGGCACCTCTGGACGCGGACTTCACGAAGTTGATCCCGCAGCTGGAACAGATCGGCCATGAAACGACCGCCCGCCTACTGTCCTTTACTTATGACATCGCACCGCCTCACGTGGCCGAACAGATGGCCATCGATCCGTCGGAGAGGTGCCAGACAGCGATCCGGGTGCGCTATTACAAGGACCGCCCGATGTCCTACCTGACGACCTACGTCCCCGAGCGGATCGCACGGAACTACACCGAGACCGACCTTGCGAGCTCGCCGCTCTATGCGCTGCTCGAGCGCTCCGGGGGCGAGGTGGAGAGCGCGCACCAGTCGGTCACCGCGACGCTTGCCCGCGCAGACGTGGCAGAGGCGCTGTCCGTCGCGACGGGCGCACCGCTCCTGTCGTTGCGACGGATCGTGCGCGATCGCGAGGGTCGAGGGGTCGAGTATCTGCAGGCCCTCTACCTACCCGAGACCTTCCGGCTCGAGATGACGCTGAACCGCGTCGGGCAGGGCGAGAGCCGAGAGTGGCGCCCGGTCATGGGCACCTCGGGTACGGAGTGAGCACACCGCCCGGCGCCGGTCCTATCGTCGCGACCTGCGTTGTGCCCCTTCAGTTGGCGCACCCCTGTGCGTCAGTCCAGCAGCCGGAAATAGGCCTCCTGGCGGGCGACCAGATCATCGTGGCTGCCGATCTCGACGATGCGCCCGCCATCCATCACCACGATGCGGTCGGCGTGGCGGATCGTCTCAAGCCGGTGCGCGATGATCAGCGTCGTGCGTCCGACCGCGAGCCGCGCCAGCGCCGCCTGCACCTCGCGCTCGGTCGAGCGGTCGAGCGCCGAGGTGGCCTCGTCGAGCAGCAGGATCGGCGGGTTGCGCAGGAAGACCCGCGCGATGGCGACCCGCTGGCGTTGCCCGCCCGAGAGCATCACCCCGCGCTCGCCCACCACCGTGTCGAGCCCGCCCGGCAGGCTGTCGACCAGCGGGCCGAGCTGGGCATCGCGCACCGCCTCGAGGATCTCCTCCTCGGTCGCACCGAGCCGGCCATAGGCGATGTTCTCGCGCAGGGTTCCCGCAAACAGGAACACGTCCTGCGACACCAGCCCGACCTGCCGGCGCAGGCTCTCGAGGGTCATAGAGGCCAACGGCAGCCCGTCGATGCGGATCTCGCCGGCGGTGGGCTCGTAGAAGCGCGGCACCAGCGCCATCATCGTGGTCTTGCCGGCGCCGGAGGGTCCGACCAGCGCCACGGTCTCACCGGGCTGCACCGTCAGTGACACGCCGTGCAAGACGCCGCGCGCCCCGTCATAGGTAAATTCCACGTTGTAGAAGGCGATCTCGCCGCGCAGGGCCGGGGCCTCGCGCGCCTCCGGGGCGTCGGCGATCTCGGGGTGCTGGTCCAGCAGCTCGAGATAGCGCCGGAAGCCGGCGATGCCGCGGGGGTAGAGCTCGATCACCGCGGCGATTTTTTCCAGCGGGCGGAAGAACACGCCCACCAGCAGCAGGAAGGCGACGTAGTCGCCGGTGCTCATCGCGCCCTCGAAGACAAAGCCAGCGCCTGCCACCATCACCACCACCTGCACCAGCCGCATGCCGGAATACTGCAGCGCGCTCAGCGCCGCCATGATGCGGTAGGCGTCGAGCTTGGTGGCGCGGTAGCGGGCGTTGTCCTCGGCGAAGAGCGCGCGCTCATGCGCCTCGTTGGTGAAGGCCTGCACCACGCGGATGCCGCCGATGCTTTCTTCGAGGCGCACGTTGAAGGCCCCCACGCGGCCGTAGATCGCCTGCCAGGTCCGCGTCATCCGCCCGCCATAGACCGCAAGAAGCCAGCCCATCGCCGGCACGATCACCAATGTCATCAGCGCCAGCGGCGGGTGCAGCCAGAGCATCAGCCCGAAGGCGCCGACAAAGGTCATGATGGCGATGAAGAGATCCTCGGGGCCGTGATGCGCGACCTCGCCGATCTCCTCGAGATCGCGGGTCACACGGGCGACGAGCTTGCCGGTCTCGGCGCGGTCGAACCAGCCCCAGCCCAGCCGGGTGAGGTGTCCGAAGGCGCGGGCGCGCATCTCGGTCTCGATATTGATGCCCAGCATGTGGCCCCAGTAGGTCACCACCAGCATCAGCCCGGCATTGATGACGTAGACGCAGACCAGCGCCACGGAGGCCAGCACGATCAGCCCCCAGTCGCCGCCCGGCAGCAGGTGGTCGATGAAGCCCGCGATGGCCAGCGGAAAGGCCAGCTCTAGCAGGCCCGAGAGCACGGCAGAGCCGAAATCGAGCCAGAAGAGCCGCATGTGCGGGCGGTAGTAGTCGAAGAACTGTTTGAGCATTTTGGGCCTTACACGGGGAGGGCGACGGGGGAGCCGTCGGCGCGGGTCATGACCTCCATGCGCGCGCCATAGATGTCATGAAGACGGTCCGGGGTCATCAGTTCGTCGGGAGAGCCTTCGAAGACCAGCCGCCCGGATTTGAGCGCGACGATATGGTCGCAATAGCGCGCCGCCATGTTGAGATCGTGCAGCACCACCACGACCGAGCGTCCGCGCGCGCGGCTGAGGCTCTGCACCAGCGTCAGGACCTCGACCTGATGCGCGATGTCGAGCGCCGAGATCGGCTCGTCGAGCAGCAGGGTGCCGGCCTCCTGGGCGATCAGCATGGCAAGCCACGCCCGCTGCGCCTCGCCGCCCGAGAGCGTGTCGACGCGGCGCGCGGCAAGGCCGTCGAGCCCGCAGGCGGCGATGGCGGCATCGGTGGCGTTGCGGTCCGCAGGGCCGGGCCGACCAAGCGCGCCATGCCAAGGGTAGCGCCCAAGGGCCGCCAGCTCGCGCACGCTCAGCCCCTCGGCGGCGGGCGGATGCTGGGGCAGGTAGGCGAGATGGCGGGCAAGCGCGCGTGTCGGCCAGTCGGGCAGCGGACGCTCTGCGAAAGTGATGCTGCCCCGCGTGGGCTGCGTCTGGCGCGAGAGCAGTTTCAGCAGGGTCGATTTGCCCGAGCCGTTGTGTCCGATCAGCCCGGTCACCTTGCCAGAAGGCAGGCTCAGGTCGAGCCCGTGCAGAAGCGTGCGCCCGGGCACGGTCAGGGTCACGTCGGAAAGGGTGTAGAGTGCGGTCATGTCGGGCGCCTCAGCATCAGCCAGATCAGCCAAGGCGTGCCCAGAAGCGACGCGAAGAGGCCGAGCGGCAGGTCATAGGGAAAGCTCGCCATGCGGGCGCCGAAATCGGCGGCGAGCATGAGGGACGCGCCGAGGGCGGCACTGCCAAGCAGGTGCGGCACCGCCTGCGCAAGCCCGCAGCGCCGGGCAAGGTGCGGCGCCATCAGCCCGACAAAGCTCAGCGGGCCGACGAGCACCGTGGCCGCACCGGTGGCCAGCGCCGCCAGCGCGACGACACAGAGCGTGGCGCCATACAGCGGCAGGCCGAGCGCGCGGGCAACCTCGGGACCGAGCGGCAGGATGGTGAGCCAGCGCGCCATCAGCACCGCCGCCGCGCAGGCAAGGGCGAGCAGGGCGACCAGCAGCGCCGCGCCGGATGCCGTGAGCGCCGAGGCCGAGCCCGAGAGCCACGCGAGCACGGCGAAGCTCTTCATCGTGCCGGCCGCCATCAGGATCGACAGCAGCGCCGCGGCCAGCGACGAGACCGCGACGCCGGCCAGAAGCAGGCGCTCGGGCCGTGCGTCGCGCCCCAGCACGGCGCAGGTGAGCACCGCCATGGCCAGCGCCCCGCCAAGCGCCGCGCCGGACGTCAGTGCGACGGCCGAGGGCGCAGCGGCGAGGAACAGCACCCCGGCATAGCCGATCGCGGCACCGCCCGAGACGCCCAGAACCTCCGGCGAGGCGAGCGGGTTGGCCGTCAGCCGCTGCAGCGCCGCGCCGGCCAGCGCCAGCAGGCCCCCGGCAGCGGCGGCCCCGGCGAGCCGTGGCAGGCGGTTCGGCAGGAACAGCGCGAGGCTTTCGCGGTCGAGCAGGCTCCAGCCGTCGGGCGTGCGCCCGAGCGTCAAGAGCAGGCCCAGCAGCACGACGGTCGCGAGGGCGATCAGCCCCATGCGTCGCAGCGGGCGAGCCGTGCGCGGAAGTTGCGTGTCGGGGGCTGGGGGTGGCGTGGCGCGCAGGCGCGGCAGCAGCCACAGCAGGAGCGGGCCGCCGATCAGGCCGGTGACGGCGCCGGTCGGGAACATCTCGGTGCCGTAGCCGGCGGCGGTCAGCACCAGCCCGTCGACCAGCGACAGCAGGACCGCGCCGGTGAGCGGTGCCAGCGCGAGGATCTGCCCCGGGCGGCGCGCTCCCAGCGCGCGGGCGAGCGCCGGGGCGGCGAGGCCCACGAAGGCCACCAGCCCAACGGCCGCAGAGACGCTCGCCGCCAGCACGCAGGCCAGCACCACCGCCAGCGCCCGCACCCGGTCCACCGAAAGCCCGAGCGCGCGCGCACTCTCGGCCTCGAGCCCGAGCACCGACAGCGGCCGCGCCATCAGCGCCGCGAGCCCGCCGCCGAGCGCCAGCACCAGCGCAAGCGCCAGCACCGGGCCCCAGCCGGTCTGCACCAGCGAGCCCCCGGTCCAGACCACCAGCGAGAACAGGTATTGCCCCTGCGCCAGCGTCAGCGCGCCTGCCAAAGACGAGGCGAAAAGCGAGACCAGCATGCCCGCGATCACCATGGTCACCGGGTGGAAGCCACGCAGTGCGCCCATCCCCATGACCAGCGCCGCCGCGGCGCCGGCGCCCGCCAATGCCACCGGCGCGCGGCCCCAGCCAAGCAGCCCCGGAAAGAGCACCGTCACTGCCACCAGTGCCAACTGCGCCCCGGACGAGATGCCCAGTGTCGAAGGATCGGCGATCGGGTTTCGCAGCACCACCTGCAACAGCGCCCCCGAAAGCCCGAGACAGCCCCCTGCGACCAGCGCCATCGCCCCGCGCGGCATGTGGCCATAGAGCATGAGTAACTCGTCGAGGCTCAGCGCCTCGGGCGCGAACCGATCCGGCAGGCCCGAGGGCGCGGCCAAGGCCCAAAGCAGGACCGAGAGCAGGACGGCAAGTGGCAGGACAAGCTTCATGCCATGCGCTCCAGCGCCTCGGTGGCGAGCCGGGCAAAGCGCAGCGCCGCGGGCACTGCACCGAACGGATTGACCGGCGGAAGGACCTCGAACCGGTCCTCGGCCACCGGCGTGAGCCGGTTCCACAGCACCGAGCGGCGCAGTCCCGGCGCTGCCTCCGGCGGGATGGGCCCGACCGACAGGATGCGCGCCTCGGGCCGGGCGGCGAGCCGCTCGAGCGGGGTGGGCGCGGCAAAGCTGAACTCGGTCGGCGCGGTCCACGCATTCTCTAGCCCGAGCAGGGCCGCGACATTGCCGAACATGCTGTCGGGGCCAAAGGCGCGACAATGCCGCGCGTCGCCGATCTGGACGATATAGACCGGGCGCGCACGCAGCGGCGCCAGCCGGGCGCGGAGGCTTTCGAGCGTTTGCATCGCGGCACGTTCTGCCTCGCGCGCCGCCGCCTCGCGGCCCAGCCGTTCGGCCAGCGCGGTCATCCCGGCGACGGCCAGCGGGAAGGGCGGCTCACCGGTGTAGACCGCGTGCGAGAACACGGGCGCAATCGCCTCGAGCCGCGGCGCGATCTGGGCGTACCATGGCGAGGTCAGGATCAGCGTCGGTCGGGTGAGCTGTAGCAGCTCGAAATTCGGAGACCCACGCAGGCCGAGGTCGGTGACGCTCTCGGGGACCTCCGGCTCGATGGCGTCGGCGCGGAAGCGGATCAGCTCGCAGGCCGCGACCGGCGTCACCCCGAGCGCCAGCGCCGTCTCGAGCATCGCCCAGTCGATCGCCGCCACACGCGCCTCCCCGCCAGCCGCAAGGCCGGGGGTCGCGGCGAGGGCCAGCGACGACAAAGCGCCGCGCAGGAGAGCGCGGCGCTTCAGGTGTCTTGTGCGAGAGCTTACCACTTCCAGGTCAGGCGGGCCTGCACGGTGCGTCCATCGCCGTAGTAGCAGCCGAAGGAGCCGCAATTGGCGACATAGGCCTCGTCGAAGAGGTTCGACACGTTGACCGACATGCCGAGATCCTCGGTGATGGCGTAGGAGGCTTGAAGGTCGACCAGCGTCACGTCCTCGAGATCATAGCTGTTGGCCGCATCGCCATAGCGCTCGCCGATGTAGCGCACGCCACCGCCGAGCTGCAGCCCGTCCAGCGTGCTGGCAGAGGCGAACTCGTAATTCAGCCACAGGCTCGCGTTGTGCGTGGGGGCATTGGCCAGCAACTTGCCGTCATTGTCGCCGCTCAGAACCTTGGTGTCGTTCCAGCTGTACTGGCCGCGGATGTTCCAGCCCTGCGCCAGATCGGCGGAGCCTTCCAGCTCGATGCCGCGCGACAGCACCTCGCCCTCCTGCCGGTAATCGCCGATGCCGTTCGCGTCGGTATAGGCCGAGAGCACGTTCTCCTGCCGGAGGTTGTAGACCGCCGCCGAGAAGAAGCCGTCGAAGCCGAGCGGCTGGTATTTCACCCCGGCTTCCCACTGCCGCCCGCGGGTCGGCTCGAAGGCGCTGCCGCTGTTGTCGGTGCCGATCTCGGGATCGAACGAGGTGGCATAGCTCAGGTAGGGCGCGAGGCCGTTGTCGAAGACATAGGAGATGCCGGCGCGGCCGGTGGTGGCCTCGTCCTCCTGATCCACCTGGGAGGTCCCGGCGAAATTGGTGTAGGTGCTGCCGGTCTGGCTGGTCCAGTCGTGGCGCAGCGCGAGGCTGGCGCGCCAGTTGCCGAACGACATCTCATCCTGCGCGTAGAGGCCGATCTGCTCGAGCGTCAGGTCGTCGGCCGAGACATACCACGCATCGCTGAGATTGGCGCCGTCATAGCTGGGGTCGGAATAGCTGATCGGGTCGGCATAGCGGAAGCCGGTCTCGCTCTCGACCCCGTAGCGCCGGGCATCAAGGCCGACGACAACCCTGTGCGCCACGGCGCCGGTGTCGAAATGGCCGTTGAGGCGCAGATCGATGTTCTGGGTATAGCTGTCCTCGGAGGTGTCGTTGGCCCCACGGCTGATGGTATCGCGATCGGCATCGACGCTGTTGACGTAGAAGCCGGTGTAGTCCCAGTCGAATTTCTGATAGCGGAAATCCGCATCGACCGACCAGTCGGCGTTGATCTCCTGATGTGCCGAGAAGCCGAGGTTGAGCATCTCGCGCTCGCTGTCATCGTCGCTCGGATCGCCGGCATAGAAGCTGCGCAGATCGTCGTCATCGACCTTGCCGACAAGGCCGTAGGGCACGCCCGCGGGCGTGATCGGACTGTCCTTCAGCCACGAGCCGAGGAATTCGATCTGGGTGGCGGCGGTCGGCGCCCAGCGGGTGGCGAGGCCGATATACTTGCGCTCGTTGGTCAGCTCTTCGACATCCTCCTCGCTGTCGCGGGCCACCGCGGTGATGCGGGCGGCAAAGGTGTCGGAGAAGGCGTGGTTGTAGTCGACGAAGCCCTCGGTGGCCTTGGGGTCCCCGACGCCCACGCCAAGCTCGCCGAAGCTGAGGAATTGCGCCCGCTTCTGGATCTGGTTGATCACGCCACCCGGAATGCCGGCACCGTAAAGCGCCGAGGACGGGCCCTTGAGCACCTCGACCCGCTCGAGCGAGTAGATCTCGAAGGCCGGCGCGCCGAGGTCGCGGATCAGGCGCAGGCCGTTGAGATACTGCGCATCCGACCCGTCGAAGCCGCGGATCGTCGGCGCGTCGAAGCGCGGGTCGGTGCCGTAGGGCTGCGCCGTCAGGCCGGCGGTGTAGCCCAGCGTGTCGCCCAGCGTGGTGGCGCCCTGATCCTCGATCTGCTCGCCGGTGATGACCGAGATCGACTGCTGCGTCTCGAGGATCGGCGTGCCGGTTTTGGTGGCGGTGGCGGCGGTGGTGGCGACGTAGCCGGGCACCGGATCGGAGGGATCGGCAGAGCCGTCGACCACCAGCGTGCCGAGGTCGTAGAGGTCAGCGGTCGACTGCGCCGAGGCGGCGGTGGCCAGCGCCAAGAGGCTTGCGCCAGCGGCAAGGGCGGCACGATGGGGAAGGGTCATGTCACTGTCCGGAGGGTTGTTGGCATTTCCCGATCAAATAGATCAGATATTATCGTGCCGCTTGTACAGGACCGGCGGGCTTTGAAGCATCCGGGACAAATCTTCTGCGTCTCCATTCTCCCGGCGTTTCGCCATGCCGGGCCCGGAAGGCGCGTGTGAGGTGGGCCTGATCGGCAAAGCCACAGGCGGCGGCGATCTCGGCGAGGCTGAGCTTGGGGTCGGGCATCATCGCCCCGGCGGCCTCGAGCCGCAGCGCCATCAGCCACTTCTGCGGCGTCTGTCCGCGGCTGGCGCGGAAGCCCCGGGTGAGCCAGCTTTCCGACAGCCCTGCCACCTCGGCCAGTTCGGCGCTGGGGATGCGACGGTGCAGCGCCGCGCGGGCGTGAGTCTCGAGCCGCTGGAGAAGGTGAGGAGGCAGGCCACCGCGCTCGCCGCCCGGGGCGGGCGGGCCGAGATCGAGCACCTCCGAAAGCAGCGCCGAGAGCAGGCCGTCACTCGAGATGTCGGGGCGGCCCGGGCGCTCGACCTCGTCCGCGATCATCCGTGCGAGCGTGTCGACCCGGGGCGTTGTCCGGGCCAGCCGGGGGCGTGTCAGCGCCTCTCGCGGCTGGTCGCGAAGGCGCTGCTGAAGAGGGCCCGCGTCGAGATGCAGGTCGAGATGCGCGTGATCCCCGCCCGTGTCGAAGCGGCTCCACAGTGGCACATGCGCGGGCACGTACATCACCGAGACATCGCTCTGCCACGGGCTGCCATCCTCGGTGCGCAGGTGAAGCCCCTCGCCACCGCCGAGAAACACCACCAGCCTTGGATCCGGGGCGCTGTAGAACCCGCCGCCACCGGCCTCCCCGTGCACGTGCCAGACATCCGCGATCACCCCCGGCCAGCGCCGCCAGCTGAGCGGGCGCAAGGTGCGGATGGCACGGGTCTCGGCGGTCATGCGGGGCATGAAGGTCATCGGGGAACGCTCGACAGAAAGGGCGGAGGACAGCCTGGCGGGCCGTCCTCCGGCTTGCTGAGCGCTGGAAGAGTCGCATTTCTGACAGGAATAGTCAATTAAGGGGCGCGGCCTGTCGCGCCGCCTGTGCCGAGGGCTTGCCCGACAGGGGCAGCAGCGAGACGGGCGGGTCGGACTCCGCGCCCCGCGTCGTTTGGTGCTTCGTCCAGGAACCGGGGCGCGGGATCCGGGCGTTCGGCGCGCAGGTCTCAGGACCAGTAGGCGGCGGAGATGAATTCGCCCTTCTTCAACCCCTGTTCCGGCAGCCACGCCCGCGCCGCCAGCGCCTGCACCTTCTCCCCCGCGAAGAAGACATAGCGATCCTGCGCTGGCACTATCAGCGTCTTCAGGGCCGCGAGCGGGGTCTCGTCACCGCCGCGCAGAACCCAGCGCAGCGAGACGCCCTCGGGATGCCTCAAGCTCTGGATGTCGGCGGCATCGGGCACGAAGAGCACCGCCTCGCCACGGGTGTTGTCAGGCATCGCCTCGAGGATGCGGATCATCACCGGCAGCGCAGTCTCGTCGCCGACAAGCCCCATCCAGCCGGCCATTTCAGGCAGTCCGCCGCCGCCGGGGCCGGTCATGGCGATCTCGGCGCCCGGCGCGACCCGGTCACACCACTCGGTCACCCGACCGCCCGCATGGCGGAAGACGTCGAAGGTGATGCGCGCGGCAGCGCCCGATACCTCGATGGCGCGCGTGGTGTAGACCGGGCGATGCCAGGCGGTCATGCCGCCGGGCCAGCGCGTGGCGCCGCCCGCGTCGGTCTCGGGCCAGCCGGCGCCCTCGGGTCCGAAGAGCAGGCGAAAATGCAGCCCGGCTTCGGCGAACCGCGCCAGATCCGGTCCCTCGATCACCACGCGGCTGTAATTCGGAGACAGCCGCCGCGCCGCGAGCACCGTGGCGCGCGACTGGTTGCCGGGTTGACGACCCGCCAGATCCTCCTGCCAGCGCGGCACCACGCCCTGAGAGGCCAGCTTCGAGACCAGCAGGTCGCGCGCAAGCTGCAGCGCGACCGCGTCCGGGCTCTCGATCCGCAGCCGTGTGCCAGCGCCGTCTGGCATCACGGTCAGGGATCCGCGAGGAAGCGCGACGGTGATGCTCCGGCCGTGGTCGGACACCGGCCGGCCGGCATCGGCGGCATAGTTTCGGAAGGTCGCGATGGCGGTGGTGCTGTCGATTTCGAGCGTGGCATCGGCGCGCTGCATGGGAACCTCGTCGGGTCAAACGCCGATATGCGGGCCACGAGCAGGCCGTCTGCGGCGAGAATGTCGGGGGAGGGGGACCGTCTCGGTCCGGCTGGGCGCATGCCTTGCTGCGCGCAATCTCTGCGAGCGCACGTGGCGTGTCAAGCTGCGTGGAATGCGGGCCCACCTTGGCGCGACGGGACGGCAGGCGATGCCCGGTCCCGCCGGCTTTCAGGATGGGAGTCGGGCCGGTCGTTCCGGCCCGGAGCGTGGTATGGCGCTGCTCACCCGGCGGAGCGGGTGAGCATCCCGAAGAGGTCGCGCGGGTCGTCCGGGTCGGCCAGCATGTCGAGCGGCTCGGCAAACGACGTGCCCTGCACCTTGTCGCGCACGTAGCGCAGGGCGGAGAAATCCTCGATCGCGAACCCCACGCTGTCGAAGAGCGTGATCTGCTTCGCATCCCGCCGCCCCGGCGCCTCGCCCCGCATCACCTGCCAGAGCTCGGTGACCGGGTGGTCCGCGTCGAGCGCCTGGATCTCGCCCTCGATGCGGGTCTGCTCGGGGTATTCGACGAAGATCTCGGCGCGCAGCAGGATATCGCGGTGCAGCTCCGTCTTGCCGGGACAGTCGCCGCCGATGGCGTTGATGTGCTGGCCCGCGCCGACCATGTTGTCGGTCAGGATGGTGGCGTATTGCTTGTCTGCGGTGCAGGTGGTGATCACCTGCGCACCCTCGACCGCCTCCTGCCCCGAGCCGCACCGTGTCACCTCGAAGCCTTGCGCGGTCAGGTTGCGGCTGGCCTTCTCGACCGCCTTCGGGTCGAGGTCGTAGAGCCGCAGCCGGTTGATGCCGCAGAGCGCGCGGAAGGCCATGGCCTGGAACTCGCATTGCGCGCCGCAGCCGATCATCGCCATGACGCTGGCATCCTTCGGCGCGAGATGGCGTGCCACCAGCGCCGAGGTCGCCGCCGTGCGCAGCGCGGTCAGCACCGTCATCTCGGTCAGCAGCACAGGGTAGCCGGTGGCGACCTCCGAGAGCACGCCGAAGGCGGTCACGGTCTGGTGGCCGGTGCGGGTGTTCTTGGGGTGGCCGTTGACATACTTGAAGCCATACAGCGCGTTGTCGGCGGTGGGCATCAGCTCGATCACGCCGCCGGGCACGTGCGAGGCGACGCGCGGGCTCTTGTCGAACTCGGGCCAGCGTTTGAAATCGGCTTCGATATGGCTCGCGAGCTCTTCGAGGAACGTCTCGATGCCGACATGGTGCACGAGGCGCATCATGTTCTCGACCGAGACGAAGGGCACGTAGGCCAGATCGGACGGGGCGGTTTTTGCGGCATCGGCGGTCATCAATAGGCACTCCGGGTCATGCGATCCATGACGCGGCGGCCGAACAGGCTCGCGGTCAGGTCGCACATCAGCTTGGCGGTCTTGCCGCGCTCGTCGAGGAACGGGTTCAGCTCGACCAGATCGAGCGAGCTCACCAGCTCGCTGTCGCAGAGAGTCTCCATGATCAGGTGCGCCTCGCGGAAGGTGGCGCCGCCGGGAACGGTGGTGCCGACCGCGGGCGCGATGGCGGGGTCGAGGAAATCCACGTCGAAGGAGACGTGCAGCATGCCGTTCGCCTCGCGAACACGGTCAAGGAAGCGGCGTAGCGGTTCGAGCACGCCGGTCTCGTCGATGGCGCGCATGTCATGGACCTCGACGCCAAGCTCGCGGATGCGGACCTGCTCGGCCGCGTCGACCGAGCGGATGCCCATCATGCAGATATTGGCCGGATCGACCGTCGCTGGCAGGGTTGGGTAGGCATCGCAGCCCGGCTGGCCGGTGAAATAGGCCACCGGCGTGCCGTGCAGGTTGCCGCTTTCGCTAGTCTCGAGCGTGTGCAGGTCGGGGTGGGCATCCAGCCACAGGACAAAGAGCGGACGGCCCGCCTCCTGCGCGCGGCGCGCCATGGCGGGCACGGTTCCCGCGGCCATGGAGTGATCGCCGCCCATGAAGATCGGCAGATCGCATGCCGCGCCGGCATCATAGGCGGCAGCGTGCAGCGCGGCGATCCAGGCCGAGGTCTCGGCGAGGTGATTCAGGGCGGGATTGGCGTGGGGCTGCGAAGCTTGCGGCGCGATGCTCACATCACCACGGTCCGAAACCTCCCAGCCGAGCCCGGCGAGACCCTCGGCGAGGCCGGCGGTGCGCAGGCTGGCCGGGCCCATGATGCAGCCGCGCTGCGAGGCGCCGGTCTCGATGGGGGCTCCGAGCAGGGCACAGGTTCCGGGCATGTCGATTGTCCTTTCCGCGAATGATCCGGTTTCGGGGCCTTGTCCCATGTTGCGTTGACATTTTCGACGGATTTGATGATCAATCGTTCTCTCAAGTTGCGCAAATTGGAAAGCTGATCGTGCAAAATGGTCAAACTCCGGCAGAGGCGACGGGAGCGCTCTCCGCGTCCGACCAGGCGCTCATCTCGGCGCTGCGGGACGATGCCCGCCGGTCGGTGACCGAGCTTGCCCACATCACCGGCCTGTCGCGCACCACGGTCCGGACTCGGCTCGACCAACTGGTGCGCTCCGGTCGCATCCGGCGCTTCACCATCGAGACCGATGTCGACGTCGAGGGCGAGGTGCGCGCCATCACCATGGTCGAGCTTCAGGGGCAGATGTCGCATCAGGTGATCCGGGCACTGGTGAAGATCCCCGGCGTCACCACGATCTGGTCGACAAACGGGGCGTGGGATCTGGTGGTCGACATCCGCACCGGCAGCCTCGTGGCCTTCGACACCGTCCTGCGCGAGATCCGAGGCGTGCCGGGCGTGGTGAACTCTGAAAGCAGCCTGCTGCTGGCGCATGCCGCGGGCATGAGCCGCCGCTAAGATCGGAACGCTGCGGCTGGCGCGAAAGGCGCGGGCCTTTCGGTAGACGCCTACAGGCTGCAGGAGAAGAACGGCGTCCCGATCAGCTGCCGACACGGAAGAACAGGGCCTTGGGTCCCACAGGACATGCGCGACCAACGCAGTTTCGCGGTCGCTCCAAACGATGACAAACGCTTG
This sequence comes from Salipiger bermudensis, assembly GCF_017309175.1. Classification (NCBI taxonomy): domain Bacteria; kingdom Pseudomonadati; phylum Pseudomonadota; class Alphaproteobacteria; order Rhodobacterales; family Roseobacteraceae; genus Salipiger; species Salipiger bermudensis. The sequence goes on along the minus strand of NZ_JAEKJV010000004.1, from coordinate 116,906 downwards.
AAAATCAATTTGGTTTCATGAGCTCGATCGATTGTCATCATGAGACTCAATTTGCTTTGCTCTCCCCTTTCGAGCCCTAGCATTCCTTCCATCACGATCACCCGGCGCGGCTGTCTCCCGCCCCGACCGACCACGCGAGAGGAAGGAACTCTTATGAGCCCACCCATCGATTTCAGCCTGCGCCGCCGGACCCTTCTGGCCGGAACCGCCGCAGCCGCAGCCTTCTCTGCCGTCAATCGTGGCGGCGCCGCGGCACAGTCCACGGGGGCGACCGCAGGCCCGGAGACCACGACCGTCACGCTCTCGGTCAATGGCGAAGAGCGTGAGCTCACCGTCGACAACCGCACCACGCTGCTCGACGCGCTGCGCGAGCACCTGCAACTGACCGGCACCAAGAAGGGTTGCGATCACGGCCAGTGCGGCGCCTGCACCTGCACGGTGAATGGCGAGCGTATCAATTCCTGCCTGAGCCTCGCGGTGATGCATGACGGCGACGCGGTCGAGACCATCGAAGGTATCGGCCAGCCCGAGAGCATGGACCCGATGCAGGCGGCCTTCGTCGAGCATGACGGCTTCCAGTGCGGCTATTGCACCCCGGGACAGATCCAGTCGGCCCGCAAGGTCATCGAGGAGATCCGCGCCGGCATCCCCTCCCACGTGACCGGCGACCTGACCGCCGAGATCGCCATCACCGATGCCGAGATCCGCGAGCGCATGTCGGGCAATATCTGCCGCTGCGGCGCATACGCCAACATCCTCGCGGCCATCACCCAAGTTGCGGAGGAAAGTGCATGAGGGCCTTTTCCTACGAAAAACCCGCCGATCCCGCCGCTGCCGCGGCCCGCGCCGCCGAGGTCGAGGGCGCCAAGTTCCTCGCCGGGGGCACCAATCTTCTCGACCTGATGAAGCTCGAGATCGAGACCCCCCTGCACGTGATCGACGTGAACGGGCTCGGGCTCGACGAGATCAGCGAGACCGAAGAGGGCGGGCTGCGCATCGGCACGTTGGTGACCAACACCGCGCTCTCGGCTGACAGCCGCATCCGCCGCGACTATCCGCTGCTGACCCGGGCCATCGCCGCCGGTGCGACCGGCCAGCTACGCAACAAGGCGACCACCGGCGGCAACCTGCTGCAGCGCACCCGGTGCCCGTATTTCTACGACACCAACATGCCCTGCAACAAGCGCGCGCCCGGCTCGGGGTGTGGCGCGCTGACCGAAGGCGCGTTCTCGCGCCAGCTCGGCGTCATCGGCACCTCGGATGCCTGCATCGCGACGCATCCGTCCGACATGGCCGTGGCGATGCGCGCGCTCGACGCGGTGGTCGAGACGGTGACACCTACCGGCATGACCCGCGAAATCCCGCTCGAGGAGTTCCACCTGCTGCCGGGCGACGCCCCCGAGGATGAGACCGCGCTGATGCCGGGGGAGCTGATCACCCATGTGCGGCTGCCCGCGCCGGTGGGTGGTACGCAGGAGTATCACAAGGTCCGCGACCGCGCCTCCTATGCCTTCGCGCTGGTTTCGGTGGCGCTGGTCCGTCAGGCCGACGGCTCTGGCCGCGTGGCGCTTGGCGGCGTCGCGCCGAAACCGTGGCGCTCGGACGCTGCGGATGCGGAGCTGCCCAACGGCGCCTCTGCGGTGATGTCGGTGCTGCTCGATGGCGCCCGTCCCACCGAGGAGAACGCCTTCAAGATCACCCTTGCCGAGCGCACGCTCGCCGCCATGCTGAAGGAGGCCTGAGATGGAATTCAACCAACCGGTCGACAGCAATCTCTTCGACGACGCCAAGGTCGTGGGCAAGCCGATGCAGCGCATCGACGGTCCGCTCAAGGTCACCGGCACCGCGCCCTACGCCTATGAGCGCAACGACGCGGCGCCCGATGCGCTCTACGGTTACCCGCTCGGGGCCGCCATCGGACATGGCCGCATCACCCGCATGGACGCCGAGGCTGCGCGCAGCGCGCCGGGCGTGCGGGCCGTGGTGACCACACTCGAGATCGACCCGCTCGAGAAGGGCATGAACAACGTTGCGCGCCTGTTCGGCGGCGACGAGGTGCAGCACTATCATCAGGCCATCGCCGTCGTCGTGGCTGACACGTTCGAGCAGGCCCGCGCGGCGGCCGCGATGATCGAGGTCGAGTACGAGGAGGGCACCCCCGCCGACCTCGACCTCGACGCGGCCTTTGAGCGGGTTCAGGGCACCGGCGAGCCAGACACGCTGGTGGGCGATGTCGACGCTGCCTTCCGCGATGCTGCACAGGTCATCGACCAGATGTATCACACGCCCGGCGAGAGCCACACGATGATGGAGCCGCACAGCTCCACCGTCGACTGGTCCGACGGCGAGAACATGACGGTCTGGACCTCGAACCAGATGATCAACTGGAACCACCAGTCGATCGCCACCACCTTCGGCATCGACCAGGACCGCATCCGCGTCGAGAGCCCCTATGTGGGCGGCGGATTCGGCGCCAAGCTCTGGCTGCGCGCCGACGCGGTTCTGGCGGCGCTCGGTTCGCGCGCGGCTGGTGTGCCGGTGAAGCTCGCGCTGCCGCGCCCGATGGTGATGAACAACACCACCCACCGCTCGGCCACCGTGCAGCGCATTCGTCTCGCTGCCAACGCGGATGGTCACCTCACCGGCATCTGGCACGAGGCCGCGGCCTACTGCCTGCCCGGCGGGCGTGGCGAGAACGCCACCGCGCAGACCCCGATCTTCTATGCCGGCGACAGCCGCCGCGTGAAGAACCACGTGGTCGACATGCCGCTGCCCGAGACCGCCGACATGCGCGCTCCGGGCGAGGCGTCAGGCCTGATGGCGCTCGAGATTGCCATGGACGAGATGGCCGAGGCGCTCGACATGGACCCGGTGCAGTTCCGCATTGTCAACGACACGCAGGTCGACCCTGCCAACCCCGACATTCCCTTCAGCGACCGACATTTCGTGGAATGTCTCGAGCGCGGCGCCGAGGCCTTTGGCTGGTCCGAGCGCAACACCACTCCCGGTGGTCAGCGCGACGGTGACTGGCTGATTGGCCACGGCGTGGCCGGGGCCTATCGCGGCGCGCTCGTGTTGCCCTCGGGCGCGCGGGCGATCCTCGATGGCGGCAAACTGATCATCGAGACCGACATGACCGACATCGGCACCGGCTCCTACACCATCCTCGCGCAGACCGCCGCCGAGACCATGGGCATGGACGTGGCCGACGTCGAGATGCGCATGGCCAACAGTGCCTACCCGGTCTCGTCCGGTTCCGGCGGCCAGTTCGGCGCGCCGAGCTCGACCTCGGGCGTCTATGCCGCCTGCATGGCACTGCGCGAGAAGATCGCCGGCAATCTCGGCATTGATGAGGCGTCGTTCAACGGTGGCCGCGTCACCGGTGGCGACACCGACATGGCGCTCTCTGAGATCAACGAGGAGGTCTCGGCCGAGGACGCGATCCAGTGGGGCGACTTCCAGCAGGGCTATGCCATGGGCACCTTCGGGGCGCATTTCGTCGAGGTGGGCGTGCATGCCTATACCGGCGAGACCCGGGTGCGGCGGATGCTCGCGGTCTGCGACGCGGGGCGGATCATCAACCCGATCACCGCGCGCAGCCAGGTCATCGGTGGCATGGTGATGGGCGTCGGCGCGGCGCTCTCGGAGGATATGGCGCTTGATCGTGGCCGGGGCTTCTTTGCCAACCACGACATGGCCAATTACGAGGTCGCGGTGCACGCGGACATCCCCGAGCAGGAAGTGATCTTCCTCGACACGCTCGATGGGGTGGCAACGCCGCTCAAGGCCAAGGGCGTGGGCGAACTGGGCCTCTGCGGGGTGGCGGCGGCCATCGCCAACGGCGTCTATAACGCCACCGGCGTCCGGGTCCGCGACTACCCGCTGACCATGGACAAGTTCATCGACCGCCTTCCGGCGATCTGAGCCGGCCAACACGCTTTCGACGGGGCGCCTCCGCGATGGGGCGCCCCGCGTTTCTAATCTGCCCCTGGATTTGCCGACGCTTTGCTCCCTTACCATGCGCCGAGGAGCTGGAAATGGGGAAAGCACCTCGGGTAGAAAGGGCGAGGAGTGGGCCTGCCCAGTAGGCGCCTTCTGCCGGCCGTGTACAGACACTCGCCGGTCCAAACAGCATCACGCCAAAACCTACGAGGACCGTTCTGCCTGAATGATGCGGGACAGGGCAGGCAGCGGCGCCGAGGCATCATCCTCGAGATCCAGCAGCAGGTGGCAACCGCCTGCTGCCTCTGTGCCGGCGGCGCTCAGCAGGGCGTGGTAGCGCAGGCTGCCCTCGGGCACGTTGGCCTGCACCTGTAGCTGCGACGTCGACGCCCCGAGCGCCTCGCGCAGGCGTACATCGCTCTCGGGCAGCTCGGCAAGGGCTGCATGGGCCAGCGCCAGAACGCGGTTCGCAGCCCAGGATGGCGCAAAACGCGCCTGCGTATCGGGCAGGATCGGGGTCTTGTCGAGCGAGAGGAACCGCGCGCCGTCGGGCCCATGCGACAGCTCGGTCTCGTAGCGGATGATGGCGCCCTGAACGCCTGTCGGGCGCATCGCCTGGTAGGCGACGAGCATGTTCAGCCGTGACGTCCCCTGCGGGGCGGGTTCGAACGCCGCATGCAGGATGTGGTGCGAACTGCGCTCACCCGGCACCGTGGAGAACCATGCGGCAAGGCTGTCGCGGTCATCGGCGAACAGGTGGCGCCCCTGATGGCCGCTCAGCCTGACCTGCGGATCAAAGATTTCAAGATGCGGCGCGAGGGCGCCGCCCGGTGCCTCGAAAAAGGCGAACCAGCGGTAGGCAAGGTGCAGGGCGTCATGCTGCGCGCGCAGCTGGTCGGAGGAGGAGGTCATGCCGGATCTTTCCTGATGGAGACTGCCCCGGCCAGCGACTGGCCGGGGCATGTGTTGCGGACGGGCTGATCCCGTGGCTCAGGCGGGGATTGCCTGCGGGGTGACCTCGAGCGCCTGCGCGAGGCTGGTCAGGGCGGTCTGGCGCGCGGCTTCCCCCGGCATCATCAGGTTCACCATGACCTCGTCGGTGCCATAGGCTTGGCCCAGTTCCCGCAGCTGCGATGCGACGCTCTCCGCCGTGCCGTAGATCAGGCGGCCTTCGTTGCGCTGCCGCACCATCCGTTCCTGCATGCTCCAGTTGTGGTTGCGCGTGGTCTCGAGCGACGGAAGCCGGTCGAAGGGCTGCGCGCTCTCGGCATGCGACAGCCACAGGTGGAAGGTGTCGGCGAACTCCTTCGCTTCGGCGTCGGTTTCACCCACGGCGGCAAAGACCGCGACGACGACAGACGGTTTGTCGCCGAAGACGGTGGGCTGGAAGGCCGACCGGTAGGCGGCAGCCGCTTCAGCGCCCTGCGGGCCGGGATTGATGAAATGCGCAAAGGTGAAGCCAAGCCCGGCCTGCGCCGCGACCCCTGCCGTGGATCCGGAGGCGCCCAGCACGAAGGTCTGCGGAATGCGGGCCGTGCGCGGCAGGGCCTGCATCCCGGCATGCCGGCTCTGGGACGGGTGTTGCCCGCTCAGGAAGCCCAGCAGATCGCCGAGCTTCTGGCCGTAGGGCAGCTGGCTCGTCTTCTCTTCGTTGAGCGCGGCGGTGACGCGCTGGTCGGCGCCCGGAGCGCGCCCCAGCCCAAGGTCGATCCGGTCCGGGAACATGCCTTCCAGCAGCTGGAAGTTCCCGGCAATCTTGTAACTGCTGTGGTTCGGCAGCAGCACACCGCCCGAGCCAAGGCGGATCGTGTCGGTGGCGGCGGCGGTGCGGGCCATCATCAGCTCGGGCGCGCTGCTGACCATCGCGGGCATGCCGTGGTGCTCAGAAAACCAGTAGCGATGAAGGCCGGCTGCATCGGCGGTCTGGGCCAGGCGCAGCGAGGCGGCCAGCGCGTCCTGCGCCTCGAGGCCTTCGTCGACGGGAACGTAATCAAGGATGCTCAGTCGCATGGGATATCCTTTTGACAAGAGTGGATTGCCCGCGTTGCACGGGCGATGGCGGAACGGGCCGGTCAGGCGGTGCTGTGGCCGATGTCGAATTCGGGAATGCTGTCGGTGTCGAACCAGCCGGGGCGGTAATCCGTCCAGCAGAAGCGCCACTGGCCGTCGTCCTCCAGCCGCGCGCGCAGTTGGTAATGCGCGCCGTAAAGCGGCTTGCCCTCCGGGGTCATCGGTTGTTCGGGCACGATCCGGCCGACGATGGCATTGGCGTGCCGCCCATCGGGATCCGCCTCGACCCGGACAAGCTCGGCGAAGTGTTGCATCCACGGCCAGTGCCGCCGGAAACTGCGCAGCTGTCCGATCACCGCATCGCGCCCTTCGTACTGGCCCATCGGGGCAAACCCGCCCGCGACGTCGTCCGTGTAGCTGCCGATCAGCAGGGTGATGTCGCCCTGGTCGATTGCAAAGGAATAGCGGCTGTAAAGCTCGGAAATCGCATCGAAGAGATCGCTTGGCGGCGTGCCGATGGGCTGCAACGCCCACGGGGAATGCAGCTCGCTCACCAGAACGGGCGGCGGGTCGCCCACTTGCCAGCCAGCATCGCTGGGCGGCAAAAGCCAGTGCGAGGCCAGCCGGTCGCTGCCGCGCATCCAGCTGCTTGAGATCCGGACATGGCTCACCTTCCAGCCGCCTTCGGTGCGCGTCGCGCGCAGCACCACGGTCGCGCCGAAGAGCAGCGCCTGCTGGGCGTCGTTGCGGTTCTGCAAGAGCCCATAGGCATAGAAGCTGGCCACGCCGTCATCGCCTTGGGCCGCGGCGTAGCGGTTGCTGGTGCGGATGGTGCAGGCACCCTGCCGACCGTCCGCGGCAAGCGCGTTCTGGATGTCCTGCGCGCCGCCGAGCTGCCCGTGAAGGTTGCTGTCCAGCCGGGCTTCGGGGGCCAGCCACGAGGGCGCGCCCAGGCTGTCGCCGGACCATGCCGCCGCAAGCCTGTCGATCAACGCCAGAAGCGCCGCGCGGTCCTGTTCCGGACCGTGAAGTTCATGGGTCATGTGTCACCTTTTGCGGGAAGGACGGGCAAGCGCAGGCAGGATGTGCGCGCCCATTTCGTCGATGATGCGTTCGGCCGGGCGCCGTGACGGGCGCAGGTTGAATGCTACGTGTTTCACGCCCTGCGCGGCCTGCTGCTGCAACCGTGCCAGCAGCGCCTTGCGCCCGATGCGCAGCACGTTGTGTTCGCGCCGCGCCGGGGCATCGGGGTTGCGGTCGAGGTCGAGGAAGGTCGAATAGCCATAGGGCGGCGGGCGCCGCTTGCCGGAGGCGGCCTTCAGCTCGTTCAGGATCTTCGTGACCGATTTCGGGTCATCCACCGTCCAGATCCAGGCATCGGCATTCTTCGCAATCCACGGCACCGTCTGCCCGGCGCGCCCGATCGCAATCATCGGCAGCCGATCGCCTTGCGGTTTGGGCAGCAGGTCGAGATCCCCCGACAGCGTCCCGAAGCCTTGGGTCTTGCCGCGCGGGAAGGCCTCGGCGTGCAGTTTGCGGATCAGCCTGAACGCCTCGCGGAACCGGTCGGCGCGCTTGTTGAAGCGGACGCCGAAGGCCGGGTACTCCGCCGGACGGTCGCCCGAAGACAGGCCGAGGATGAAACGGCCCTGCGTCAGCATGTCGATCGTGGCGGCCTGTTTCGACACCGCGATCGGCTCGCGCAGAGGCAGCACGATGCCGGCGGTGCCTATGGTCATCGTACGCGTCTGCGCGGCGAGGAACCCAGCGTAGACCAGCGGATCCATGATCTGCGCCGCATCGCCGAACTTCGGATCGAAGAAGGGCACGTCGCGCAGCCAGATGCTGGCAAACCCCGCCTCTTCGGCGCGCCGCGCCGCGGCGGCATGGCCGTCCAGCGTCGGTACGGGGCTTTCGGCATAGGCTTCAAGCGGTGTGACGAGGCCGACCGTTATCCCGCGCGTGCCGAAAACGGCATCGAGGGGATCGGCGCCGCGGTCCTCTTGCAGCGGATCGAAGCGGGGGTGTCGGGGCACGAGATCGGTCCTTGCTGGTCTTGGCGTGGGCGGGTCGTTGCAGCGGTCCTGCCTGAGAGGACCTCAACGGTGTTGCGTTGATCCCGAACATATTCCCACCCTCAGAATCCATAACCCTGAGGTTTTTCCGATCAGTCGATCCTTTGGTTCCACAATGGTAGGGCCAACACCCCGTTTGACCCGTGCTCCGTCATGTCAGGGATCGCTCGCGCGGGCATCTTTCATGAGACAGCCGAGGAGTTATGAGCCTTTGCACCGCGTTCTCAGAGCCAGTAGCCGGCCTCTGCCCTGGCCGCGTCGGCAACCAGCGCGTCGATCAGGGCGCGCTGGCCGGGCTTGAGATAGCACGAGCGTGGCCAGACCGCGTGGATCGGCATTTCGGCCCCGGAAACATCGTCCAGCACCGTGATCAAGTCCCCTGACGCCAGCGCGTCACTCACCAGCCATGTCGGCAGCTGCGACAGGCCCGCGCCCGCAAGCGTGGCCTCCAGCATGGCATCGCCGTCGCTGAATTCGTGCCGCGCGCGGATGGCTTGCGTGCTGATGGACCCGTCGGGCTGGCGCAGGAGCCATGAGGGCGGCACACCGTCCCGCCGGCTGCCGATGATGCAGTCATGCTCGGTGAGTGCCGCCGCGGCGGCCGGGGTGCCATGCGCGGCGAGATAGGCGGGGCTGGCGCAGATCACCAGCCGCTGACGCCCCAGCCTGCGGGCCACCAGATCGGCATCGTCGCTCAGCGCGCCGATCCTCACGACAAGGTCCACCCCCTCGTCGATCAGGTTCACCCGCCGTTCGGTAAAGCTGACGGCGAGGTCGAGCGCCGGGTGATCCTCTGCCAACCGAGTCAGCACCGGCATGACGTGACGCCGCCCGAAGGCCGCCGGCAGATGGATGCTCAGGCGCCCCGACACCTGCCCGCTGCCTACGGTGACAGATTGCTCGAGCCCCTGAACATCGCTCAGGATCGCCACCCAGCCATCGAAATAGCGCTGTCCCTCGGGCGTCAGCGACAACCGGCGGGTGGTCCGGTGCAGCAGCTTCGTACCAAGCCGCGCCTCGAGACGACTGACGCTCTTGCCGACGGCAGAGCCGGTCAGCCCGAGGCGCGCGCCGGCCGCGGTGAAGGAGCCGTTGCGCATGGTCTCGACGAACTCGCGCACGCCGGAGAAGGGATCATCGTGCTCGGGCATTGCGGAACCTCGGGACGAAATGACTGGAACCGTGATCCTATTATATTCGGTGACAGGATCAATAGATTGGCGCTCAGTAAGGAAGGCCCCCACGCCTCTGAAAAGCCGCTGGCCATGAAGCCGGGGCACAGGTGTCTTCCTGCCAACTCCTTATATTCCGTCAAGGACCCACCCATGTCGCAACTCTTTTCGCCTTACGACCTCGCGGGCCTGCCCCTGCCGAACCGCACCGTCATGGCCCCGATGACCCGGTCCCGCGCCGCGACCGGTGCCCCCGACGCGCATACCGCGCTGTACTACGCGCAGCGCGCCAGCGCCGGGCTGCTGATCACTGAAGGCGCTCCGATCAGCCAGGAAGGCAACGGCTATCTCTATACCCCCGGCATCTACACCGACGAACACGAGGCGGCCTGGGCCAAGGTCACCAAGGCCGTGCATGATCGCGGTGGCCGCATCTTCGTGCAGCTCTGGCACGTTGGTCGGGTGTCGCACACGTCGCTGCAACCGGACGGAGCTGCGCCGGTCTCGGCCTCCGCACAGCGCGGCGAGGGCGCGTTCTCCTTCGCCACCGGGCCGGACGGAGAGCCGGGCCAGCAGCCCGCCTCGACGCCGCGCGCGCTTGAGACCGAGGAGGTCGCCCGCGTCACCGCCGATTTCGTGATGGCGGCCAAACGCGCCATTCGTGCCGGCTTTGACGGGGTCGAGATCCACGGCGCCAACAGCTACCTGTTCGAGCAGTTCCTGAACGCCAACTCCAACCTGCGCACCGACCGCTACGGCGGCAGCATCGAGAACCGCATGCGCTTCCTGCTGGAGACCATCGACGCCGTCGCAGCCGAGATCGGCATGAACCGCGTGGGCGTGCGCATTTCGCCGTTCGGGCGGCTGTCGGGGATGCAGGGATACGAAGGCGAGGCCGACACCTGGCTCGCCCTAGCCGAGGCGCTCGAAGCGCGGCAGCCCGCCTACGTTCACCTCAGCGACCAGCTGACCATCGGCGGCGAGGCGATGCCCGCGGGCTTCCCCTCGCAGTTCTGCAAGACCTTCACCGGCACGCTGATCGCCGCCGGCGGCTTCACCAAAGAGACCGGCGAGCAGGCGCTCAAGGACGGCGCGCTGGACCTCATCGCCTTCGGCAAGCCCTTCATCGCCAACCCCGACCTCGTCGAGCGGATGCAGAACGGCTGGCCGATCAACACGCCGTCGCGCGAGGCGTTCTACGGTGGCAACGGCGCTGCCGGGTACACCGATTTCCCCACCTGGGACGAAGAGAAAGACAAGATAGATGAATGATATGAGCCACGCGTCCGTGATGGACACCCGCCGCGAAGACCGCATCAGCGCGATGCTCGACCGCGAAGACATCCGCGCCCTGCGCCAACACTACAGCGCGCTCTTGGACGGCAATCAGGCCGACCGCATGGGCGAGGTTTTCACCGATGACGCCGAGGTGATCGTCACGGTCGGGTCGATGAAGGGCCTCGACGAGATCAAGACCAGCCTGCGCGGCGCCTACCAGATGTTCGATAGCCGCAAGGCCGGGCATTTCCCCTTCGTGCACGCCATTGCCAACCACGAGATCACCCTGACCGGCCGCGATACTGCGACCGGCAGTTGCTACCTGCTCGATTTCGTGACCGACCGTCCCGGTACGCAGCATCCCTTCCTGTTGCTGGGGCGTTACGTCGACAGCTACGTCCGCGTGAATGGCGCCTGGCGCATCAGCCGGTCCGCGCTCGACGTGCTCTGGCCGAATGACGACGCGGCAGAGGCGTAAGCACAGGGGGCGATCCCGGCGTGGGCGGCTTGTGCGAACGCCCTCGTCACCACAGCCATGCCCTTCTGGGTCGCAAGACCTGCCATGGTGGGGGCCGATCTTCTGTCGGCCCCTGCATTGCGCTGGCCAGACCCGCGCGAGAACGACGCTTCCTGCAACAGGCTGCGCCACGGTGGGTCTATAGACACTCGGAGCCTGCCCGGCCGCTGCACATCGCGGTCATGCGGCGCTGACCGACGACCACGTGTCCTCGATTGAGAGTGCGTGCGCCAGAGGTCGAAGCTTCTCAACTGCGATGGCGCAGCGCCTCCAGCACGGCGCGAAAGGCCGCAGAGGCTTGACGTCGGTTGGGGTAGTAGAGATGGAAGCCGTCCCAGACCGGGCAAAAGTCCTCGAGCACCTGCACCAGGCGTCCCTCTGCCAAGCCGGGACGGGCGATCTCTTCTGGCACATAGGTCAGGCCGAACCCGGCCTCGGCTGCGCGCAGGCAATCGAAGATGTTGTTGAAAGCAAGCTGCCCTTCGACCTTGACCCGCAGTTCGTGGTCCCTCTCCTTGAACTCCCATGCAAAGAACCCGCCGGTCGATTGCAGCTGGAAGTTCACGCAAGGCAATGCCGCCAGCTCGCGCGGATGACGAGGGCGCGGGCGCCTGTCGAACAGGTCCGGCGTGCCCACGACGATGTAGCGCAGGTCCGGACCGATCCGGGCCGAGATCATGTCCCGCGCCAGATGTTCGCCGCGCCGCACGCCTGCGTCATAGCCCTCGGAGACGATATCGTTCAGCCCGTTGTCCTGTGTGATCTCGACCCGGATGTCGGGGTGCGCCTTCAGGAACGGCGCGAGGCGCGGCCAGAGGATGTGGCTGACGCCATACTCCGACGACACGATGCGCACTGTCCCCGCAGGCGTATCACGCAGGTCGCCGAGGGCATCGAGCTCTGCGTCGATGCCGGCAAAATGTGGCGTGATCCCCTCCAGCAGACGCTGCCCGGCCTCCGTCGGGGCGACGGCCCGCGTCGTGCGGGTCAGCAGCCTGACACCCAGCCGCGCCTCGAGCTGCCGGATCGTGTGGCTGAGCGCGGATTGCGAGATCCCCATACCCGCCGCGGCACGGGTGAAATTGCGCTCGCGTGCCACCGCGATGAAAGCGCGCAGGTCGTCTATCTTCTCTCTCGCCATGGCTCACTCATGAATCATTTCGATGGTTTCAAGAAATCTATCCCGTCTACTCTCTGAGTAAAGCCTGCCTATTTTGTGCTTCAAGCCCGTGAGGCGAAGGTAACAAAGAAGGATAACCCCATGAAACGCGTTGTTTTTCACAACAAGATCGGCATGTCCGTGGTCGGCACGCTATTCGTCCCCGAAAACGCCAACGGTCCGCTGCCCGCCGTGGTCATCGGTCACCCCTTTGGCGCGGTAAAGGAGCAATCCTCCATCGTCTACGCAAGGAAACTGGCGGCGGAAGGGTATGTGGCACTGAGCTTTGACCAGTCGTTCTGGGGGGAAAGCGACGGCTACCCGCGCCAGACCGTGGTGCCGGACATCTATGTCGACAACATCAGCGCGGCGGTGGATTTCCTTGGTACGCAGGACATCGTGGACCGGGACCGCATCGGCGCGCTCGGCATCTGCGGCTCGGGCGGCTTCGTGCTGGCGGCGGCGCAGATCGACCCGCGCCTGAAGGCCATCGCGACGGTGTCGATGTACAACATGGGCGACGCCAACCGGCACGGCATCGGCGGCTCGGTCAGCGCCGAGGATCGTTGGGCGACGCTCGACGCCGCCATGACGCAGCGCCAGGCGGAATACGAAGGGGCCGCGCCGGAATACACCAGCGGCGCGCCGGACGAGATCGACGAGACCTCGGACCCGGTGTCGAAGGAGTTCTACGACTTCTACCGCACCCCGCGCGGCTATTCGCCCCGCACCACGACCAAGCCGACCCTGTCGTCGAACATCGGCTTCATGAACTTTTACCCGTTTACCCGGCTGGACGAGATCTCGCCACGCCCGGTGATGTTCGTCGCCGGCACGGAGGCCCACTCCATCGAGTTCAGCCATGACGCCTATGCCCGCGCAGCCGAGCCCAAGGAACTGGTCGAGGTGCCGGGCGCCGGTCACGTGGATCTCTACGACCGCGAAGAGCTGATCCCCTTCGACAAGCTGCTGAGCTTCTTTGGCAAGCTCTGAGCCATGATGAGCATCGCTCATGGATGTCAGAAGAGCGGCACCCATAGTCGGCAATGACAGCCAAGGCGTATTGCGTCAGCGGGCGGGCTTTTCCGTCCGCTGACCTGTCTTGACCGCGAACCGCTCGGGGCACGCCTGAGCAGGCAAAGGCTCCGCGCCCGAAGTCGCGCAAGATCCCATCGAAAGGATTTCCATGGCCACTGACACACGGTCCAACCCCCGGGCCAATCTCTGGGCGCTGATCGCGCTTGGCTTCGGGGCCTTCGTGATTTCCACCTCTGAATTTGCCAGCATGGGGCTGCTGCCGCTCTTCGCGGACGACCTTGGCCTCAGTCTGCCGAACGCCACCCATGGCATCACCGCCTACGCGCTTGGCGTGACGCTGGGCGCGCCACTGCTGACCATCGGGGCGGCGCGGCTCAACAAACGCGTGCTGCTGATCTGGCTCATGGTGCTGGCCTGCGCGGCCAATGTGCTGACGGCGTTCTCTGGTGGCTTGGGGTCACTGATCGTCGGACGGTTTGCCAGCGGGCTGCCGCAGGGGGCCTATTTCGGTGCGGCGACGGTGGCGGCGATGCAGATGGTCGGACGCGACCGGGGCGGCTGGGCCGTGGCTCTGGTGATGTCGGGCATCTCGGTGGCCACCATCGGTGGCGCGCCAATGGGCACCTTCATCGGGCAGCTCTTCGACTGGCGCGTGTCCTACGCGGTGATCGCCGTCCTTGGCCTTGCCTCGGCACTGGCGCTCTTGAAGCTGGTGCCGCATTCGCATGACCTCGACGGCGGACCGGTCGCGCAGGAGATGGCGGCGCTGAAGCGCGGACCCGTGTGGCTGCTGCTGGCCTTTGCCTCCGTCGCGGTGGCGAGCCTGTTTTCGGTCTATACCTTCATCGGGCCGCTGGTGACCCAAGTGGCGGGTCTGTCCGACATGATGATCGCCCCGGCGCAGATGCTGGTGGGGCTTGGCATCTTCGTCGGCACGCTGATCGGCGGGCGCGCGGCGGACCGCTACCGCTTTGGCGCAATGCTGGTGGCCTTTGCCGGTGCAATGGCAGTGCTGATCCTCATGGCACTGACAGCGCAGTCCCCCGCGATCCTGTTGCCGACCTTCTTCCTGCTGGGCGCCACGATCAACTCGGCGGTGCCTTCGGTCACGGTGCAGCTGATGCGCCTTGCCCCCGAAGCCCCGACCCTGATGGGCGCGATGAACATGGCGGCCTTCAACCTTGCCAATGCCATCGGTGCGGCGGCGGGCGGGCTGACGGTGGATGCGGGCCTTGGCATCGTGTCGTCGATCTGGGCGGGGCTGGCGCTGACCGGCGGCGCGCTTACCTTCTTTGTTGCCGTCTCGGGCAAGCTGCGCAACGGCGTGGGCGCGGGCCAACCGGCGGAATGAGACGCGCGGAGGATGATATGACCGACAGTCCCCTTGCCCTGACATGGGCCGACTGGGCCACGAAACCCGAGACCTGGAACGGCACGGTCGAGGGCCATCGCCTCGGCACCGGCATTTCGGTGATGTTCTACACGACGGACGAGGTTGGCGCCGGTCCGGGCTTTCACACCCACCCTTACGACGAGATATTCGTCATTCGCGAAGGCTGCGCTCAGTTCACCGTGGGCGATCAGGAGATCACCGCGCAGAAGGGCGACATGCTGCGCGCGCCGGCCGGGGTCTGGCACAAGTTCCACAACCTTGGGCCAGGGAGGCTGGAGACGACGGACCTCCACCTTGCGCCGGAAATCACCGTGACATGGCCTGACCAAGGAGACGAGACATGAGCCGCATCCTGATCACCGGAAGCACGCAGGGCGTGGGCTTCAACGCAGCAGGGCAGCTGCTTGACGAGGGCCACGAGGTCATCCTGCACGCCCGCAACACGGCCCGCGCCGAGAGCTTCGGTGCTTTGGCAGACCGGGCCGCGGGCGTGGTCACCGGGGACCTGTCCCTGATGCAGGAGGTCGCTGCGCTGGCCGATCAGGTGAATGCTCTTGGTCCAATCGATGCGATCATCCACAATGCCGGTATTCTCGGCGGGTCCGCGCGCAAGGAGACGGCAGAGGGCCGCCTACAGGTGCTCGCGGTCAACACGCTGGCGCCCTACCTGCTGTCGCAACGGGTGGCGGCGAGTCGTCTGATTTTCACCGGCAGCAGCATGCATTACGGTCATGATGGCGCGCTGAACGACATCGAGTGGACCATCCGTCGCTGGGCATCCTCTCAGGCCTATGGCGAAAGCAAGATGCTGGTTGGCGCGCTGTCGAACGCACTCGCCCGACGTTGGCCGGAGGTGCTGTGCAACACCGTCGATCCGGGCTGGGTGCCGACGCGGAT
Organism: Salipiger bermudensis; assembly: GCF_017309175.1. Lineage (NCBI taxonomy): Bacteria > Pseudomonadati > Pseudomonadota > Alphaproteobacteria > Rhodobacterales > Roseobacteraceae > Salipiger > Salipiger bermudensis. Next base: position 101,425 of record NZ_JAEKJV010000004.1, on the reverse strand, counting down.
GGGCGGGGCCTCGGCCTCCGATCCGCTTGATCTGGCGCATCGCACGCAGGTCTGGCTGGCGACCAGCGACGATGTCGAAGCGCAGGTCTCCGGCGGCTATTGGCATCATATGAAGACCCGGAGCCCGGATCCAAAAACCACGGCCCCCGGATTTCAGGATGCGCTGATGGCCAGGCTCGACGCCTTGATCGGAAATTGCTTCGGCTGAGGCAATGGTTCGGCACAGTCAAACGGCACCCGCAGAAAGAAGGCACGCTTATCGATCGTCCAATGGGCTGGAGGTGAAGGCCCGCGTCAGCGGTTTGCGCGGCTCGAGCCGTAGGTCGCGTGACGCCAAGGCTCAGGCTGGGCCTGTTGGCTGAGGCGCCGCCCCCAGGGTCCCCTATCGTCGCGCGACGCGCCAGATCAGGTCGCGCAGCCAGCGATGCATCGCGGAGGCGTTGGTGTGCGCGGCCCAGACCAGCGACACGTCGAACCGCCCCGGAAACGGGCAGTCGGCCACCTTGAGCCGATCTGCGTTCCATTCTCCGAGCCGACGCGGAACCGTGGCCACGAGGTCGGACTCGACGATCAGCGTCGCAAGCCCCGCCGGGCTCGGCGCAACCACGACCGGCGCGATCCGGTGCCCCGCCGCTTCGAGCTCGCGCAGATAGGCGGACTGCCAGCCGCCGCCGTAGTCGATCAGCACGTGGTTGAGGCAGAGATAGCTGTCGATGTCGAGCGCGGTGTCGGCCAGTGGGTGAGCGGCATCCATCAGGCAGGCATATTCCTCGGCATAGAGGCGGCGTGAGTGAAACCCGGATTCCGAGCGCGCGAACGGTCCGATAAGCACGTCGGCCTCGCGGTTGAGCAATCGCAGATGCCCGTCCCCAAGCGCGTTGATGACCTTCACGGTCATCCCCGGTGCCTCGCGGCGGATCGCGCTGACCAGCGCCGGGATCAGCAGCACGCGCTCGTAGTAGTTGCAGGCGATGGTGACGTTCTGCGTCGCGCTGCCCGGTTCGAAGGCGTCGGGCTGCAGCATCTCGTCAAGCATCCCGAGCATCTGGAGCGAGCGCGCGAGGATCTCCTCGCAGCGATCAGTCGAGACCTGCCGGCCGCCCTCGCGCACGAAGAGCGGATCGTGGAAACACGCCCGCAGCTTGGCGATGGTGTAGCTGACCGCGGACTGGTTGACGTTGAGCTTCTCCGCCGCGGCGGTGAACGAGCCAAGCTCGTGCACCACCCGCAAAAGGTTGAGCGCAGCAAAGTCGATGCTGGATGGATCGGCGTTGGGCTGCGCCATGTGAAGACCTCGCGTTGGCTGGGCGTCCATCGAATTTTTCGATGATAGGTAACCATTCCATCGCATTGCTTGGCAAGGCGGCTGTTCTCTAATGTGCCCACAGAGGAGAGCTTTGGGAGGAGTTCATGGCACTGGCACCGCTTGACGGGGCGATTACGCTCGACCAATTGAGTTCGGATCCCTATCCGATCTACCGCCGCCTGCGCGCCGAGAGCCCGGTGCTGCGGGTCGCCTCGACCGGCCGGACCCTGCTCACCAAGGCGGCGCTGACCAAGGCGGTCAAGGACAACCCCGAGCTGTTCAGCAGCGATGATCCGCAGACCCCGATGAAGCCGGCCTTCCGGGCGCACACGCTGATGCGCAAGGACGGCAAGGCGCATTTCGTCGAACGCAAGGCGATCTCGAAGGCGCTGACGCCGAAGCGGATCAAGGCCGACTGGGGGCCGCTCTACGAGCAGCTCGCCGAGGACTATATCGCCCGGCTGCCGCGCGGCGAGACGGTCGATCTCTTCACCGATCTCTGCGGCCCGCTTGCGGCCCGCATCCTCGCGCATATCCTCGGCATCCCCGAGGCCAGCGACGAGCAGATGATGCGCTGGTCGCAGTTGCTCATTGACGGGGCCGGCAATTTCGGCTGGAAACCCGAGCCCTTCGCCGCCTCGGATGCCGCGAATGACGAGATGGACGCGCTCTTTGCCGAGCTCGAGCCGATCCGTCGCGGCGAGCCCGACGGCTCGGCCTATTCGCTGATGCTGACCGCCGACGACCCGATCCCGATGAGCCAGATCCACGCCAATATCAAGATCGCCATCGGCGGCGGCATCAACGAGCCGCGCGATGCGCTGGCGACGATCCTCTACGGCCTGCTGACCAACCCCGACCAGCTGGCGGAGGTGCGCGCGCAGGAGGCCTGGGACAAGGCCTTCGAGGAAGGCATCCGCTGGGTCGCGCCGATTCAGGCCAGCTCGCGGCTGGTCACCGAGGACACCGAGCTGGGCGGGTTCGACATCCCCAAGGGCGACACGGTGATGACGATCCAGGCCTCGGCCAACCGGGACGAAGAGCTCTACGAGGACGGCGAGTCTTTCTTCGTGTTCCGCGACAAGAACCCGCATCAGGCCTTCGGCAACGGCCCGCACCATTGCGCAGGCGCACATGTGGCACGCCGCACGGTTGGCAAGATCATCCTGCCGATGCTGTTCGACCGCTTCCCGAACATGACCCTGCCGAACCCGGAGGACGTGGTCTGGAAGGGCTTCGGCTTCCGCGGGCCGATCAACCTGCCGGTGGTGCTCAATTGAGCCCGGCAAGGCCACGATATTCGAGGAGGAGACAACGATGATCAAGGTGACCTATGTCGCCCATGACGGGACCGAGACGGTGATCGAAGCCGAAGAGGGCACCAGCGTGATGCAGGCCGCGGTTTCGAACGATGTCGAGGGCATCGTCGGCGAGTGCGGCGGCTCGATGATGTGCGCGACTTGCCACTGCTATGTCGACGAGGCGTGGGAGGACAGGACCGGCCAGCGCTCCGACGACGAGGACGAGATGCTCGAGGGCGCCGCCTCCGAGGTCACCGAGCGCTCGCGCCTGTCCTGCCAGATCAAGCTCGACCCGTCGCTCGACGGGCTGGTGGTGCATCTGCCGGAGGAGCAGTTGTGAGCCCTTCGCGGGTCGTCATCGTCGGCGCGGGGCAGGGCGGGCTTCAGGCCGCGATCAGCCTGCGGCAGAACGGCTTTGACGGCGCGATCACCCTGATTGGCGCCGAGCCGGGGCTGCCCTACCAGCGCCCGCCACTCTCCAAGGCCTATCTGCTGGAGGGCAAGGCCGAGGCGCTGACCCTCCGCCCGGCGAGCTTCTTCGAGAGCAAGCAGGTTGAGTATCTGCCCGGCACCAAGGTGCTCGAGATCGACCGCGCCGCGGGCGAGGTCCGGCTTGACGGCGTTGGGGGCGACAGGCGGTTGGGCTATGATCACCTGATCCTCGCCACCGGCACCCGCAACTTGCGCCCGCCCATCGACGGGCTAGAGAACGCCTTTGACCTGCGCACGCTTGCCGATGCCGCCCGGCTGCGTGAGGCGCTTGCCGCCCCCCGGCGCATCGCGGTGATCGGCGGCGGCTTCATCGGGCTTGAGTTCGCCGCAGTGGCGCGCAAGCTTGGCCACGCCGTGAGCGTGATTGAGGCTGCACCGCGCCTGATGGCGAGGGCTGTATCCCCGGCCATGTCGCGACATTTCGAGGATTGGCACCGGGCGCAGCGCGTCGCGCTGCATCTCGGCCGCGCGGCGATCGGCGTCGATGCGGAGGGCGTGGCTCTCGACGATGGCGCGCGGGTCGAGGCCGATTTCGTTCTGCTGGCGGCTGGCGTGCGCCCCAACACCGAACTGGCCGAGGCAGCCGGGATCGAGACCGTGAACGGCGTCTCGGTGGATGCGCAGCTCCTCACCTCGGACCCGGCGATCTCGGCGCTTGGCGATTGTGCGAGCTTCCCCGATCCGCGCAGCGGTGCCATGGTACGGCTGGAAAGCGTTCAGGCCGCGACCGATCACGCCCGGCTGATCGCCGCCCGCATCGCCAAGGGCGCCTGCCCGGACTACGCGGCGGTGCCGTGGTTCTGGTCCGATCAGGGCGATCAGAAATTGCAGATCGCGGGCTTTGCCGGCCCCGGGGCGACGGAGGAGGTCGTCGCGGACGGTCTGGTCGCGCGGTTCGATGCGGGCGGGCTTGCGGCGGTGGAGACCGTCAACAATGCGCGCGCCCACATGAAGGCGCGGCGGCTTCTGGCGCCGGGGGGATCGGCTGATCTCGCCGCGTTGAAAGACGCCATTTTCGCCTGAACGGGAGATTGGCTTGTGCCGCCGCAACGGACGGCTCAGGCTCTTGAAGAGGGTTCAAACGGGAGGAGAACCATGAAGATCACGTCACTCGCAACGGCAGCGTCGCTCGCCGTCTCGCTGGCCGCCGCGACCGAGGCGCAGGAGCTCAAATACGCCAACTGGGCGCCACCGTTCCACACCATCACCGAGGCGCAGATCGACCCGCTCGCCAGCGCGCTCGCCGAGGGCACGACTGAAGGCGCGAGCCTGCGCGCTTTCCACGGTGGTGAGCTTGGCGCAGGTCCGGCGGACCAGTATGTCCGCATCGTGCAGGGCACGGCGGACATGGGCTGGGGCCTGCCGGGCTATACCTCGTCGCAGTTTCCCAAGACGCTGATCGTCGAGCTGCCGGGCGCGCTGCCGCTCGAGGAGCCGGGCTATGCCGCGCTCTGGCGCGCGTTCGACGCCGAGCTCAAGGGCGAGTTCCCGATGACCGAGGCGATCGCGCTCTGGGGGGCCGAGCCCAACATCCTGATGATGAAGGAGCGCGAGGTGCTCAGCCCCGGCGATCTCAGCGGTCTGAAGATCCGCGTGGCGGGCTCAATCGCCGCCGAGGCGATGGAGGCGCTTGGCGCGACGCCGGTGCAGCTGCCGATGACGCAGGTCTATAACGGCCTCCAGACAGGCCTGATCGACGGGCTGGTCAGCGGTGCCTCGGTGCTGTCGGACTTCAAGCTCAACGAGGTTGTGAGCTCCGTCACCACCGGGCCGAACCTGGGCCGTCTCACCTTTTACACGGTGATGAACAAGGGCGTCTATGACGGCCTCTCCGACGAGGCGCGGGCGGCGCTCGACGAAATCAAGGGCGAGCCGATCTCGAAGATGACCGAGGAGGCCTGGGTCGCGACCGCCGACAAGGCGCTCGAGGAGGCGCGCAGCTCGGACAGCATCACCGTCAACGATCTCGACGCCGCCGCGAGCAAGGCGTTTGACGATGCGCTGGCCGAGGTCACCGACGCCTATGTGGCCGAGGTTGGTGGCGAAGCGGCGCTGGCCGCGATCCAGGGCCAGTGATGCGCGCCCTGCACAAATTTGCGGAGGGGCTGATCCGCCTCTCCGCGATCATCGGCACGCTGGGCCTGCTCTTCGTGGTGGCTGTGATCGTGGTCGACGTGGTCGGGCGAAATTTCGGCACGCCGCTCTACGGCGCGCAGGATCTGGTGATGATGACGATGGTGATCGTGGTGTTTGGCGGCATGGCGCTTTGCGGCCGCGAAGACGGGCATATCGTCGTCGACATTCTCGAGCCGCGCTTTCCGCCGCGCCTGAACCGCGCCATCGATCTGGTCGCCGGTGTGCTGGGTGCGACGATCTTCGTTGCGATCGCCTACACCGTCTTCAAGAGCGCGCAGCTGAGCCAGATGCTGAACCTGTCGAGCAACCTGCTGCGGCTGCCGACCGCGTGGTTTCAATACGCGCTCTGTGTCCTGTCGCTGGTCGCCGCGCTGGCCCTGATCCTGCGCGCGCTGATCACCCCGCGCCGCCCCCATCCCGCGCAGGAGACATCATGAGCCCGGTTTTGATCGGCAGCGCCGGCTTCGTGCTGCTTCTTGTCCTGCTTCTGCTGCGCATCCCGGTTGCCTTTGCCATGTTCACCGTGGGCTTCGTGGGCATCTGGATCCTGAACGGGCTGCAGGCCGCCACCGGTCTGCTGGCCTCGGAAACCTTCGCGCTGGCCTCGAATTCCGAGCTCATCGTGGTGCCGCTGTTCATCCTGATGGGCAACGTGGCGAGCGTGACCGGCATGAGCCGGCGGCTCTACGAGGCCGCCTATGCCACCATCGGACAGGTGCGCGGCGGGCTGGCCGCGGCGACCGTGATCGGCTGCGGCGGCTTCGCCGCGCTCTCGGGCTCATCGGTGGCCTCTGCGCTGACCATGGGCCGCACCGCGCTGGCCGAGATGGACCGGTTCAATTACAGCCCGCGCCTTTCCACCGGCGTGGTGGCGGCGGGCGGCACGCTGGGCATCCTGATCCCGCCCTCCACCGGCTTCGTGATCTACGCCATCCTGACCGAGCAAAGCATCGGCCGGCTGTTCATGGCAGGCGTGCTGCCGGGCATCCTGCTTCTGACGCTGTTCCTGCTGACGGTGCTGCTGCTGTGCGCGCTGAAACCCTCTCTCGGGCCGAAGGGCCCTGCCACGACGCTGTCCGAGAAGGGCCGGGCGTTTCTCGGTGCGATCCCGATCCTCGTGGTAATCCTGCTGACCATCGGCGGCATTTATACCGGCGTGTTCTCACCCACCGAGGCCGCCGGCGTCGGTGCGGCTCTGGTGATCGTCATCGGCGCGGTGAGCCGCACGCTCGACCTGCGCAGCTTCTGGCAGGCGGCACGCAGCAGCGTCGTGACCACCGCCTCGGTGATGCTGATCCTGATGGCGGCGCACCTGATCAACCCGTTCATCGCGCTCAGCCACCTGCCCGCCGAGGTCAGCCGGATGCTCGTGGCCTTCGATCTGGGCACCTACGGTACGCTGATCCTGATCCTCGCGATCTACCTCGTGCTTGGCTGCTTCCTCGAGGGGCTGGCGATGCTGGTGCTGACGTTGCCGATCTTCATGCCGGTGATCCTGTCGCTCGGCATCGATCCGATCTGGTTCGGGGTGCTGGTGGTGCTGACGCTCGAGATGGGGCTGATCTCGCCGCCGGTGGGGATAAACGTCTTCATCGTGAAGTCGGTGGCGCGCGACGTGCCGCTGAGCGAGATTTTCTGGGGCGTGATCCCGTTCTGGTGCGCCATGCTGGTGACGCTCGGCCTTCTGGTGGCGCTGCCGCAGCTCTCGCTGTGGCTGCCCGGCATGATGTAGAGCCCGGACGAGCCACGCCGCGACACCGGCAGGATGTCGCGGCATGGCCGAACAGGAAGAGGGCAGCCGAGAAGAGCCTGCTTGCGGCGGTCGGGCGTGGACAAGACTTGGCGGTCGACGCGGACTTGCAAGGTTCCGGTACAAGACGCGAGCCATCACTTAGGTCGGCACGTTTCGAGACGACGCTCGGACGATGGACAAACCAGGAGGCGCACTATTGGTCGACTTCGCCGAGCGCCGAAAAAGCTTGGTGCTGAGACGATGGGTTCCTGCTCGACGGTCCCACGCCCCCTTTCGGACGGATGCAGGAAAGGCGTGTGCAAGATCCGGTCGGTGAGGCAATGCACACGCGCCTGACTTGCGTTGGATTGGCAGGAATGCGTAGGCCAAACCTTCACTGAAGATCGACGGTGACCGCCAGCGTTGCCATTGGCGCCGCCCGCGGCGTCATAATGCTCGTGCCAGGACACGATCGTGAGCGGCGCCCGCGGTGGCTTCTTGCAGAACACGGGCCCCCCACAGGGGGAGGCGCGGAATGCCGGACAGTCTCATGGAACGCGTTGGCATTTCTGCACTTCCGCTCGAGCTCTACCCGTGCCACAAGCCGGTCATGTGTGAACGGGCGTCTCTTGTAGTGGGTCTCTCGCTCGGCGTGCTATTGGCATTGTCGAGCATGATTTCCGCCATGCTCATGGCCCCCGACCGCGCCGCTGCCGGCTACGAGGCGTATGCGCTCACCTATGGCGCGGCCCCTGCCGATCTTTGCGGCGAGCACGCCGGGCATGATCACCATTGCCCGCTGTGTCATGGGCTTCCTGACGCCCCCGAGAGCGCCCGGGCAGAGCGCCAGGCCCGGCTCGAGCCGCATGAGGCTTGGCAGCGGCGGGACGACCTGCACCGGGCCGCGCAAGCGCGCAACCTCCGTCATTCCCCAAGGGCGCCACCGGTCTCCGTCTGACGGCGCTGCGCCGTCTTATCTCCAGACATCACGCCGGGGCGGTGCGCCCGCCCGGTCGCCCTTTGTCGTGCCCGGCGGATCGTCGGGCCAACCGGAGCTGTCTCATGACGGATACCACTTCTCGCGCGGGGTCTGCCGCGCTCTACCGCGCCGTTTGGCGCTGGCATTTCATCGCAGGCCTGCTGATCCTGCCTTTCGTCCTGATCCTCGCGGTCACCGGCGGGATCTATCTCTTCAAGGACGAGATCAACGACGCCGCCCATTCCCGGCTGCGCTTTGTCGAGCCGGCGGCCAGCCAGCTTGCGCCCTCGGCGATCGCCGGCGCCGCGCTTGACACGCATCCCGGCGAGATCAAGGCCTACACGCCCCCGGCGGCGGACAATCGCAGCGCCGAGGTCGATATCCTCGGCCCGGACGGGCTCAAGAACACGGTCTATGTCGATCCCTACACGGGTACCGTTCTGGGCACGCTCTGGGACGCTGGCGCCGCCGGAAGCCCGGCGATGTATGTCGTGCGCAAGCTGCACTCGCTGGAATATGTCGGCTGGTTCGGCAACCGGCTGATCGAGATGGCCGCCGGCTGGATGGTGCTGCTTGCCGCAACCGGCACCTATCTCTGGTGGCCGCGCAACAAGAAGCTCGGCACCGTGTCGATCAAGGCAAGCCGGGGCCGGCCGTGGTGGCGCGATCTGCACGCGGTCACGGGGATCTATACCGCCGGGTTCATCGTGTTTCTCGCGATGACGGGCCTGCCGTGGTCCTCGGTCTGGGGCGGCAAGTTCTACGATTATGCCAACGGGCTGGGCCTCGGTATGCCCGAGGGCTACTGGTCGGGCCTGCCGCTTTCGACAGTACCGCTTTCGGAGGCCACCGACCGGGCACCCTGGATCATCGAGCAGCAGCCGGTGCCGCGCTCTTCGGTGACGGAGGGCGTGCCGCAGACGCTCGATCAGGTGGTCGCGACGGTCGAGGAGCTGGGCATCGTGCCGGGCTATGCGGTGTCGATGCCGCGCGGAGCGGAGGGGGTCTTTACCGCCTCGGTCTATCCCGACGACATCACCTATGAGCGCGTCATCCACCTCGATCAGTATAGCGGCGAGGTGCTCTACGATGCGGGGCTTGCGGATCTCGGCACGCTGGGCCGCTGGGCCGAGTGGGGGATCTCGGTGCATATGGGGCAGGAGTTCGGACTGGTGAACCAGATCGTACTGCTGCTGGCCTGCCTCGCGATGGTCGGGCTTTGCGTTTCCGGTGCCGCGATGTGGTGGAAGCGTCGCCCGTCGGGTGCGCTCGGCGTGCCGCAAGTGCCCACGGACTGGCGCATCCCGCGCGCGCTGCTGCTGATGGCGGTCGCGGCGGGGGTGTTCTTCCCGCTGGTCGGCCTGTCGATGCTGGTTCTCGTGGCAGTCGAGATCGCGGTCCATCTCCGTCGTCGCCGCAGAGCGCTGGCCTGAAGCACCGCAGGCGCCCGGTCAGCCGGGCGCCTGTCTTCGCGAGCGCCGGTGAGGGTGGTTCCCCGTAGTGTCCGGGCCGACTGAGCCGTCAGGATCTCAGCCCTCTGAGCCGTCGGCACGCGCCATCTTGGCATCCGCACCGCGGGCCTGCGCCACGTAGATCGCCACCGCCATCAGGTCGGGCGCCGAGGTCAGCTTGTCTCCTTCCATGATCTTGGCAAGCAAGGGGCCCTGCGACCAGTCCTCGCGAGCCATGAACTGCCGGGCCACCAGCGCGGCTGCCTCTGGGCGGGCATGGACGAAGCGACGCAGGGCGGCCGAGATCTTCGTGCGAAGTGCGGAGGGTGAGACGCCGTGCTGGTGCGCGCCGAGCTCGCGGTGCTCGTCCGCCTGCGCCGATGCAAGAGGCGCCGCGACCAGTGCGGCCAGGGCGGTGATCCGGAATGTCTTCATTGTGCGTGCTTTCGCATCGACTCGGACGTGTCTAACAGAGGAACTGTGACGATGATATAACATATCAAATCGTGGTTCGCAGGAAGCCGAGTCTGGCGCCTCGCGGACGGGTGTCGTCAGCGTGTTGATGATCAGACTGTTCACCACGTGTCGCCAGCGCTGGACTGTGACCAGAGGGACTTAACAACGCCTGATTGCGTGATCACTGACCAGACTCGATGCGCGAAATCGCGGATTGCCGCTGGTGCGGGCGCTGAACTACAGCAGAACCTTCGGGCGAGAGCGGCGAAACGGCATATCTTTTCATGGATTTTGTCGGATAAAGAGGACGAGGTCCGTCATTGGGCCGCCGGCCCGAAACGGAAAGACGATGAAGACAAGCCTCACACAGGATTATCTTGGCCCATCGCTGCCTGCAGGCAGCGCCGAAGGGATGCCGCAAGAGGCACTGTCCCGTCATGACGCATTCATGACACGCAAGGCACCCAGCGTGGAAAGCGACTGGATGCAGGTCGACATCTACAAGGCGCATATCGAAGAGATCAGTCCGGCCATCCTCACGCGGATGCACGAGCTGACAATGAGCGTCTTCTGGCCGCACCGCCCCCCGGACATCGCGCTCTGCATCGGGCTGGGCAAGGGCTATGTCGCACTCGATCAGATCGGCAGGCCGCTGAGCTCGGCGATGGGATTTCCGAGCGGCGAGGATTTCGCCATGCTCGGGATGATGGTCACCACCCCGCGTCTGCAGGCACAGGGCACCGGCGGACGGCTTCTCCGGCGCGTGATCAACGACCTGCAAGGGCGCGATCTGCGCCTGTCGGCCACACGTGAGGGCTATCGCCTCTACGAAGCGGCCGGGTTCGTGCCGATGGGACTGGTGTATCAGCATCAGGGCGTGGCACGCGCGATCCGTCCGCCCGAGCCGGTAACGGGGCTGACCGTGCGGGCCATGCGGCCCGGCGACCTGCCCGCGATCCGGGCGCTTGATCAGCACGCCTACGGTGCGGCCAGGACGGCAATCCTCGACGCGCTGAACGGGGTCTCCGAGGTGATCGTCGCCGAGCGCGGCGGCGCAATCGAGGGGTTCGCCATGATGCGCGCCTTCGGCAAGGGCCGGGTCATCGGACCGCTGATCGCCGAGCAGGATGAGGTGGCGATGCAACTCGCGGCGCATTTCATCCTTGCCAACGAAGGCGCGTTCCTGCGGCTCGACACCATCGTCGAGAGCGAACGCTTCGAGGCCTTCCTCTCGGCTGCGGGTCTCGGGGTCTACGACACGGTCACCGACATGCGCTTCGGCCGCTTGCGCCGTGCCCAGAGCGGTCCCATGACCTACGGGCTGGCCATGCAATCGCTGGGGTGAGCAATCGGGGGAAGGGGGCGCTCTGAAGCGCCCCGACCTACGACAGCCTGTCCTTGAGGCCGAAATACATCCCCACCAGCGGCAGGAACCACGGCTTGCCCGAGTGCAGCGGCACCTTGGGCCAGTCGAGCCCCTGCAGCGGGTTGGTGTCGGTGCGGCCCATCGCCATGTCGGCCAGAACCTGCCCCATCAGCGTCGCCATCTGCGCGCCGTGGCCGGAATAGCCCATGCCGTAGAGCATGCCGTCGGCCTCACCCGCGCGCGGGAAGCGGTCCTTGGTCATGCCGACCATGCCACCCCAGCAATAGTCGATCCCGACACCGGCCATCTGCGGGAACATCTCGGTCAGCGCCGCGCGCAGCACCTTGCCCGACTTGGCGTCCGAGCTCTGGTCCGAGGTGGCCGAGAACCGCGCCCGCCCGCCGAAGATCATCCGCTTGTCCGGCGACAGGCGGAAATAGTTGCCGATGTTCATCGAGGTGACATAGGTGCGGTCGCCCGGCAGGGTCGCCGCGATCTCGGCCTCGCTGAGCGGCCGGGTGGCCACGATGAACGAGCCCACCGAGATGATGCGCTTGCGGAAATAGCCCAGGGGCGCGCGTTCGACGCTGTTGGAATAGGCATTGGTCGCGGCGATCACGCGCTCGGCGCGGATCGTGCCCTTGGGCGTCTCGATCAGCCAGCCGCCGCCCTCGCGCTTGCGCCCGATGACCGGGGCGTCTTCCCAGATCTTCGCGCCGCGGCGATGCGCGGCCTCGGCCAGCCCGTTCACGTAGCGGCCCATATGCATCATGCCGGACTTGCCGTAGAGCATCGCGCCGTGGAACTGATCCGAGCCGATTTCGTCTGTCAGCTCATGCGCCTCGAGGAAGCGGGTGTCGGGATCGACCTCGCGGTGGATCAACTCGAAATTGGCTCGCAGGCCGGCCACGTGACCGGGCTTGGAGGCGAGCTTGAGCTTGCCGGAGCGGCGAAAGTCGCAGGCGATACCCTCTTCGGCGATGACCTCCTCGATCATGTCGATCGAGCGGTCATAGGCCTGCCACAGCGCCTTGGCGCGCTCGGCGCCGAGCTGCGCCTTGGCCTCGCCATAGCCGTGGGCCATGCCGTTGTTGAGATGCCCGCCATTGCGGCCCGAGCCGCCGAAGCCCACATGCTGCGCTTCGAGCACCGCGACGCTCACCCCCTCGCGGGCGAGCTTGCGGGCGGCGTTGAGGCCGGTGAAGCCCGCGCCGATCACCACCACGTCGACCGTGCCCTCGACCGGGCCGTCCTGGGCCGAGGCGAAGGCTGGCGCCGTGTCGTGCCAGTAGGATTTGAACTGCATCGCGGTGGCTCCTCTCAAAGACCGACGACGCCGGGCAGGCCGGAGATGTCCTTGATCTCGGTATAGCCGTAGAACGGGTTGGCCGGCTCGTGGCCGCGGTTGACCCAGACCTTATTCTTGATGCCGATATCATGCGCGGTCATCAGGTCATAGCGGAACGACGACGAGACGTGCAGCACGTCCTCCGGGCCGCAGCCGAGCATGTCGAACATGTACTCGAAGGGGCGCATCTGCGGCTTGTAGGCCTGCGCGCTCTCGGCGGTGAACACATGCGCGATCGGCGCGCCGAGCTTCTCGATGTTGTGCGGGATCTGGCTGTTCATCGAGTTGGTGAGCGCCACCAGCGGAATGTGCGGCGCGATCTTGGCAAGGCCCGCGGGCACGTCGGGGTTGGGGCCCCAGGTCGGCACGCGGTCATAGATCTTGGCGGCGATCTCGGGATCGAAGGCGACGCCGTTGCGCTTGCAGGTGCGCTCGAGCGCGTTGTGCACCACCTCGGCATAGGGCTTCCACGCCCCCAGAACCTCGTCGAGACGGTAGGCCGAGAAGTCGCGGATGAAGACCTCGATCTTCTCGGCGCCGAGCTGCTCGCCGTAGAAATCGCGCGCGGCACCGGCCATGTCGAAATAGATCATCGTGCCGTGGCAGTCGAAGGTGATGAATTTGGGGCGGAAGGTCATGTCAGTCTCCGGGGGTCCTTGATGCGGTCATCTTGGCCCGACCCCGGCCACAGCGCCTGCCGCGTTTCCCGCTTTCAGCGCATGAAATTTCGTTTGTCGCAGAAGGCGCGGCACGGTCTGCCGCTTGGGCCCGGCATTCGGTGACTGCCGCGGCGGGGCAGGGGGCATCCTGTCCCGTGACCGACATTCCCAACCCGGAGACCCCGATGAGCCTGCTCGTTCCGCTCGACCCCAGCCCCGATTTTGCACCGAAGGAGGCGACCGCCGCCCCGGAGCGTCTGCTCGAGGGCGCGCCCTCCTTCAAGACATGGGAGCTGGACACCGCTCTGGCCGAGGCCGCCAAGTGGGGCAAGATCCGCACCGGGATCTGGGAAGCGACCGCCGGCAAGACCATCTCGATCAAGGGCGAGACCTTCGAGTTCTGCCATATCCTCTCGGGGCGCTGCGAGATCAGCGAGGACGGCGGCGAAACCCATGTCTTCGGCGCGGGCGACAGCTTCGTGATGAAGCCCGGCTTCACCGGCAGCTGGAACACGCTCGAGACGGTGAAGAAGATCTTCGTGATCGCCTCCTGATGCAGGCGGCGGAGATTCTGGAGCGGCTGGTCGGCTTCTCCACGGTGGTGGGCGGCCCGAACGGTGCGCTGATCGACTGGGTGGCGGACTATCTCGGCGCGCATGGCGCGAGGGTGACGCGGCTGATGGGGCCCGAGGGGGATCGCGAGAACCTCTTCGCGACGCTCGGCGATCCGTCGCGTCCCGGCTACATCCTGTCGGGCCATGTCGATGTGGTGCCCGCGGGCGAGCCCGACTGGCTTGGCGATCCGTTCGTTCTGCGCCAGAGCGGCGAGCGGCTGATCGGGCGCGGGGCCTGCGACATGAAGGGTTTCCTCGCCGCGGCGCTCGCGGCCGTGCCGGAACTGTCGCAGATGCCGCTCGGGGCGCCGATACATATCGCGCTGTCCTATGATGAAGAGGCGGGGTGCCGCGGCGTGCCGCACCTGCTCGAGGCGCTCCCCGACCTCTGCGCCGCGCCTCTGGGCTGCATCGTGGGCGAGCCGTCCGGGCTGGTCCCGGTGCTGGCGCACAAGGGCAAGGCGGCGTTGCGGCTGAGTGCTGCGGGCGTGGCGGGGCATTCCTCGCGCCCGGATCTCGGCAGCAACGCGATCCATGCGCTGATCCCGGCGCTGGCCGAGGCGGTGGCGCTGGCAGAGGCACTCAAGGACGGGCCGCGGGATCTGCGGTTCGAGCCGCCCTATTCTTCGCTGCAGGTGGGCACTGTCTCTGGCGGACAGGCGCTCAATATCATCCCCGAGCAGGCCGAAGTCCGGATCGAGGCGCGCGCCATCGCCGGGGTTGACCCGCAGGAGATCCTGTCGCCGCTGCTCGAAATCCCGGGCGTCGCGGCGGAGTGGCTGGCGAGCTACCCGGCGCTGGGGCTTGATGCCGACCATCCGCTGGCGGCGCTGAGCGCCGCAATCTCGGGGCACGCACCGCTTCAGGCGGTGTCCTATGGCACCGAGGCGGGGCTGTTCCAGAAGGCCGGAGTGGCTTCGGTGATCTGCGGCCCCGGCGACATCGGGCGCGCCCACAAGCCCGAGGAATACCTCACCGAGGCCGAGCTTTCGGGCGCCGTCGAGATGGTTCTGGCGCTTGGCCGCCGTCTGATCTGAGCGCGGCATATCCTGCGGCGGCCCGGCGCCGCCGCAGCGCGAACCTGCCGCACGGGCGAAGGATCAGGCGGAACCTGCCGCCCGCGCGGCCCTAAGCTCAGAACAAGAAACGACCCAAGTTCAGAGATGCACATGACCGCAGCTTCTCCCACCACGACGCCCGCGTCCGATCTGGCCCTGAGGGCCTTCACCCCCGAGCATATTCCGGGCGCGTTGCGCCTGTCGCAGGAGGCGGGCTGGCCTCACCGCGCCGAGGACTGGGCGCTGACGCTGTCGGTGTCGCAGGGTGTCGTGGCGCTGCGCGACGGTGAGATCGTCGGTACGGCGCTGTGTTCGATCTTTGGCGAGGTGGCGTCGGTCAACATGATCATCGTCGATGCGCGGATGCGCGGGCACGGGCTTGGCCGCAAGCTGATGCAGGCGGTTCTTGACCTAGCCGGCACCCGCGAGCTGCGCCTCACTGCCACCACGGACGGGCTGCCGCTCTACCAGAAGTTGGGCTTCGAAGTCACCGGAAAGATCCTGCAGCATCAGGGCATCGCCCTGTCCGACACCCCCGAGCTGCCGGTCGTCGAGGGCGATGCGCAGGGCATCGCCGCGATGGACCTCGCCGCCGGTGGCAGTGATCGCGCGGGGCTGCTGACGCACATCGCCGAGCGCGGCACGGTGCTGCGCGCCAAGGGCGGCTTTGCGCTGCTGCGCGATTTCGGGCGCGGTCAGGTGCTCGGGCCGATCGTAGCCCGCGATGCGGCCACCGCGCGGGCGCTGATGTCTGCCGGGGCCACGCGCGCGGCGGGCGGCTTCCTGCGCGTCGATCTCACCGATCCGGCCCTTGCCGAGCACGCCACACGCCTTGGCCTTGCCCATGTCGGTGGCGGCACGGCCATGGTCAAGGGCGCGGCCCCTGCCGCGACCACAGAATATGCAACCTACGCCCTGGCCTCGCAGGCCCTTGGCTGATCCACGGAGCACATCATGCTGACAAACTCCCTCGTCGAGCTGGACCGCCAGCACCTCGTTCATCCGGTCTCTTCCTTCCGCGGCCATGAGGCGCGCGGCGTGCGCGTGCTGCGCTCGGCCAAGGGCGCGACCGTCACCGATACCGAGGGGCGAGAGCTGCTCGACGGTTTCGCGGGCCTGTGGTGCGTCAACGCGGGCTATGGCCACGAAAGCGTGGTCGAGGCCGCCGCCGACCAGATGCGCAAGCTGCCCTACGCCACCGGCTATTTCGACCTCGGCGCCGAAGCCCCGATCCGACTTGCCGCCGAGCTTGCCGAGCGCAGCCCGGGCGATCTCAACCACATCTATTTCAGCCTCGGCGGGTCGGACGCGGTCGACAGCACGAGCCGCTTCATCCGCTACTACTGGCACGCCAAGGGCCAGCCGCAGCGCGACCAGTTCATCTCGGTCGAGCAGGGCTATCACGGCTCGACCAGCATGGGCGCGGGTCTCACCGCGCTGCCCGGCTTTCACGAAGGCTTTGGTATCCCCTATCAGTGGCAGCACAAGATCTCGTCGCATTATGCCTACCGCAACCCGGCGCAAACCGCGGAAGAGATCGTCGCCGCATCGGTGGCCGAGCTGCGCGCCAAGGTGGCCGAGATCGGCGAGGATAAGGTCGCGGCCTTCTATGTCGAGCCGATCCAGGGCTCGGGCGGCATCCTTGTGCCGCCGAAGGGTTGGATGAAGGCGATGCGCGATGTCTGCGCCGAGCTCGAGATCCTGTTTGTCGCAGACGAGGTGATCACCGCCTTCGGTCGCACCGGGCCGCTGTTTGCCTGCGAGGACGAGGGCATCGTCCCCGACCTGATGACCACCGCCAAGGGCCTGACCTCGGGCTACGTGCCGATGGGCGCGGTCTTCATGCGCGACCATGTCTACGAGACCATCGCCGATGGTGCCGGCGCCAAGGCGGTGGGCCATGGCTTCACTTACTCGGCGCATCCGGTCTCGGCCGCGGTGGCGCTCGAGGTGCTCTATCTCTACGAGGGCGGCCTGCTTGAGAATGGCCGCAAGGCCGGTGCGCGCCTGATGGCCGGGCTCGAGACGCTGCGCGATCACCCGCTGGTGGGCGACGTGCGCGGGCGCGGCATGCTGGCCGCGGTCGAGCTGGTCACCGACAAGGAAAAGAAGACCCCGCTGCCCGCCAGCGTGGAGCCCGCCACAAGGCTCTTCGACCGGGCTTGGGAGCAAGGCCTGATCGTCCGCAGCTTCCCGCAGGGTATCTTCGGCTACGCGCCGCCTCTGTGCTGCACCGAAGCCGAGATCGACGCCATTGTCGAGCGCACCCGCACGGTGCTCGACCAAACGCTCGAGGATCCCGAGATCCGCGCGGTGCTGCGCTGATGGCGCTGCTGCTGCTCGGACCCGCCGCGCGCGCCAGCGTCTGGTCGGAGGTCTGCGCCGAGGCAGGCGAGGTCTTCTACCACGAGACCGCCCCCGCAGAGGAGGTCACGCATCTCGCCTGCTGGGTGCCGCCCGAGGACCTCTCGGTTTACCCCAACCTGCGGGTGGTGATCTGCGTCGGCGCCGGTGTCGACCAGATGCCGCTGATGCCGGAGGGGGTGTCATTGGTGCGCACCCATGCGGCCAGCGTCGACGAGATGGTGCGTGACTGGGTCGTGATGGCGACGCTGATGTTGCACCGCGACATGCCGGGCTACCTCGCGCAGGCGCGCGACGGGCTGTGGCAGGCCGGGACGATCCCGCTGTCGCGCGGCGCGAAGGTCGGCATCATGGGCATGGGCCGCATCGGCTCGCTTGCCGCCGAGACGCTGGGCGGCATGGGCTTCGACGTGCTCGGCTGGTCGCGCTCGGGGCGCGGACCGGAGGGCGTGCGGATGTTCGACGCGGGCGGCATGGAGCGCTTCCTGTCCGAGGCCGAGACGCTGATCTGCCTGCTGCCGCTGACGCCTGCCACGCAGGGTCTGATGGACGACGCCTTCCTCGCCAAGCTGCCAAAGGGCGCACGGTTGGTGCAGGCGGGACGGGGCGCGCAGCTGTCGCTCGACGCGCTGCGCCGCGCGCTCGACAGCGGCCAGCTTTCTTCGGCGATGCTCGACGTCACCGCGCCCGAGCCCCTGCCCGCTGATCACTGGTCGTGGCGCCATCCGCGCGTCATCGTCACGCCGCATGTCGCCGGCCAGACCGACGCCCGCGAGGGCATCGAACACGCGCTGGCAGTGATCCGCGCCGATCGCTCCGGGCAGGCGCTTCCCGGCCTTGTGGATCAGGGGCGGGGCTACTGAGACGCGCTCGCAGGCCGCGCCCGGAAATGCCGCGGCCTGCGGGAATACAGAACAATATGCCGCACCCGCCGCCTCTTTCGGAGATTCCGGAGTGCCAATTTGGGACAAGCTCTCAGAGACCGGAGCGCGGGTCTGGACCAAGAAGCACCATGGATTTCACCGCAAACCCGGAGAAATCGACGCAAAACCGGGAGAAACTGCCCGTTTCGCAGCCACAGCAGAAGATGCTGCGAAGCCCGGGCCTCCCGAAAAGGACCAAGGCGCACTCCCCGCGCCGGCGCATCGCAGAAAGGACTGCCGAGATGGCAACGACCACCGCCGTGAAACCCCTGACCGCCTTTGGCTACGTCACCTTCGACGTGGTCGGCACGCTGATCGACTTCGAGGGCGCGATCAAGGAGGGGCTGGCCAAGATCGCCGAGCGCGAGGGTCTCGAGATCGACGGCGAGGCGGCGCTCTCGGTCTATCGCGATGCCCGCTACGAGCCCGGCGCGGGTCTGTTCCCCGATGATCTCGGGCGCTGCTATTCCCGCATCGCCGCGGCCTTCGGGCTACCCGACACCGAGGCATACCGCCAGCTGATGATCGACACCGTGGGTGAGGCCAAGCCGTTTCGCGACAGTGTCGAGGCGATGGCGCGGCTCAAGGCGCGCTACAAGCTCATCGCGATGACCAATGCCCGCCGCTGGGCCTTCGAGAAATACGCCGAGAAGCTGGGCCAGCCGTTCTGGGCCGGGTTCACCACCGACGACACCGGCTGCGAGAAGCCCGACCCGGCCTATTTCGAACAGGTTTTCGAGCATGTGGGCCGCGATGGTGGCAGCAAGGACGCCATCCTGCACACGGCGCAGAGCCAGTACCACGATATCGGCATCTCGCGCGCCCTTGGCATGACCAATGCCTGGATCCAGCGTCGGCACGCGCAGCAGGGCTATGGCGGAACCATCGAGCCCAAGGAGTTCACCGAGCCCGACTACCATTTCCACGCGCTGATCGAGCTGGCCCGCGCCGCTGACGCGGCCTTTGACGCGCAGACATCCTGAACCAATCCGGCTGAATGCGGCGACAAGACCGCGGCAGCCATCCACACATCACAACAGGGAAGCAAAGACATGACCAAGACCCCCACCAACTGGACCGGCCGCGATGACGCAATGGTCGAGCACATGATCCGCCGTGGCGCATCGCGCCGGGATCTGCTGAAAATGCTGATGTCCTCCGGCGTGGCTGCCGCTGCGGGCGGCTCGCTTCTGATGCGCGCCTCGGCCGCGGTTGCTGCGACCCCGGTCACCGGCGGCACGCTGCGCGCGGCCGGCTGGTCTTCCTCGACCGCCGACACGCTCGATCCGGCCAAGGCTTCGCTGTCGACCGATTACGCGCGCTGCTGTGCCTTCTACAACCGGCTTACCTTCCTCGACGAAGAAGGCCAGGTGAACATGGAGCTGGCCGAGAGCGTGTCGTCGGACGATGCGCAGACCTGGGAAGTGAAGCTGAAATCCGGCGTAACCTTCCACGACGGCAAGACCCTCGCAGCCGAGGACGTTGTGTTCTCGCTGCAGCGTCACCTCGACGAGGCGGTCGGCTCGAAGGTGAACTCGATCGCCAAGCAGATGACCGAGATCTCCAAGGTCGACGACCTGACCGTGAAGATCGTGCTCGACTCGCCCAACGCCGACCTGCCGACGATCCTCGCGCTGCACCACTTCATGATCATCGCCGAAGGCACCACGGATTTCTCCACCGCCAACGGCACCGGTGCCTTCATCTGCGAGAGCTTCGAGCCGGGCGTGCGCTCGGTCGGGGTGAAGAACCCGAATTACTTCAAGGCCGAGGGGCCGTATCTCGACACGTTCGAGTTCTTCGCGATCCCCGACAACAACGCCCGCGTCAATGCTCTGATGTCCGGCGATATCCAGTACGCAGCCTCGGTCAATCCGCGCTCGGCCCGTCTGCTCGACAGCAATGACAGCGTCTCGACGCTGATCAGCACCGCGGGCAACTACACCAACCTCAACATGCGCCTTGACCTGAACCCGGGTGATAAGGCCGGCTTCGTCGAGGGCATGAAGTACCTGATGAACCGCGAGGCGATCCAGAAATCCGCCTTCCGCGGCCTCGCGGAGATCGCCAACGACCAGCCGGTGTCGCCGTCGAACCGCTACTACAACCCGAACCTGCCGGCGCGCGAGTTCGATCCCGAGCGCGCCAAGTCGCTGTTCGAGAAGGCCGGTCTTCTGGGCGTCGAGATTCCGATCGTGGCCTCCGATGCGGCCACCGCATCGGTCGACATGGCGACCATCGTGCAGCAGGCCGGCAGCGAGATCGGCATGAACCTCAAGGTCGACCGCGTGCCCTCCGATGGCTACTGGTCGAACTACTGGCTCAAGGCGCCGGTCCACTTCGGCAACATCAACCCGCGCCCGACGCCGGATATCCTGTTCTCGCTGCTCTACTCTTCCGACGCGCCGTGGAACGAGAGCCAGTACAAGTCCGAGAAGTTCGACTCGATGCTGGTCGAGGCGCGCGGCGCGCTCAACGAAGAGCGCCGGAAGGAGATCTACTGGGACATGCAGGAGATGGTCTCCAACGAGGCGGGCACCGGCATCCCGGTCTGGATCTCCAACATGGACGCCCACACCAGCAAGCTCGGCGGTCTCAAGCCGAATCCGCTTGGCGGCATGATGGGCTATGCCTTCGCCGAATACGTTTGGCTGAACGACTGATCCTCGCGCACAATCGGGGCCCGCACTGCAGGTGCGGGCCCTTCGCCTGACCTTCCCACCGGCCGAAAGAGGTGCTTCGCTTGCCCCAATCGCTTCTGCCATGGTTCCTTGTGATACAGCGGCTCGGCATTGCCTTGCTCACGTTGATCATCGTCTCCTTTGCCGTCTTCTTCGCCACCGAGCTTTTGCCCGGGGACGTTGCCGAAATCCTGCTTGGTCAAGCTGCCACGCCCGAGGCCGTCGCAGGCCTGCGCGCCGCGATGGGGCTCGACGAGCCGGCGCTCAGCCGCTTCATCGGCTGGCTTGCGGGGCTGGCAAGCGGGGATCTCGGCACCTCCTACGTCAACAAGATGGAGATCGTGGAACTGCTCTCGGGCCGGCTGAGAAACTCGCTGCAGCTTGCCGGGGTGACGACGCTCGTCTCGGTGCCGATCGCGCTGAGCCTCGGCATCGGTGCCGCCATGTGGCGCGGCTCGCTGTTCGACCGCGTGGTCACGGTGCTGACGATCTCAGTGATCTCGGTGCCGGAATTCATGGTCGCGACATTGGCGGTGCTGATCTTCGCGGTCTGGCTCGACTGGCTGCCGGCGCTGAGCTACGGCGCAGACATGAGCTCGCTCGGAACGATGCTGAAGGCCTACGCGATGCCTGTGATCACGCTCTCCTTCGTGGTCTCTGCGCAGATGATCCGGATGACCCGCGCCGCGGTGATCGAGACGATCAACACGCCTTATGTCGAGATGGCGCTGCTCAAGGGTGCTTCGCGCAAGCGCATGGTGCTCGTGCACGCGCTGCCGAACGCGCTGGGGCCGATCGCCAACGCGGTGGCGTTGTCGCTGAGCTATCTGGTGGGCGGCGTGATCATCGTCGAGACGATCTTCAATTATCCCGGCGTCGCCAAACTGATGGTCGACGCGGTGAGCACCCGCGACCTGCCGCTGATCCAGTCCTGCGCGATGATCTTCTGCGTCAGCTACCTGATGCTGATCACGCTCGCCGACCTGATTGCAATCCTGTCCAACCCGAGGCTGCGTCGATGATGGCAGAGTACCAGACCACCACCGCCGCCAAGGATGCGCCCAAGCCGAAGGGGCCGGGCTGGAGTTTCAACTGGGTCGGCCGCATCGGCCTCGCGATCATGCTGTTCTGGGGGCTCGTGGCCTTCGTCGGCCCGTGGCTCGCGCCGCACCCGCCGGGCGAGATCGTCGACTGGGACTATTTCGGCCCGGTCAGCGGTGACTACTGGATGGGCACCGATTATCTCGGGCGCGACATCTTCTCGCGCATCCTGATGGGCGCGCGCTACACCGTTGGCATCGCGCTCGCCGCCGTCACGCTGGCCTGCACGCTGGGCGTCATCCTCGGCATGATCGCTGCGGTCGCCGGCGGCTGGTTCGACATGGTGCTGTCGCGGCTGCTCGATGCCTTCAACGGCATCCCCTCTCTGCTTTTCGGGCTGGTCGTCGTGGCCGCCGTGGGTTCGTCGATCCCGGTGCTGATCCTGACCCTGACGGCGATCTACATGCCCGGCGCCTACCGCTTTGCCCGCGCGCTGGCGGTCAACGTGAACACCATGGATTTCGTCACCGTGGCCCGGGCCCGCGGCGAGAGCACGCGCTACCTGATCCTGCAGGAGATCTTCCCCAATATCCTCGGTCCGGTGCTCGCCGATCTCGGCCTGCGTTTCGTGTTCATCGTCCTGGTGCTGTCGGGGCTGTCCTTCCTCGGGCTCGGGGTGCAGCCGCCCAATGCCGACTGGGGCGGCTTGGTGCGCGAGAACATCGAAGGGCTGAGCCTCGGTGCGCCGGCGGTGATCTTCCCGTCGGTCGCCATCGCCTCGCTGACCATCTCGGTGAACATGTTCATCGACAACCTGCCCACCAAGATCCGCGACAGGAGCGAATGATGACCGATCCCCTCGTCACCGTCGAGAAGCTGCGCATCGGCGCAACCACCGACTCCGGCCGCAAGGTCGAGATCATCAAGGGCGTGGATTTCGAGATCGCACCGGGAGAAATCGTCGCGCTGATCGGCGAGAGCGGCTCGGGCAAGACCACGATCGCGCTGTCGCTGATGGGCCATACCCGGACCGGCTGCAAGATCGAGGGCGGCACGATCCGCATTGGCGACTGCGATATGACCGCCATGTCGAACCGTGCCCGTGCCGCGCTGCGCGGCACCGAGGTCTCCTACGTGCCGCAATCGGCCGCGGCGGCGTTCAACCCCTCGAAGCGGATCATGGATCAGGTCATCGAGATCGCCGCGATCCACGAGCTGATGCCGCGCGCCGAGGCCGAGAAGAAGGCGGTGGAGCTGTTCCGCGCTCTGGCGCTGCCGGATGCCGACACGATCGGCCAGCGCTATCCGCACCAGGTTTCGGGCGGACAGCTTCAGCGCCTGTCGGCGGCTATGGCGCTGATCGGCGATCCCAAGCTGGTGATCTTCGACGAGCCCACCACGGCGCTCGACGTGACCACCCAGATCGAGGTGCTGCGGGCGTTCAAGTCTGTGATGCGCGCAGGTGGTATCGCGGGTGTCTATGTCAGCCACGACCTTGCCGTCGTGGCGCAGATCGCCGACCGCATCATCGTGCTCAAGGGCGGCGAGATACAGGAGGTCGGCGGTGCCGAGCAAATCCTGAATGCGCCCCGCGACGCCTATACCAAGCAGCTTCTCGCGGCCTTCGAGCCGGTGCCGCACCAGCCGGAGGAACAGCCGACCCAGGCCGCCAAGCCCAAGCCGGTGCTCGAGGTTTTCGATCTGTGTGCCGGCTACGGGGCCATACGCAACGGTGAGCCGGCGGCAAAGATCCTCAAGGACGTCAGCTTCAAGATCGAGCGCGGGCGCAATCTTGGCGTCATCGGCGAGTCCGGCTCGGGAAAATCGACTCTGGCCCGAGCCGTGGCCGGCATCCTGCCCGCCTATCGAGGTGGCGTCATCGTCGATGGTACGGAGATGAAGCCCGATCTCAAGGATCGCTCCAAGGCCGAGCTGCGGCGGATGCAGATGGTCTTCCAGCTGGCGGATACCGCGCTCAACCCGGCGCATTCCATCGGCGCCATCCTCGCCCGGCCGCTGACCTTCTACGAAGGCCTGCGCGGCAAGGCACGCGAGGCCCGGGTGACCGAGCTTCTCGACATGGTCCACCTGCCGGCCAGCCTCCGGCATCGCCTGCCGGGCGAACTGTCGGGTGGCCAGAAGCAGCGGGTGAACCTGGCCCGCGCGCTGGCGGCGAAACCGGAGCTCATTCTCTGCGACGAGATCACGTCGGCGCTCGACACGGTGGTGGCCGCGGCGATCCTCGAGCTGCTCAAGGAACTGCAAAGCGAACTGGGGCTGAGCTACATGTTCATCAGCCACGATCTCTCGACGGTCGAGGCGATCTGCGATGACGTGCTGGTGATGTACAAGGGCGAGGTGGTCGAGGCGCTGCCCGCCGCGACGATGTCGAGCGAGGCCACGCATCCCTATTCGCGGCTGCTGATCTCGTCGGTGCCGAAGCTCGACACCGGCTGGCTTGCCGGGCTCGAGCAGGATCCCGAGCTGGTGGCGCAATTCGCCAACCGCTGAGCCCGAGACCCGCCGGGGCTGCGAGCGGATCGCGCGGCCCCGGTCTCAGACCTTGTCGGCGAAGAGATGCGTGAGCGGCATCCGGGTCTTGGAGAACGGGGTCTTCATCACCACGAAGCTGAAATACTTATCGATCCCGACATCGCGGTCGATGAGCTCCTCGACAATCGTCTGGTAATCCGAGATCGACGCGGTAACGAATTTCGCCAGATAGTCGTAGCCGCCCGAAACGAGGTGGCATTCAACGCAGCATTCGACCTGCTCCAAAGCCTCCTGGAAGCGGGCAAGGTCGATCTGGCGGTGGTTGCGCAAGGTGAACTCGGTGAACACGGTCAGCGTCTCGCCGAGCTTGGCCATGTCGACCTGCGCCGCGTAGCCGGTGATGTAGCCGGCCTTCTGCAACTTTTTCACCCGCATCAGGCAGGGCGAGGGTGACAGGTTCACCAAGTCCGCGAGCTCGACATTGGTGATACGCCCGTTGCGCTGCAACTCGGCGAGAATCTTCAGGTCGATCCGGTCGAGCTTGTAGCTGGGGCTCATCGTGTCTTTCCTTCGGGGTCTGCGCGCCGGTTCGATCTTCTCAAGGGCAGGGCCGTCTGCGAGTCAACCGCATTCGACAGGAAATGCCGTGACGGCGGGGTGATCCGGCAGATGCAACTGGGCCGTCCGGCATAGAAAATGAGGGGATTACAGGAGACTGACATGACCGCCCCCTTGCTGCATATCGACACCCAGACCGAGCTGCCAGAGACCGCCGATTGCGTGGTGATCGGGGCTGGCATCGTCGGCACCTCGGCCGCCTACTGGCTGGCACGGGCGGGGATGAAGGTGGTCTTGCTCGAAAAGGGCCGCGTCGGGGCCGAACAGTCGAGCCGAAACTGGGGCTGGTGCCGCCAGCAGAACCGCGATGCCCGCGAACTGCCGCTCTCGACCCGCAGCCTGGCGCTTTGGGAAGAGATGACGCGCGACATCGGAGAAGACCTCGGGTTTCGCCGTTGCGGGCTGCTCTATCTCTCCAACGACCCAGCCGAGCTGGAGGGCTGGGCGCGCTGGGGGCGTTTTGCCCGCGGCGAGGGCGTCGACACCCGGATGCTGAGCGCCGCAGAGGCCACCGAGCGCGGCGCCGCCACCGGCCAGAGCTGGGCCGGCGGCGTTTGGTCGCCCAGCGACGGCGTGGCCGACCCTTCGCGCGCCGCGCCGCTGATTGCCAAGGGCATCCTCAAGCATGGCGGGCAGGTGATCCAGAGCTGCGCCGCGCGCGGCATCGAGACCGAGGCCGGTGCGGTTTCCGCGGTGGTGACCGAGAAGGGCCGCATCCAGACGAAACAGGTCGTGCTCTCGGGCGGCGCCTGGGCGGGAAGCTTCCTGCATCAGTCGGGCATCGTCTTTCCGCAGGCCTCGGTGCGCAGCTCGATCCTGTCGCTGGCGCCGGGCATCGAGGATCTGCCGCCGGCGCTTCACACCGCCGCCGTCTCGGTGACCCGGCGCGGCGATGGCGGGCACACGCTGGCGATCTCCGGGCGCAGCCATGTCGACCCGACCCCCGGCACGCTGCGCGGGGCCAAGCACTTCCTGCCGATGTTCGCCAAGCGCTGGCGCGCGCTGGCGCCGGGCGGGTTGCAGGCCTGGCAGGCCGGGTTCGAGACCCGCAAGATCTGGGCGCTCGACCGAGAGACCCCGATGGAGCAGGTGCGCATCCTTGATCCCAAGCCATCCGAGCGGCTGGTGGACGAAACCCTGACCCGCGCCCGACGCTTGCTGCCGGCGCTGGAGGGCGCGACGGTCCAGGCCAGGTGGGCGGGCTACATCGACAGCACCCCGGACGGCGTGCCGGTCATCGATTCCGACATCGGCATCCCGGGGCTGACACTGGCGGCCGGGCTCTCGGGCCACGGCTTCGGCATCGGGCCGGGGGTTGGTCATCTGGTGGCGGACATGCTCAACGGGCGCGCGCCGATCACCGAAACCGACCAGTACAAGCTGAACCGCTTCGACGGCTCGCAATGGGGCAAGGTGGCGAAATTCTAGGCTCACGCGGCGAACCTGGCGATCGACATGGCCTCGATCGGAGTCTCGCAGGCCCCGGTTGCCACCAGTTCGGCCATGGCGTCTCCGACGCCGGGGCCAAGCTGGAAGCCGTGGCCGCAGAAGCCGAAGGCGTGGAACAGGCCGGGCGTGTTGGCCGAGGCCCCCATCACCGGAAGCCCGTCATCGACATAGCCCTCGCAGCCCGACCAGTGCCGGATGATCGCCACGTCGCGCAGCGCCGGGCACATCCGCACCAGCTTCCCGAGCTGCCGCGACAGGCCCGAGGGATCGAAACGGCCGAAACCGCTCTCGTCGACCGGCAGCCGCGGCACGCCGCCGCCAAAGACGATGTTGCCGCGCTCGACCTGACGCAGGTAGGCACCGCTCTGCTGCGACCAGACACCGACCACCGGCAGGATGCGGTGCGGCAGGGGCTCGGTCACGCCCATCTGGGGGCCGTGCATCCCCAGTGGCACCGCCTCGCCGAAGCGGCCCGCAACCTCGGCGCCCCAGGCCCCGGCGCAATTCACCAGAACATCGGCCCCGAAGACGCCCTGTCTGGTGCTGAGCTCGAAGCCGCTCTCGGTGCGGGCGATGTCGGGCACGCCGGCCTCCGCCACGATCTCGGCGCCGGCACGGGCGGCTGCATCGGCAAAGGCCGGCCCAACCAGCCGCGGGTTGGCGCTGCCGTCCTGCGGAGAAAAGCTGGCAGCAATGGCCGTCGGGCCGAGGCCCGGAAAGCGGCGGGCGATTTCGGCGGGCGCCAGCTCTTCGAGCGCGAGGCCCAGCGGCCGTGCTGCGTCGGCGAAGCGGCGCATGTCCGCACGCGAGGCCTCGTCGAAGATCAGCCGCAGGTGCCCCGTGGCGCGGAACTCGACATCGCGGCCAAGCAGCGCCTCGGACCGGGTCCAGAGCGCCAGCGAGCGCTGTGCCAGCGGCATCTGCTCGAGCGCTCGCCCGCTGCGGCGGATGTTGCCGAACGAGGCCACCGTTGCGCCGGCCCCGATGAGGCCGCGCTCGATCAGCCGCACGCGGACGCCGCGCCGGGCCAGGAAAAAGGCCGTGGCCGTGCCCATCAGCCCGCCGCCAAGTACGATGACCTGCATGAAAGCTCCTTTGCATCTTGCCCCAAGAGAACCCGGCAAGGGGCCTTGGGTCAAAGACGGGAAACAGGCATGGTCATAAGTCCAACCTATGGAGAGCGACATGCGGGCACGGCAGCTTGAGGTGTTCACCGCGGTGATGCGGGCGGGAACAGTGACCGAGGCAGCGCGCCTGCTGAACATCTCGCAACCGGCGCTGAGCCAGGTGTTGCGCCACACCGAGGACGATCTGGGCTTTGCGCTGTTCACCCGCGAGAAGGGGCGGCTGAAACCGACGCCGGAGGCCCAGGAACTCTATCCGGAGGCCGAGCGCCTTTTCGGAGAGCTTGAGGGGCTGCGGCGCAAGACCGCCGACCTCAGGCTCGGGCGTGCCGGTCTGGTGCGCATCGGCTGCTCGACCCCGCCCGCCATGTCGCTGCTGCCGCGCGTGATGGCGGCGTTTCGCGCCCGGCATCCCGACATCGCGCTGCGTTGCAACGTCGCGCCGGTGCAGTCCCTTCACACCATGCTCCGCGAGGGCGATGCGGCGATGGCGTTGGCGCTGACCGACCAGATGCCGCAGGAGATCGAGGTCGAGGTGCTGGGCCGGACAGGGTTTTGCTGCCTGTTGCCCGCGGAGCATCCGCTGGCCGGGCAGGAGAGCATCGGTCTGGGACAGCTGAGCGATGCCTTCGTCATTTCCTACCGCAACGCGACCCGACCCTATGATGAGCTCGACAGGGCGGCGCGTCGCGAAGGCGGCCGCTTCGAGCCACGGCTCGAGATCGACACTTCGATCTCTGCGGTGGGGTTCGTGCAGGCGGGGCTCGGCATCGCGGTTGTCGACTCGCTGCTGCCTTGGGAGCAGTTCGACGGGATCGAGGTGCGCCCGCTCACCGCCTCGCCGGCCTTGCCGCTGTCGCTGCTGACCTTGCGGGGGCGGGCGCTCTCGCGGGCTGAAGAGCTGATGCGGGGCCAGGTTCGGGCGTTGTTGCCGACAGGACTCGCGCCGCCATAGGTCGGACTTATGGGTTTGCGCCGCATCCGACTTGGACCGCCGGGCCGCGCTCTGCTCGATTGGGGCAAACGGAACGAAAGGCGATGACCCATGGACGGCCAACTCCCCGGCAGGGACCCTCAGGGCGAAGACTGGAAGATCGGTGTCGATATCGGCGGCACCTTCATGGATTTCTGCGCGCTGGAGGCCAACTCGGGCCGCATCGCCTCGCTCAAGGTGCTGACCACGCCGGATGATCCGGGCGCCGAGCTGCGCACCGGTCTCGACCTGCTGGCCGAGCGCGAAGGGCTGGACGCGGCGGCGGTGAGCCGCTTCGTGCATGGCACCACCGTGGGCATCAACACCATCATCCAGCGCAAAGGCGCACGGCTTGCGATGTTCACCAACGCGGGCTTCGAGGACGTGATCGAGCTGGCCCGCCTGCGGATGCCCGACATGTACTCGCTGTTCTGCCAGCGCCCCGATCCGCTGGTGCCGCGCGACATGATCTTCGGCCTGCCGCTGCGGATGCGCGCCGACGGACGCCGCAGCGATGCGCCCGAGGGCGCCGTCGCCGAGGCCGTGGCGCAGGCCCGGGCCGCAGGGGCAGAGGGCGTCATTGTCTCGCTGCTGCACGCATGGCGGGACCCGGCGCAGGAGATCGCGGTGCGCGAGGAGATCGAGGCGCTTGCCCCGGAGCTCTTCGTTTTCACCTCCTCCGAGGTCTGGCCGGTGATCCGCGAATACGAGCGCAGCTCGACCGCGATCCTCAACGGCTACGTGCACCCCCGCGTCGCTGGCTATCTCGAGGCGCTCGAGGCGCGGCTGACAGCGCAGGGCGTGCCGGCGCGGGCGATGCTGACCAAGTCGAACGGAGGCGTGATGACGGCCGGCGAGGGGCGCCGCGACTGCGTCTCGATGCTGCTCTCGGGCACTGCTTCGGGGGTCATCGGCGCGGCATGGCTGGCGCGGCAGGCGGGCGAGAGCCGCCTCCTGACGCTCGACATCGGCGGCACCTCGGCGGATTTCGCGCTGATCATCGACGGCGAGGTGCAGTTCGGCTCGGACGAGCTGGTGGGAGAGTTCCCGCTGCACATCCCGTCGGTCTCGGTCAGCTCGATCGGCATCGGCGGCGGCTCGATCGCCTCGGTGGATGAGCACGGCGTGCTGCGCGTGGGCCCCGAAAGCGCAGGCTCGGTGCCCGGCCCGGCCTGCTACGGGCGCGGCGGCACCCGCGCCACCGTCACCGACGCGATGGCGGTCTGCGGCTGGCTGGGGCATTCGGAAATGGCCTATGGCCAGCTCGACATGAAGGTGGATCTGGCGCGCGAGGCGGTTGGCGCGCTGGCGCAGACGCTCGGGCGAGGCGTCGAGGAGACCGCTCAGGCGATCCTCGACATCGCGATCTCGGAGATGTTCGTCGAGGTCGAGAAGCTGTCGTCGCGGGCCGGGGTCGACCTGCGCGACTTCGCGCTGATGCCCTTCGGTGGCGGTGGCCCGATGCTGGGCGCCTTCCTCGCCCGCGAGCTCGGGATGCCGCGGGTCGTGGCGCCACGACGTCCCGGCGTGGTCTCGGCGCTCGGCGGACTGGTGGCCGATCTGAAGGGCGACTTCATCCGCACGGTCTTTGCCGATCTCGATGCCGCGCGCCTGCCGGTGCTGCGGGAGCATTTCAAGGCGCTGGCGGACGAGGGCCGCGACTGGCTCGCGGCGCAGGGCCATGACGGCGCCATCGAGCTGCGGCTCTCCGGCGACATGCGCTATGCGGGGCAGAGCTACGAGATCGAGGTGACCCTCGAGCCCGACTGGCTGTCCGATCTCGACCGGCTGACCGATGCGTTCCACGAGACCCATCGCCGGATCTACGATTTCGACGATCCCGAAGGCCGGATCGAGATGGTCAACCTGCGGCTCTCGGCGGTGGGGGCCGGGCCCAAGCCCGACCTCGCCGAGCTGGCCCGTGTCGAGGCCGGCGACAGCCGCGTTGTGCAGGTCCATATCGGCGGCTGGCGTCCGGTGCCGCTCTATCCGCGCGCAGCGCTGGCGGCGGGCACGGTCTTTGGCGGGCCGGCGATCGTCGCGCAGGAAGACACCACCTTTGCCATTCCCGTGGGCGCCAGCGCCCGGGTCGACGGCAATCTCAACATCCACCTGCAGTTCGAGGACTGATCCATGTTCGACAAGATGACCCTCCAGGTGCTCGCCAATCATGCCCGCGCGGCGGCCGAGAACATGGCCCACACCCTGCACCGCACCGCGCATTCCGCCTTCGTGAAGGAAACCCAGGACTTCACGGTCATGCTGATGGACCGCACCGGCGACACCTTCGCCGTGCCGATGGAGCTGGGGGCGACATGGTATCCCGGCCTGACTTATGGCCGGGCGATCG
Organism: Salipiger bermudensis; assembly: GCF_017309175.1. Taxonomy (NCBI): domain Bacteria; kingdom Pseudomonadati; phylum Pseudomonadota; class Alphaproteobacteria; order Rhodobacterales; family Roseobacteraceae; genus Salipiger; species Salipiger bermudensis. The sequence goes on along the minus strand of NZ_JAEKJV010000004.1, from coordinate 70,511 downwards.
ACATGGTCGAGGACTACCGCCCCGGCGATGTGGCCTTCACCAACGATCCCTATTCGGGCCACGTGGCCACCCACGCCCCCGATACCCACCTGTGGAAGCCGGTCTTCGCCGATGACGAGATCGTCGCCTGGACCGGCGGGCACATCCACAACACCGACATGGGCGGCGCCGTGCCCGCCTCGCTGTCGCGCTCGCTGACCGAGATCCATCAAGAGGGCCTGCGCTTTCCGCCGATGAAGCTGGTGCGCGAGGGCGTGTTCGACGAGCAGATCATGCAGATCATGTCGACCAATGTGCGCAAGCCCGCCCTCAATATCGGCGACATCAAGGCGCTGGTCGGCGCGCTCAACACCGGCGAGCGCAAGGTTCACGCGATGATCGAGCGCTTCGGCAAGCAGGGCTTCGTCAGCGGCGTGGCGGCGCTGAAAGCGCAGGCCGAGGCGCAGGCCCGTGCCATTCTCACCGAGATCCCCGATGGTGAGTACGTCTTTGCCGATTACGCCGACGAGGACAGCGACGAGGCCAACCCCTGTCGGCTGAAGCTCACGCTGACGATCCGGGGCGATGAGGCGATCCTCGACTTTACCGGCTCGGACCCGCAGCTGGCCTCCTCGCTCAACGTGCCCTCGGGCGGCGATCCGCGCCACACCATGCTGCTGGTGGGGGTGTATTACGTGCTCTACACGCTCAATCCCCGCATCCTGCTCAACACCGGCCTGACCCGGCCCTTCACCTGCATCACCCCGGAGGGCACCGTGCTGAACCCGGTCGCGCCGGCGGCGGTGGGCATGCGCTCGCTGACCTGCGCGCGGCTGCGCTCGGTGATCTTCGGCGCCTTCGTGCAGGCGATCCCCGACCGGATGCCCGCCGCTCCCGCCGGCAACAACTGCATCGTCAACGTGATGACCCGTGACGAGCGCTCGCAGCGCACGGTGATCGCGGCGGTGAACCCGGTGGTGGGCGGCGGCGGCGGCATGCCGCATCGCGACGGCACCAACGGCTCGGGCGCCGACGCCGCCTATCTCAAGAACACGCCGATCGAGATCACCGAGACCGAGGTGCCGGTGGAGTTCGTGAAATACGGGCTGGCGCAGGACACCGGCGGCGCCGGGCGCTGGCGCGGCGGTCTGGCCACCGAAATGGCGTTCCGGGTCTTCACCCCCGACAGCCGCATCACCGCGCGCAACCGCGACCGCTCGTTCTTCCGGCCCTGGGGCACCGATGGCGGCCGGGCGGCGGGGCTCGCGGACATGGTGGTCAATCCCGGCACCCCCGACGAGCGCCGCATGGGCTCGAAGGACACCGCCATCCTGCAGCCCGGCGATGTGCTCGAGGTGCGGTCCGCCGGCGGCGGAGGGCGCGGCAACCCGGCCGAGCGCGAGCCGTGGCGGGTCGCCCGCGACGTGGCGCGGGGCTACGTTTCGCCCGAGGCGGCAGAGCGCGACTACGGCGTGATCCTCAGGGACGGCGAGGTCGACGAGGCCGCGACAGAGGCGGCGCGCGCGGCCCTGCCGGCGCCGTCGGGGGCGTTCTTCCACTATGGCCCCGAGCGCGAGGGCTACGAGTCGCGCTGGACCGACGAGGCCTATGACAGGCTCACCGAGATCTTGGGCAGCCTGCCGATCCACTGGCGGTTCTTCACCAAGACCGAGATCTTCCGCCGCATCGAGGGCAGCGGCGCCGTGGCGGTCGATGCCGCGTTCGAAGCCACCTGCGCCCGCTTCCCCGAGCTGCCGCGCCCGCAAGGCTTCGCCGAGGCTGCGGAATGAGTGCAGCCGGGTTCAGCACGGGCCGGCTAGTCCGGCTGGCCGAGACCGCCCGCGCCCCGGTCGGGTTCACCTTCGACGGCGAGGCGCTGACCGGGCTCGAGGGCGACACGGTGCTGACCGCGATCCTGCTGTCGCGCGGCGCCCTGCGCGCCTCCGAGTTCGGCCCCGAGGCGCGGGCCGGGTTCTGCCTGATGGGAGCCTGCCAGGATTGCTGGGTCTGGCAGGAAGAGGGGCCGCGTCTGCGGGCCTGCTCGACACCGCTTGCCGAGGGCATGCGGCTGCTGAGCGCCGCGCCCGCGCAGTGGCCGGCGCGCTCCGCATGAGCCGGGTTCTGATCGTGGGCGCGGGCCCGGCGGGCATCCGTGCCGCCGAGACGCTGGCCGGGGCCGGGCTGCATCCGGTCGTGGTGGACGAGGCCGCGCGCGCCGGTGGACAGATCTACCGCCGCCCGCCGGAGGGCTTCACACGCCCGCCGGAGAAACTCTACGGGTCCGAGGCCGCCAAGGCCCGCGCCCTGCATGGCACCTTCGACGCGCTGGTCGCCGAGGGCCGCATCACCCATCTGCCCGGACGCTCGGTTCTGGCGCTGCGCGACGGGGTTGCGTATGTGCTGGGCGAGGCGCGGGAGGAGATCCGCCATGACCGCCTGATCCTCGCCACCGGCGCGACCGACCGGCTGGCCCCCGTGCCGGGTTGGCAGGCAGGCGGGGTCTATTCGCTCGGTGCGGCGCAGATCGCGCTCAAGTCTCAGGGCGTGGCGCTTGGCCGACGCATCGTGCTGGCCGGGACCGGCCCGTTGCTCACCCTTCTGGCCTCGCAGCTGCAGGCCGCCGGCGCGCAGGTCGCGGCGGTGCTCGACACCGCGCCGTTGCGCGCTCAGCTCACCGGCGGGGTCGGCATGGCGCTGGCGCGGCCGCTGGTGACTTTGCGCGGCCTTCGGCTGCGCGTGGGGCTTGGCCGCATCTACCACGCCGGTGTTACGCTCGAGCGCATCGAGACAGACGAGAGCGGCCCCACCGCGATGGTTTGGTGCGACGCGCGCGGGCGCCGCCACGAGACGCGCTGCGACATGGTCGGGCTCGGCTGGCACCTGCGCGCCGACGGGACGCTGGCCGACATCGCGGGCGCGCGCTTTGACTGGGATCGGGCGTTTCACCAGTGGCTGCCGCGTGCGGATGCACTTGGGCGCGCCGGGGAAGGGCTCTACCTCGCGGGGGACGGGTTGCGCATTCTCGGGGCCGACGGCGCCGAGCTTGTCGGGCAGGTCGCCGCCATCGCCTGCCTTCAGGACCTTGGCCTGCCGCATCCCGAGCCCGCGCCGCTGCTGCGCCGGCTGGCGCGGATGCGCCGCTTTGCCGAGGCCATGGCGCGTGCCTTTCCGTGGCCCGACGAGGCGGTCGGGGGGCTGCCCGATGACACGGTGATCTGCCGCTGCGAGGGTGTTCGTGCCGGCGACCTGCGCAACACGCTGCCGCTCTCGGGGCCCGAGGCCAACCGGGCCAAGTCGCTCGGGCGCGTTGGCATGGGGCGCTGCCAGGGACGCTATTGCCAGCTGGCCGGCGCCGAGATCATCGCCGCGGCGTCGGGGCGTCCGCCCTCCGAGGTGGGGCGGTTCAGGGCGCAGCCTCCCGCGCGCCCGGCCCCTATCGGCGCGTGGCTGAGCGGGGCGGCAAGCGAGTGCGAGGCCGAGGCAGAATAAGCTGCCAGCCCGACGCATCCCGCAGAGAATTCTGCGTCTGCGCGGCATTCGGCAGCTTTGTCCGGGCCGCTTCGCCGAAGGTGGTCCCAAGCAACGACAGGAGTAGCCCATGCCCGGCTTCGACGCCCCGCTTCCGACGGGACATTTCATCGCGGGTCGCACCGTGACCGCCCCGGCCGAGATCGACGTCATCTCGCCCTCCACCGGGCAGCGGATCGGCGCCATTCCCGGCGCTGACGCGGCGCTGGTCGACGAGGCGGTTCAGGCGGCGCGCGCGGCGCGGGAGGCGTCGAACTGGGGCGGCATCGCCCCCCGCGAGCGGGTCAGGGCGATGCATGCCTGGGCCGACCTGATCGAGGCCGAAGCCGAGCGCCTCGCCTATCTCGAGGCGATTTGCTCGTCGCGACCGCTGGCGCAGGCGAAAACCGGCGATGTGATGGTCACCGCCGAGCAGATCCGGTTCTTTGCCGAGTTCGCCGACAAGGAAGGCGGCGATCTCGTCCCGACCGTCGACAGCGCCTTCGGCTTCATCGCCGACGAGCCCTACGGGGTCATCGGTGCGATCACGCCGTGGAACTTCCCGATGTCGATGGCGGGCTGGAAGCTCGGACCGGCGCTCGCGGCGGGCAATGCCGTGGTGCTCAAGCCCTCCGAGATGACCCCTTACAGCACGCTCTACATGGCCGAACTGTCGGTGCGGGCGGGCATCCCCGCCGGCCTGATCAACATCGTGCTGGGCGACGGACCCACGACCGGCACCGCGATCACCGGTCACCCGCAGATCGACAAGGTCTCGTTCACCGGCTCGACCCGCGCAGGCGCCGCGATCATGGAGAACATCGCCCGGACCGGCATCAAGCCCATGACGCTCGAGCTTGGCGGCAAGAGCCCGATGGTGGTGTTCGCCGATGCCGATCTCGATCTTGCGGCCGAGTGTCTCGACCGGGGCATCATGCCCAATGCCGGGCAGTTCTGCGTCGCGGGTTCGCGCATCCTGGTCGAGGAGAGTATCGCCGGGTCGCTGGCCGAGCGTCTCGCGGCGCGCTTTGCCAAGTATCGTCCCGAGGACACGCTGGCCCCCGAGGCCGGTTTCTCGCCGATCATCTCGGCCGGTCAGCTGCAGCGTATCGACGGCATCGTGCAGGCGGCGGTGGGGCAGGGCGCCGAGCTGCTCTGCGGCGGCGCGCCCTTCGACCGCGAGGGCAGCTTCTACCAGCCGACGCTGATCGGCAACGTCACGCAGGAGAGCCCCGCCGTGACGCAGGAGATCTTCGGCCCGGTCGCCACGTTCCAGACCTTCAAGGACGAAGACGAGGCGATGGCGCTGGCCGCGCATCAGACCTACGGCCTTGCGGCGGGGCTCTTCACCCGCGATCTCAGCCGCGCGCTGCGCCTGACGCGGCGGCTTGAGGCCGGCACGGTCTGGGTCAACCGCTACGGGCGCACGCGCGACCACATCCTGCCGACCGGGGGCTGGAAGGCCTCGGGGCTCGGCAAGGATCTGGGTCGCGAGGCCTTTCTCGCCAACCGCCGGACCAAGTCCGTGCTGATCGACCTTTGAACAGGGACTGACCGATGACCACCTACACTCTTGCCCTGATCCCCGGCGACGGGATTGGCACCGACGTGACCGATGCCGCCATGGAAGTGCTGGCCGCCGCCGCCAAGGGCCGCTTCAGCTTCGAGACCACGCGCTTTCCATGGTCCTGCGAGTATTATCTCGAGCACGGCACGATGATGCCGGCCGACGGCATCGAGACCCTGCGCGGCTTCGACGCGATCTATCTCGGCGCGGTCGGCTGGCCCGCCACGGTCCCGGACTCGGTCTCCCTACACGGGCTGCTGCTGCCGATCCGCAAGGCGTTCAACCAATACGCCAATATCCGTCCGCACCGGCTGCTGTCCGGGGTCGAGGGCCCGCTCAAGGCCGAGGGCTTCGACATCCTGTGCATCCGCGAGAACACCGAAGGCGAGTATTCCGGCGCCGGCGGCCGCGTGCACGAGGGCAAGGACAATGAGGTGGCGGTCGAGACCTCGGTCTTCACGCGTGCGGGCGTCGAGCGCATCCTGCGCTTCGGCTTCGAGCAGGCGCGCGCCCGCCGCAAGCACCTGACTTCGGTGACGAAGTCGAATGCTCAGAAATACTCGATGGTGTTCTGGGACGAGGTCACCCGCGAACTGGCCGCCGAGTATCCGGACGTGACCGTCAGCCACATGCATATCGATGCCATGGCGGCCAAGATGGTCATGGCGCCGCAGGATCTCGATGTGGTGGTGGCGTCGAACCTCTTCGGCGACATCCTCACAGATCTCGGGGCCGCCATTCAGGGCGGTCTGGGCTTCGCCGCCTCGGCCAACATCAACCCCGACCGCACGGCGCCGTCGATGTTCGAGCCGGTGCACGGCTCGGCCCCAGACATCGCAGGCCAGAACATCGCCAACCCGATCGCCGCGATCTGGTCGGTGGCCCAGATGCTCGAGCATCTGGGCGAGGGCGAGGCCTCTTCCGCGTTCCTGTCCGCCATCGAGGCGGCGACCGCGAAGGGTATCGGCTGCCGCCCGGGCGCGAGCAGCACGCAAGAGATCACCGCGGCGGTCATCGCCGCCCTGGAGGCCTGAGACATGACCCTGCACAGCGCATTTGCCGCCGACATCCGCGAGAGCCTGTCCGATCCCGACCTGTTCCGCGAAGCCGCCCTGATCGATGGCGCGTGGGTCGCCCGGGCCGACATGGAAGTCTCCAACCCTGCGACCGGCGGTGCGTTGGGCCACATGCCCGACTGCACGGCCGACGAGACGACGCAGGCCATCGCCGCGGCAGAGGCCGCGATGGTCGACTGGAAGAAGAAGACCCATGCCGAGCGCGCTGACCTGCTGATGGCGTGGTATCAGCTCATGCTCGACCATGCCGACGACCTTGCGCTGATCCTCACAGCCGAGCAGGGCAAACCGCTGGCCGAAGCAAAGGGCGAGATCCTCTACGGCGCCTCGTTCGTGCGCTGGTTCGCCGAGGAAGCGCGCCGCATCAATGGTCACATCATCCCGAGCCCGGTGCCGGGCAAGAAGATCTTCGCCATGAAGGAGCCGGTGGGCGTCTGCGCCATCATCACGCCGTGGAACTTCCCCAACGCGATGATCACCCGCAAGGTGGCCCCGGGGCTGGCCGCGGGCTGCACCATGGTGATCAAGCCCTCGGACTTCACCCCCTACTCGGCGCTGGCTCTCTGCGTGCTGGCCGAACGGGCGGGCATTCCCAAGGGCGTGCTCAACGTGCTCACGGGCCGCCCGGAAGCGATCGGCGCGACGCTGACCGCGTCGCCGGTGGTGCGCAAGCTGAGCTTCACCGGCTCGACCCGGGTGGGGGCGCTGTTGGCCGAGCAATGCGCGCCGACCCTGAAGAAGATGAGCCTCGAACTGGGCGGAAACGCGCCCTTCATCGTGTTCGACGACGCCGATCTCGACGCCGCGGTCGAGGGCGCGATGGCGTCCAAGTTCCGCAATGGCGGCCAGACCTGCGTCTGCGCTAACCGCATTCTCGTCCAGTCGGGCATCCATGATGCCTTTGTCGCCGCTCTGGCGGCGCGGGTCGATGCGCTCAAGGTTGCGGCGGGCACCGAGGCCGGGGCCGAGATCGGCCCGATGATCAACGCCGCCGCGATCGAGAAGATTTCCGCCCATGTCGAGGATGCGCTCGCCAGAGGCGCAACCCGTGCCACCGCCTCGCGCGATCTGCCCGAGCAGTTCGCCGATCCGGTGGTGCTCACCGGAGCCACGCCCGAGATGCGGCTGGCCAGCGAAGAGACCTTCGGTCCGGTGGCGCCGATCTTTCGCTTCGAGACCGAGGAGGAGGCTCTTGCGATCGCCAACGGCACCCCGTTCGGACTGGCGGCGTATTTCTACACCACCGACATGGCCCGCGCCTTCCGCTTTGGTGAAGCGCTCGAAGCCGGGCTGGTGGGGCTCAACACCGGCGCCGTGAGCCACGCCGAGGCGCCTTTCGGAGGGGTAAAATCCTCGGGCCTCGGGCGCGAGGGGGCGCAGGAGGGCATCGAGGAGTATCTCGAGACAAAGGCCTTCCACTTCGCCGGGCTCTGATGGCGCCAGTAGCGTTAGCGCGCCGTCCGTGGATGATGGCGCGCATTGTCCCTGCCATCGGCGCCATGACGCCGGTGCAGACTGAGTGGCAATGCGCTTGCAGGCATTTCCAGAAGCCTGTAACGCATCTCCGACAAAAACACTCAGTAAAGTGGTCTCCGACATGCTGAACACTTCGACCCTTGCATCTGCAGCCGCCGCGCTGACCGTCTCGGTCGCCTCGGCGCAGGCGCAGACGAGCTACCCGCTGACGATTGAAAACTGCGGCCAGACGGTGACATTCGAGCAGGCGCCGCAGAACGCCGTGGCCCTTGGTCAGAACAGTGCCGAGATCATGCTGCTGCTCGGGCTCGAGGATCAGATGAAGGCGACCGCCTTCTGGCCGAATTCGGTGCTCCCCGACGTCGCCGAGGCCAACGACAAGGTCGAGGTTCTCACGGTGGAGTTCCCGACCCTGGAAGCCGTGCTGTCGAAGCAGCCGGACTTCGTGGCAGCGATGCTGACGACACTGCTCGGGCCCGACAGCAAGGTCGCCAAGCGGTCGGATTTCGAGGAGCTCGGGATCCCGACCTACCTGTCGCCCAGTGCCTGTTCGACGACGCTGAATGCGGGCGATGCCTATGGGTCGCGCGGCGAACTGTGGAGCATGGACCTGCTCTACAAGGAGATCGACGACCTGTCGCGGATCTTTGATGTCGCCGATCGCGGCGAGGCGCTGATCGAGGATTTCAAGGCACGCGAAGCGGCGCTGCGCGCGCGGTTCTCCGAGAACGAGGACCTGACCTTCCTGTTCTGGTTCTCCAGCCCGTCGCCCGCCGATGATGCCTATCTCGGCGGCGGCAACGGCCCGTCGGGCTATATCGCGGACGTCCTCGGGGGCCGCAATGCCATCCAGACCGAGGCCGACTGGCCCGCGGTCGGCTGGGAAGGCATCATGGCGGCCGATCCGACGGTCTTTGTCGCGACGCAGGTCGACCGCAACCGCTGGGATCTGGACACCGCCGAGAACAAGATCGACTTCCTGACCTCCGACCCGACGGTCAGCCAGATGGAGGCGGTGCAAACCGGCCGGATCGTCACCATGAGCGGCGCCGCGATGAACCCGAGCATCCGCACGCTCTACGGCGCCGAGCAGATCGCCGAGCAGCTCGAGACGCTTGATCTTCCGTGATGCCGGCAAGCCTGTCCAAGGGCGGGGCCGCGCGCCTCGCCCTTTTGCTGTTCCTGTCGCTGATCGTTTTGGTCTTTGCCGTCGCGAGCGCGACGGCAATCGGGGATTACAACATCGCGCTCACGACGGTGTTCCTGTCGGTCACCAACGAGCTGGGGCTGACCGGTGCCGATATCCCTCCGATCGAGCAGAGCGTGGTCTGGAACCTGCGCCTGAGCCGGGCCCTGATCGCGGCGCTGGCCGGGGCCGGGCTGGCGCTTTGCGGCGCGATCCTGCAGGCGCTGCTGCGCAACGCGCTGGCAGAGCCCTTCGTGCTCGGCGTCTCGGCCGGGGCTTCGACCGGGGCGGTCTGCGTCATCGTGCTGGGGATCGGCGCGGGGAGCCTGTCGCTGTCTCTGGGCGCCTTTGCCGGGGCCTTTGCCGCCTTCGGGCTGGTGGCGCTTCTGTCGAACGGCGCAACCAGCGGGCCGAACCACACGATCCTTGCGGGCGTCGCGGCCTCGCAGCTGTTCAACGCCCTGACCTCCTATATCGTGACGACCTCTGGCAATGCCCAGCAGGCGCGCGACGTGATGTTCTGGCTGCTGGGCAGCTTCGGGGGCGTGCGTTGGCCGGATTTCCAGCTCCTGCTCGTGGTGGTCCTCTTCGCCCTCGCAGTCTGCATCCTGATGGCGCGCTCCCTCGATGCCTTCACCTTCGGCGATGAGGATGCCGCCTCTCTGGGGGTGCCCGTCGCCCGCATTCGCCTCGTGCTTTTTGCGGTGACGGCGCTGCTGACCGCGACGATCGTCAGCATGGTCGGCGCGATAGGGTTCGTCGGCCTCGTGGTGCCCCATGCAGCGCGCTACGTGGTGGGGCCGATGCATCTGCGGCTGCTTCCGGCAAGCGCGCTGACGGGGGCGATCTTCATGGTCGTCGCCGATATCGTGTCGCGCATCATCGCCACGCAGCAGACGGTGCCCATCGGGGTCGTCACGGCGCTGGTCGGCGTGCCCTTCTTCGCCATCATCCTCTACCGCGCGAGGCCACAGGCATGAGCGTCGTTGCCGAGAACCTGCGTTGGGGCGTGCGGCGCAAGAGCATCGTGTCGGACGTGTCGCTGAGTGTTGCCCCGGGAGAGACCCTTGGCCTGATTGGCCCCAACGGATCGGGCAAGTCCTCGCTCCTGCGGCTTCTGGCGGGGCTGCGGCGCCCTGCCTCGGGACGGGTCGAGATCAACGGTCAGGACATTGCACGGGTGGCGCGCAAGGCCTTGTCGCGCCACGTGGCTTTCGTGCAGCAAAGCGCTGCGACCGACACCAACGTCTCGGTGGAGGATGTGGTGCGGCTTGGACGGACCCCGCACCGATCGGCCCTTGCGGGGTGGTCCGAAGGCGACGAAGCCGCGGTGACCGACGCGCTCCAGCGGGTCGGCATGACATCGCGCCGGACACAGGCCTGGCAGACCCTGTCCGGAGGGGAGCGCCAGCGTGTGCATATCGCGCGCGCCTTGGCTCAGGCCCCGCAGGTGATGTTCCTCGACGAGCCGACAAACCACCTCGACATTCATCACCAGATCGAGATCCTGCGCATGGTGCGCGACCTCGACCTGACCAGCGTCATCGCCCTGCATGACCTGAACCTCGCTGCCATGTATTGCGATCGGATCGTGGTGCTTCAGGACGGACAGATCCACGCCTGCGGCACACCTGAAGAGGTTCTCACGCCACAGCTTCTGAAGGATGTCTTCCGGGTCTCTGCCCATGTCGACGCATCCGCGGATGCGGGACGACCACACATCCGTTTCAGCGCGGGGTGATGCACCCGCACCAGAGGCGGGCGTGGACGCGTTCGCTGCTCTGCCCAGCTCAGGAGCCAAGCGATGACCCTGCCGCAGACGCCCACATCGCTTGATGTCTCGAATGAAAGGGTCGGGGTCGTCCTGCGTATCCTGTCGACCCTGGCCTTCGCGTTGATGGGGGTCTTCGTGAAGGCGCTGGGAGACACCGTGCCGCTCGGGCAGGTGGTGTTCTTCCGGTCCGCTGTCGCGATGCTGCCGCTTGTGGCCTACCTATGGTGGCGCGGGGACTGGCCGCGCGGCCTCAGGACCTCCCGCCCAATGGGGCATATCGGGCGCTGCCTGATGGGCGCCGCCGCCATGTTCACCTCGTTCGCGACGATCCGGCTCCTGCCGCTCGCTGAAGCGACGATGTTGTCCTATCTTGCGCCGGTCGTGCTCGCAGTTCTTGCCTGGGCACTTCTGGGAGAGCGGCTGACGGCGCGGCGCATTGCAGGCGTGTCACTGGGCCTTGCGGGTGCGACGGCCTTCTGCCTTCCCGCCTTCGCGGGTGTTTTGCCGGACGCCGGCGGTCTGGGCGTATTTCTTGGTCTTGTGACGGCCGCGCTGACGGCAGGAGCGCTTGTGCAGGTGCGCAGGCTCACGCTGCTTGGTGAAGGCTCCGGCGCGATCGCGTTCTGGTTCGCGCTCGTGTCGGCGCTTGGCGGCCTCGCGACGCTGCCGTGGGGCTGGATCTGGCCCGGTCCGACAGGCCTTGCTCTCCTGATCGCGATTGGCCTCTCAGGGGGCCTTGCGCAAATTCTCATGACGCTGTCGTTTTCCTACGCGGATGCCTCGGCGCTGGCGCCCTTCGAATACCTGTCGGTGCTCTGGGCCGTGGTTCTGGGATTTGCCGTCTTCGCCGAGATACCGGGGCTCGCTTTCTTCATTGCCGGACCACTCGTGCTGTTCGGTGCCTTCATATCCCGGCCGGTCCGATCGAAATAGGATGGGGGGCACCCTGCAGCCCGACTTCTTTTATAATCCATGTGGTTATCTGATTTAGAGTGACTGCCATGGGAGCGGTTTGCGCGCAGCTGAGCGTCGCCGATGCGCGCCTCGACCAGCTTCAGCACCAAGCCCGAGGCCGCACCCTTGTGCCACAGAACCTGCCGCGCGCGGCTGAAATACTGCGTCTCGCCGGTCTCGATCGCCGGGCGAAAGGCCTCGGTGTTCATCCAGCCGAGGATCAGCACCTCGCCGCTTTCGGCATCGGTCGTTCGGCAGGGCATGAGCCAGTTTGGGCCGAGTTTCGGCGCGAGCCCGGTGCCTTCCAAGACCCGTTCGATGCTCTGCCGTGCCTGAAACTGCACGGCTGTGCTCATCGTCGCGTCTGCCCTCTTGTTTATTGTTACGGTATAACATAACGGGTAGCGCCATGGCGGAGGAAACGTATAAAGATGAGCAGCGCTATGACGTTGGATGACACGCGCAATCCCGTCACCTTGCGGGGCCCTTAGGGGCCGGGAAGACAACACTTCTGAAGCGTCTCATCCGTGAGCCAGAGGCCGTAGAGGCGCTGGTGGCCAAGGCGCGGACTCCCGGCGCCGTTTGACGGGCGAGACAGGACAAGGAAAGGAGCACCGAATGAACATCACCCAAGACGAGATCGCACAGGCCCTCGTGAGCTGGGGCAATGGCAAGATCGCCATTTCCAAGGCCTTCGAGGACGGTGGCATCGACGCCGCACGCGCCGTCGCCTCGGCCAATATCGATGCCTATTACGGCTACAATCTCGGCCCGGTGCTGTTCAAGCCGACCATGGCCAGCGGCGCGCAGACCTTCCGCCCGACCAAGCCCGGAGCTCTGGCCTATTTCTGTGGTCATTCCGAGGAGTACCCGCTCGACAACGGCTTTGCGATCATGGGCTGGCGGGCCTGTCAGAACACCACGTCGGCGACGTTCGTTCAGGGCGATATCGCGATGTGGATGGGCTGGATCCGGCTCACCAACAAGGACGGCTCGATCACCACGGTCGACAAGAGCTTCGGTTACAAGAAGGACGCGGCCGGCACGCTGCGCATCGTCCTGCACCACTCGTCGCTTCCCTACCAGCCACCGGAGGCCAGCGCATGATCCTCGATACCTCCGCAGACCTGAACCACTGCACCGAACACGCCTCCGGGCCCTCCGGTCTGTCGGCCATCCACCAGCCCGGCACGGCCGCCACGGTCTGGGAGCGGACGCCGCTGAGCGGGTTTCAACGCTGGATCGACGCGTTGCCGCCCGAGCAACTGCCCCGCGCCCGCGTTATCCTGCGGTCCGAAGCGGTGTGCGATGCACTGCTCGAGATCGCCCGCCTGCACGGGATCCCGGACTGCCCGGAGCGCAACCTGCTGATCGAGGATATCTCGGCGCTGGCGCTGATTTTCGCCGATGTGATGAAGTGCGATCGCCTGCAGCTGCGTCTCGACGTGATCCAGACCAACGCCTGCCGCAAGTTCCATATCGACGCGGTGAGTGCGCGGCTGATTTGCACCTATCGTGGGACCGGTACGCAATACGGGATCTCTGCGGATGGCACCGATCCGGCGCAGATCCTGACTGTGCCGACCGGGTCTCCGATCATCCTGCGCGGGACGCGCTGGCCGGAAACGCCGCTGTCCGGGCTGCTGCATCGGTCGCCCCCGATCGCCGGGACCGGAGAAACACGCCTGTTGCTGGTGCTCGACCCGGTCGAAGATCCCGAAAAGGCAGACGGCACCGGCTATATGCACTGATCGCCGCGCCCCGGGGGATGGTCCCGGGGTGCGCGCATCTCACTCCACCTGCGTGCCCGAAGTCGCGAAGCGCGCCCGGTAGTCGCGCGGCGACAGCGAGAACCGGCGCCGGAAGGTTTTGCGCATCTGCTCGTCGCTGCGGAAGCCGGCGCGAAAAGCGACAACCTTCAGCGGAAGGTCGGTGTCGAGCAGCAGCGCCTTTGCCCGGTCGCAGCGCAGGCGCTCGAGCGTGGCCATTGGCGAGGCGCCGAATTCGGCGGTGAAGGCGCGGGTGAGGGTGCGGACGCTCATGCCCTGCGCAGAGGCGATCTCCTCAAGCGTCAGGGGCTGGTCGAGCCGGTCGTTCATCCAGTCGAGCACGTCGCGCATCCCCGCCGGGTCTGACATCTGGCCAGTCAGCAGGGTGCTGAACTGCGACTGCCCGCCGGGCCGCTTGAGGTACATCACCATGTCGCGCGCCACCGCGAGCGCGATGTCGCGGCCGCAATCCTGTTCGACGAACGCCAGCGTCAGGTCGATCGCCGCCGTGACCCCGGCCGATGTCCAGATCTGGCCCGCCCGCAGGAAGATCGCGTCGGCATCGACCTCGACCTGCGGAAAGCGCTGGCGAAGCCGGTCGGCATAGTTCCAGTGGGTCGCCGCGCGCTTGCCATCCAGCAGGCCGGCCTCGGCCAGAAAGAACGACCCCGTGCAAAGCGCCGCGCAGCGTGGCACCTTGGGGCCGCTCGTCCGGCACCAGCCGACCAGCGCCGCCTCGCGCTCGAGCGCCTCTTCGATCCGTGCGGCCCCGGCGATCATCACGGTGTCCGGCACGCCAAGATCGTGCAGGGCCACGGCGGCCTCGATCGACATCAGCGTGTCCGACGGAACCGGTCCGGCCTCGGGCGCGGCGATCTGCACGTCATAGCCGCCCGGACGCCCCGCCGCGGCAAGGTGCTGGGTGGCATAGCCAAGAACGCTCAGCGGCCCCGTGGCCTCCAGCGTCTTGAAGCCGGGGTAGAGGATCAGCGTCACCCGGCGCATGTGATCGGAAGTCTCGGACCGGTCTTGCTCTGTCGGCATCTTCAAATCCTGCGGTGGCCAGTATGGCGCGGTGATTGGCCAGATGGCGTGGGTCTGCGCCGTCGCGCGCGGAGCGTTACTGTGTAACACCCTCCCAGACAGCAACAAGAGGAATGAGCCGATGAAAATCCGCGCCGCCGTCGCCTGGGAAGCCAACCGCCCGCTCGAGATCGAGGAAATCGACCTTGATGGTCCAAAGGAAGGCGAAGTCCTGATCCGGATCGTCACGACCAGCCTGTGTCACACCGACATGTTCACCCTCTCGGGCGCCGATCCCGAAGGGCTGTTTCCGGCCGTTCTCGGCCACGAGGCTGTGGGCATCGTCGAGGAGCTGGGGGCCGGCGTCACCTCGCTCAAGCCTGGCGACCACGTGATCCCGCTCTACACGCCAGAGGACCCGAACTGCCCCTACATCAAGTCCGGCAAGACCAACCTTTGCCAGACCATCCGCAAGACCCAGGGTGCCGGTGTGATGCCTGACGGGACCTCGCGCTTCAGCTACAAGGGCAAGAAGATCCACCACTACATGGGCACCTCGACCTTCGCGGAATACACCGTGCTGCCCGAGATCGCGGTGGCCAAGATCTCCAAGGAGGCCCCGCTGGCCAAGGCATCGGTCATGGGCTGCGCGATCCCTACCGGCATGGGCGCGGTGCGCAACACCGCCAAGGTCGAGCCGGGCGCGACCGTCGCGGTCTTCGGCCTCGGTGCCGTGGGCATGGCGGTGATCCAGGGCGCCAAGATGCAGGGGGCCTCGCGCATCATCGGCATCGACACCAACCCCAACAAGTTCGCGTTGGCGCAGCAACTGGGCGCGCATGAATGCATCAGCCCGAGCGATTTTTCCCAGCCGACTCAAGATGTCATCGTCGAGATGACGGATGGCGGCGTCGATTATTCCTTCGAGTGCATCGGCAACGTGAAAGTCATGCGTTCGGCGCTGGAATGCTGCCACAAGGGCTGGGGCGAGTGTACCGTGATCGGGGTGGCCGGTGCGGGCGAAGAGATCGCCACGCGCCCCTTCCAGCTGGTCACGGGCCGGGTCTGGCGCGGGTCCGCCTTTGGCGGCGTGCTGGGGCGCAGCCAGCTGCCGGGCATGGTGGACGAGTGGCTTCGGGGCGACTTCGACGTCGATCCCTACATCACCCACAACATGACCCACGAGCAGATCAACACGGCTTTCGACCTGCTGCATGCGGGCAAGTCGATCCGCTCGGTGATCCACTTCCAGCCCAACGAGACGATGCTGACGAACTCGCTGCCCGGCGTGATCGTGCCTGCCTGATCATGCCCTGCCGGGCGTGCACCCCGGGATGTGAAAGAAAAGGGCCCGCCATTGGCGGGCCCTTGATGCCAAGGGGTAAGGGCGTCGCGGTTCAGTGCGTCAGACGCGGACGCGGACCCCGCCCATGAGGATGTTCCTCGAGGGGCCGATGAGCGTGCAGGTGCCTCTCATGATCCCCACGAAGCTGAGCGGCACGGTCCGAGAGCCCGAGAGGGATCTGGCGCGGGGCGGGCTGCACGGGCTCTGGTCAGGACTGTCGCGGTCCGATCATGCGATTGACGCGCGCCATCTTCGGCGCTACGGATCCTGCATGGAAAACACGATGATCATCGCAATGACCTGGTGGCTGGCCTCCTGACAAGGTGGCCGGATGACCAATCAATTTCCGAGGCCGCCGCACGGGCGGCCTTTTGTTTTCCAAGCTCCCCGATGCGCGGTCTCTCGTTTCATGAGGGGACGCAAATGAACAGACCAACCATTCTCACTGGCGACCGCACCACGGGGCCGCTTCACATCGGGCATTATGCCAGCTCGCTGGCAAATCGGCTGCGGTATCAGGACAGCCATGACCAATTCCTGCTGCTGGCGGATACCCAGGCCCTCACGGACAACGCCCACGATCCAGAGAAGGTGCGGCGAAGCGTAATTGAGGTCGCTCTGGATTACCTGGCGGTGGGCATTGATCCCGCGCGCACGACGATCTGTCTGCAATCGCATCTGCCGGCGCTGGCCGAGCTTTCGATGCTCTACCTGAACTTCGTCACTGTCGCGCGGCTTGAACGGAATCCGACGATCAAGGACGAAATCCGAGCGCGCGGGTTCGGGCGGGATATTCCCGCCGGCTTCCTGTGCTATCCTGCGGCACAGGCGGCGGACATCACGGCCTTCAAGGCGACGGTCGTGCCGGTCGGAGAGGATCAGGCCCCGCTGATCGAGCAAACCAACGAGATCGTGCGGCGGATCAATACGACCGCGGGCTGCGCCGTGCTGCCCGAGGCACGGGCGGTCATCCCCAAGGCGGGCCGCTTGCCCGGTATCGACGGCAAGGCCAAAATGTCGAAATCCGGTGGCAACGCGATTGCGCTGTCCGCGTCGCCCGACGAGATCCGCAACGCTGTCAAAGCGATGTTCACCGATCCCAACCACCTGCGTGTCGAAGACCCGGGCCGCGTCGAGGGCAATGTCGTCTTCACCTATCTCGACGCCTTCGACCCGAACCAGGACACGCTTGCCGAGCTCAAGGCGCAGTATCAGCGCGGCGGGCTTGGCGATGGCAAACTCAAGGCGCGACTGGAGGCGATCCTTCAGGACCTGATTGCGCCCATTCGCGCGCGCAGGGCAGAGCTCGCCCAAGACCGTGGATACGTCTTCGATGTGATCAGGGAAGGGACGCAAAGGGCACGCGAGCGCACCGAGGCGACCAAGCGTGACGTCGTGAGCGCCTTGGGCTTGTTCGAGTTGTAGATACGCCGCGGCGAGCCGTTTCGTCTGCGCCAGGGCCTTGGTCGACAGTCAATCCCACTGCCTTGGGTGACGAGCGAATCAGATGCAGAGTGCATGTAGGAATTCAGCGCAAGCTGCAGAGTACTTTGGCTTTCGGGCGGTTCCTGGCAGGAGGGCGATACTATTTTTCCGCCGCGGCGCCGAATCCATCCCGGCTCACAGGTTTTGATTTACTTCTCCGCTCAGCACGGACAGCACAGAGGCCGGGCCGGGGAGGCCTGCCGAAAACGGTCATCTGATGGAGGAGCACGAGATGAAGGCGCTGGTTCTGGAAGAGAAAGGCAAGCTTGCCCTGCGCGAGTTCGAAATTCCCGGTGAACTGAGGCCGCGTGACGTGCGGATCAAAACGCACACGGTCGGCATTTGCGGCTCAGACGTGCATTATTACACCCACGGGAAGATCGGCCATTTTGTCGTGAACGAGCCGATGGTTCTCGGTCATGAAGCGTCGGGGATTGTCATCGAGTGCGGCGCGGAGGTGACCGATCTCAAGCCCGGGGATCGGGTTTGCATGGAACCAGGCATTCCCGACCCCGAAAGCCGGGCCAGCAAGCTAGGCATCTACAACGTCGATCCGGCGGTGCGCTTCTGGGCGACACCGCCGGTTCATGGATGCCTCACGCCGGAAGTCATTCATCCCGCCGCCTTCACCTACAAGTTGCCGGACAATGTGAGCTTTGCCGAGGGCGCCATGGTCGAGCCCTTCGCCATCGGCATGCAGGCCGCGCTGCGCGCCCGCATCCAGCCAGGCGATGTCGCGGTGGTCACGGGTGCGGGACCCATCGGCATGATGGTGGCGCTTGCGGCGCTTGCCGGCGGGTGCGCCAAGGTGATCGTCGCGGATCTGGCCCAGCAGAAGCTTGACATCATCGCCGGGTACGACGGGATCGAGGTGGTCAATATCCGCGAGACGCCGGTCGCCGAAGCCGTGGCCGCGACCACCAGCGGATGGGGCGCAGACGTGGTCTTTGAATGCTCGGGGGCCGCGCCTGCGGTTCTGGGGATGCACCAACTGGCAAGGCCCGGCGGCACGATCGTGCTGGTCGGCATGCCGGTGGATCCGGTTCCCGTGGACATCGTGGGCTTGCAGGCCAAGGAGCTGCGGGTCGAGACCGTGTTTCGCTATGCCAATGTCTATGACCGCGCCATTGCCCTGATGGCGTCGGGCAAGGTGGATCTCAAGCCGCTGATCTCGGACAGCATTCCCTTTGCTGACAGCATCGCGGGGTTCGACCGCGCGGTCGAGGCGCGGGATACGGATGTGAAACTTCAGATCGTGATGCTCGAGTAGGCCACGTCTCCCGGCATCGATAGAGGCTCCCCCTGCACCCCCGGCATCAACGCGGTTCCGGGGGACGACGCCTTTGCCGCCGTCGCCGTGGGACATGCGACGCGCACCGTCTCGCGCTCGCCTACGGGCTGGTCCGGACAAGCCCAGGAGGACCGGACTTCTGCCAACGAGGCGGCGCCGGACGCGCGCCGCGCGAGCCACGGCGGTCGCCACGGGCGACCAAGGGGGCGCGGTATTTGCACAACCTGAAGTCGGGTGGGAGAGCCTTCGCGATACCGATCTGATCGTTTCATATGCGAAAAAGTATGATCACTGGATGCGCGGATACTCCGCCCTCAAATCGCTGGAATTTTGAGCGCTTTCGAGAGCTTAACCCAATAAGCCCCCTATACGTGGCCGTTTATGCTGCGCTGCGGCGCCGTAATTTCCGCGCCTCAGCGTCTTTCATAGCTTTATTTTTGCATTCGCGGCACGCATCGCGTCAAAAAAGTATCGGTCAAAAACCCGATCTGAGGTAGAGCGTCACCACGGCGCAGGGTACCGTCGAGAAAAGCGGCCCTTCCGGGTGGAGACGGCAGGGGGCACCGCGACGGAGGAGAGACTGTCATGCAACCCGACCTGGAACTGGTCCATATCCGCAAAGGCGAAAGCTTCGCTGCCTGGATGCACGGCTACCCGTTCCGCACTGTGCGCTGGCACTATCATCCCGAGTACGAGATCCATCTCGTCGTGGACACGCATGGCACCTTCTACATCGGCGACCACATCGGCGAGTTCGGCCCCGGCCAGCTCATCATGACCGGGCCGAACCTGCCGCAGAACTGGATTTCCGACATCGCGCCTGACGAGGTCGTGCCGGCGCGCTCCTTCGTGGTCCAGTTCCCCGAGACGTTCATCGAGGATGCCGCCGCTGCGATGCCCGAGATGGATGCGATCCGCCCGCTGCTCGAGCGCAGCCACCGCGGGCTGCTGTTCAGCCCGGCCACCGCCGAGGCGGTCAAGCCGCTGATGACCGAGCTCTTCGAAGCCCGTGGGCTGCGCCGTCTCGCGTTGTTCTGGGAGATCCTCGACCAGCTCGCCAACGCACCCGAGCCCGAGGTGCTGGCCAGCCTCAGCTACGAGCTGGACCTCGAAGCGCTAAAGGATGTCGGCGTGAACAAGGCCATTGCGCATCTGCGCGAGAACCTGACCGAGAGCATCGATGAAAAGGACCTCGCCGAGATGGTCAATCAAAGCCCAAGTGCTTTTTCTCGCGCGTTCAAGCGGCATACGGGCTCGACCCTCGTGCGCTACAAGAACCAGCTTCGGGTGGATCTGGCCTGCCAGATGCTCCTGACCCAACCGGAGGCCAAGGTGGCCGAGATCTGCTTTGATGTCGGCTTCTCCAACCTCTCGAACTTCAACCGACATTTCGTGCGGCTCAAGGGCATGTCGCCCTCGCAGTTCCGCGCGACCTTCGCCGCCAACGGAGTGTTCTCCGAAGCGGACTGATCCCCGGCGGACAATCAGGATTTCAGGAATTCGGACGGCGTGCTGCCGACCGGACACGGGCAGGCCTTGCCTGTCACATTAAAACGGGAGGAACCCTTTTATGAAACATCTGCTCGGAGCCGCATCCGCGGCCGCGCTTTCCCTCGCCCTGGCCGTGCCGACCTCTGCCCAGGAGGACGGGCTGAAGATCGGCATGACCTTCCAGGAGATGAACAACCCCTATTTCGTCTCGATGCAGGAGGCCCTGATGGCCGCCGCCGAGGATCTGGGCGCCGAGGTCGTGGTGACCGACGCGGGTCATGACGTGGCCAAGCAGATCTCGGACGTCGAGGACATGCTGATCCAAGGCATCGACATCCTGCTGCTCAACCCGACCGACAGCGCCGGCATCGAGAGCGCCGTGCACATGGCCAAGGCGCAGGACGTCATCGTCGTCGCCGTGGATGCCAACGCCAACGGCCCGGTCGACACCTTCGTCGGCTCGAAGAACCGCGACGCCGGCTACCAGTCCTGCAAATACCTTGCCGAGGCCATCGGTGGCGAGGGCGAGGTGGCGATCCTCGATGGGATCCCGGTGGTGCCGATCCTCGAGCGGGTCGAGGGCTGCAAGGCGGCGCTGGACGAGTTCGAGGGCGTGACCCTCGTCGACACCCAGAACGGCCGCCAGGACCGCTCGGTGGCGCTTGGCGTGGTCGAAAACATGATCCAATCGCACCAGGACCTGAAGGGCATCTTCTCGGTCAACGACGGCGGCGCGATGGGCGCGCTGGCCGCGATCCAGGGCTCTGGCCGAGACATCAAGCTGACCTCGGTCGACGGTGCCCCCGAAGCGGTGGCCGCCATCGCGCAAGGCGGTCCGTTCATCGAGACCACGGCCCAGTTCCCGCGCGACCAGGTGCGCGTCGGCCTCGCCATGGCGCTGGCGCAGAAGTGGGGCGCGCGCGTGGTGCCCTCCGAGGTGCCGATCGACGTGAGCGTGATCGACGCCGAGAACGCTGCCGACTTCAGCTGGTAAGCCGCTTCCCCGGCCATCCCCGCCCGGGGGTGGCCGGCCCAAGCCCCCGCGGCTTCCCCTCAGGACCAAGGACCGTTCCCATGTTGCAACTGACCGGCATCAAGAAACGCTTCGGCAGCATACAAGTGCTGCACGGGGTCGACCTCGATGTGCGCGCCGGCGAGGTCCACGCGCTGCTGGGCGAGAACGGGGCCGGCAAGTCGACCCTGATGAAGATACTCACCGGCATCCTGAAGCCCAGTGAGGGGACCATCACCATCGAGGGCGAGACCCGTCACTTCGCCAATTACGACGAGGCCATCGAGGCCGGCATCGGCATCGTCTTTCAGGAATTCAGCCTCATCCCATATCTGACGGCGGTCGAGAACATGTTCCTTGCTCGCGAGATCCGCGGCCCCTTCGGCCTGCTGGACCGCAAGGCCATGCGCAAACGCGCCAAGGAGATCCTCGCCCGGCTCGAGGTGAACGTTCCGCTCGACGTGCCCATTGCCAAGCTTTCGGTCGCCGAGCAGCAGTTCGTGGAGATCGCCAAGGCGCTGTCGCTCAACGCGCGGATCCTCGTGCTGGACGAGCCCACCGCCACGCTCACCCCGTCGGAGGTCGAGCATCTCTTCAAGGTCATGCGCGAGCTGCGCAAGCAGGGCGTGGCCATCATCTTCATCTCGCACCATCTCGAGGAGATCTTCGAGATCTGCGACCGCATCACCGTGCTGCGGGACGGGGAATATGTCGGCGATTGCCTGGTCTCCGAGACCGACAGTGACCGGCTGGTCGAGATGATGGTCGGGCGCCGGATCGAGAACAGCTTTCCCGAGAAGCCCGGCCCCCGTCCCGGTGCCAAGGTGATGCTCGAATGCGAGGAGGTACAGCTGCGCAAGGGCGGGCCGATCTCCGATTTCGTGCTGCGCGAGGGCGAGATCCTCGGCTTTGCCGGGTTGGTCGGGTCCGGGCGCACCGAGACAGCGCTGGCCATGCTGGGCGCCTACCCGGCGGCAAGGTGCAAGGTCATGGTCGACGGCGAGGAGACCCGCTTCAAGGAGCCCGCCGAGGCGCTCGCCCACGGCATCGGACTGCTGCCCGAGAGCCGCAAGGAACAGGGGCTGATCACCAGCTTTTCGATCCTGCAGAACATCTCGCTCAACAATTACGGCAAGTACCGCAAGGGCCACTGGTTCATCGACCTCCAGAAGGAGCGCGAGGCGACCCAGACCGCCATGGGGCAGGTCCGGGTCAAGGCGCAGGGGCCGATGGCGCGGGTCGACACGCTGTCGGGTGGCAACCAGCAGAAGGTGGTCATCGCCCGCTGGCTGAACCACCAGATGAAGGTGCTGATCTTCGACGAGCCCACCCGCGGCATCGACGTCGGTGCCAAGGCCGAGATCTACCAGCTGATGCGCGCGTTCACCGCGCAGGGCTACGCCATCATCATGATTTCCTCGGAGCTGCCCGAAGTCATCGGCATGTCCGACCGGGTCTGCGTGTTCCGGCAGGGCGGCATCGTCGCCACCCTCGAGGGCGACGCGATCAATGCCGAGGGAATCATGACACACGCCACGACCGGGAGGGTTCGTCATGTCGCATAACGCAACAAACACAGCAGAGGACGGCAAGCAGGGCGGGTTCAGCTTGCGGTGGGTGCTCCACTCGCCGCTGGCGCTGCCACTGATCGGTCTGATCGTGGTGTCGATCCTGATGGGCTTCGCGTCCGAGAACTTCTTCTCGGTGGGCAATATCATGAACGTGCTGCGGCAGGTGTCCATCGTGGCGATCCTCGCCGTGGGCATGACCTTCGTGATCCTCACCGGCGGCATCGACCTCTCGGTCGGCGCGGTCATGGCGCTGTCGGGCACCATCGCGGCGGGGCTCATGGTCAACATGGGGCTGCCCGGATGGGTCGGCCTGCTGGCGGGGTTGGGGGTCGGCGTCGGGCTCGGCATCTTCAACGGCGTGATGGTGGCCTGGGGCCGGATGCCAGCCATCATCGTGACGCTGGCGACAATGGGCATCGCCCGCGGCCTCGGGCTGCTCTACTCGGGCGGCTACCCGATCTCGGGCATCCCGTCGTGGATCTCGTGGTTCGGCATCGGTCGCATCGGCATCGTGCCGGTGCCCGTCATCGCCATGGTCATCGTCTACGCCCTCGCCTGGGTTCTGCTGCAGCGGACGCCTTTCGGGCGCCACGTCTATGCCATCGGCGGCAACGAGCTGGCGGCCAAACTGTCCGGCGTGAAGACCCAGATGGTCAAGCTCACGGTCTACGGCATCTCGGGCCTGACCTCGGCCTTCGCCGCGCTGATCCTCACCGGGCGCCTGATGTCCGGCCAGCCCAATGCCGGGGTCGGCTTCGAGCTCGACGCCATCGCGGCGGTCGTACTGGGCGGCACCGCCATCGCCGGTGGTCGCGGATTGATCCTCGGCACGCTGATCGGCGCGGTGCTTCTGGGCATCCTCAACAACGGTCTGAACCTCATGGGGATCAACCCGTACCTTCAGGATGTCATCAAGGGCCTGATCATCCTGCTGGCCATCTATATCGGCCGCGAATGGTGACGGGCCGCACGGCCCTCACCTTTGCCGCCTCCGCACATACGAAGGAGAGACACACATGTCTGAGAAGCTGAACGGCAAGGTCGCCGTCATCACCGGCGCGGCCTCGGGCATCGGCCTTGCCGCCACCGAGATGCTGCTGAAGAACGGCTGCACCGTGGTCATGACCGACCGCAACGAGGCCGCGCTGTCCGAGCTGACCGCCAAGTACGGCGACAAGGCCGTGGCGCAGGTGACAGACCTTCTGGACCCGCAGAGCTGCGATGCCATGGTCCCCGAGATCCTCGCCAAGACCGGGCAGATCGACATCCTCTACTGCAACGCGGGCAGCTATATCGGCGGCGACCTGTGGGAGAGCGATCCGGCCACCATCGACCGGATGCTGAACCTCAACGTCAACGCGGTGATGAAGAACATTCATGCCGTGCTGCCCCACATGATGGAGCGCAGGACCGGCGACATCGTGGTGACGAACTCCATCGCCGGGCACTACCCGGCCTACTGGGAGCCGGTCTATTCCGCCTCGAAATGGGCGATCAACAGCTTCATGCAGGGCATTCGCCGGCAGATGATCCCCTACGGCGTCAAGGTGGCGCAGGTCTCGCCCGGGCCCGTGGTCTCGGCGCTGCTGGCCGACTGGCCGGAGGAAAACCTGCGCAAGGCCAAGGAAGCCGGCGCGCTCATGGACCCGGAAGAGGTCGCCGACGCGCTGGAATACATGCTCACCCGCAAGCGGCAGGTGACGGTGCGCGACCTGATCGTGATGCCGTCGGCGTTCGAGCGGATGTGAGCAAGGCGCGGCGGCGCCTTTCCTCCCTTGGGGGCCGCCGCATCAGGTCTTTCCGGGACACCGGAGAGGAAGGAATGACCATGACGGATCTCTTTATCGGCGTCGACGTGGGCACGGGCTCAGCACGGGCGGGTGTCTTCGACCGCGAGGGCGCGCTTCTCGCCACCGCCAAGCGCGACATCGCCATGCACCGCGACGACGCGGGGCTCGTCGAGCAGAGCTCGGCGCAGGTCTGGGACGCGGTCTGTGCCTCGGTGCGCGAGGCGATCGCGGGCTTCGATGCGGCGCGGGTGACGGGCATCGGCTTCGATGCCACCTGCTCGCTCGTGGTGATGGGGCCGGAGGGCGGCCTGCCGGTCAGCGATGACGGATCGCCCGAGCGCGATATCATCGTCTGGATGGACCATCGCGCCACGGAGCAGGCGGCGCGGATCAACGAGGGCCGTCACGACGTTCTGAAATATGTCGGCGGGCGGATTTCGCCCGAGATGCAGACGCCGAAGCTGCTGTGGCTCAAGGAGACCAGGCCCGATATCTACGCGGCGGCAGAGCAGTTCTTTGACCTGACCGATTTCCTGACCTGGAAAGCGAGCGGAGCGCTGGATCGATCGTCCTGCACGCTGACCTGCAAATGGACCTACCTGGCCCACGAGGGGCGCTTCGATCCCGCCTATTTCCAAGCCATCGGGCTTGGCGATCTCGCCGAGCAGAGCTTTGCCCGGATCGGGGCATCGGTGGTGACCCCCGGCACGGCGCTCGGGCAGGGGCTGACTGCTGCGGCGGCGGCGCAGATGGGGCTGCGGCCCGGAACCGCCGTGGCGGCGGGCCTCATCGACGCCCATGCGGGCGGGATCGGCACGGTCGCCGCCGAGGGCGGCGCAGGCACGGCGAGTGACTGCCTCGGCTACGTCTTCGGCACCTCGTCCTGCACCATGACCACGACCGCCGAGCCGGCCTTCGTGCCCGGGGTCTGGGGGCCCTACTATTCTGCCATGGTGCCGGGCATGTGGCTCAACGAAGGCGGGCAAAGCGCCGCCGGGGCGGCGCTCGCGCATCTCGTGACGCTGCACCCCGCCCATGCCGAGGCCGAACGCATGGCGCGCGCCGAGGGCAAGGCGCTGATGCCGTTTCTCGCCGATCGCGCGCTGGCGCTTGGTGGCGACGCAGGCGGTGCGCTGCGGTTGGCTGACGATCTGCACGTGGTGCCCGAGTTCCTCGGCAACCGCGCCCCTTTTGCGGATCCCGAGGCGCGCGCGATTATCGTGGGACAGGGGATGGAGCAGGGCATCGACGCACTTGTGGCCCTCTATGTCGCAGGGCTGTGCGGGCTGTGCTACGGGCTGCGACAGATCATCGAGACGCAGGACGCGAACGGTGCGCCGACGCGGACGATCTCGGTCTCGGGCGGTGCCGGAGCACATCCGCTCACGCGGCAGATGCTGGCCGATGCCACCGGCCGTGTCGTGGAGATCATCGAATGCAAGGAACCGGTGCTGCTGGGATCGGCAATGCTGGGCGCCGTGGCCGCCGGAGCCTTCGACGACCTGCCAGCAGCCATGACCGCCATGTCGCGCGTCGCGACCCGCTCGACCCCCTCGGGAGGGCGTACCGCAATGCTGCATGGCGCGCGCTACGACACATTCCTCGCCTTCCAGACGCTCGCGCGGAAGAACCGCGCGCGGATGGCGGCCCTCACCGAATAGAGACGCAAACACAAGGACAGAACCGCGATGGATTTCACTGGCAAGACCGTCATCATCACCGGCGCCGGCAAAGGGATCGGGCGCGCTTGCGCGCGTCTCATGGCCGCGCGCGGCGCTGATGTCGTGGCGATCACCCGCACCCAGGCCGATCTGGACAGTCTCGCGTCCGAGATCGGCTGCGCCACCGTGCAGGCCGATCTGGGCAGTGCCGCCGCGACGCGCGCCGCGATGGCCAAGGCCGGACCCGCGGACATGCTGATCAACAGCGCAGGCATCAACGTGCTCGAGTCGAGTTTCGACATGACCGAGGCGGGCTTCGACGCGGTCATGGGCATCAACCTGCGCGCCGCCTTGATCACCTGTCAGGAGTTCGCGCGGGCGCGGGTCGAAGCGGGTGGCGGAGGGGCCATCGTCAACATCACCTCGATCGCAGGGCATCGCGGGTTTGCCGAACATCTTTGCTATGCCGCCTCCAAGGCGGGGCTGGAAGGCGCGAGCCGGGTCATGGCCAAGGAGTTCGGTCCGCATGGCATCCGGGTCAATTGTGTCGCGCCCACGATCACCCTCACCGAGCTTGCCGCCGAAGCCTGGTCCGATCCGGTCAAGGCGCAGCCGATGATGGTGCGCCACCCGATGGAGCGGTTCGCAGAGGCAGACGAGGTGGCCGAGACCATCGCCATGATGCTCTCGGACGATGCGAAAATGATGACTGGGGCGGTGGTGCCGGTTGATGGCGGCTTCCTCGCGGTCTGATCCCCGGGGCGACAGCGTGAAGGTCTTTGCAGACACCGCCAACGTGGACGAGATCCGCGAACTCAACGCGATTTGGGCTCCTTGACCGGGCCGCTGAGTTCAGCGCCGCCTTGCGCCCGGGCCTTTATAAGCTCTCTGCCATCTCGTATCGAAAGGTTAGGTCGGACGGCCTCGACCTCTGGCCTTTCGATATGATGCAGGAACGACCGCCTGATGGGTCGCGCTTGCGCTGCCTTTTCGGCACGGACATGACCAGGTTGGCAGACCCGCTGTAAGAGATCTTCGGCGAGAAAATCAGCCGCGACCCGATCTCGCGGCTGCACGGATCGGGATTGTTTGGGGCGGGCCCCTGGAGGCCCCGTCACAGGGCGTCTTTTGCTTGTGTGACCACCGCGCGCTTCCTCGCGGCCTTCGGCCTCGAGACCCTGCGCCACTTTCCGAACCACGAGCAGACGGAAGATACCCGTATCGCCCAAGGCGACAGCAGGACACAGGCGGGACCATCAGGCCGGCGCGGTGTCTTTGACACAGGTCTCGGGGCCGAGCTTCAAGGATCCCCGGGTCCGGTGCCGTTTTCTTGAGCACGCCAGGGGGCTGACGGTCCTCCCTTGCATGAGAGAGTTCGCTACACTTGACAGAATCATAAAAACAAACCGACCTGTTTGTATATGGAGGCAACATGACCGTGACCACACGCAGAACCCAGGATCAGCGCAGCGCCAAGACCCGGAGGCTGTTGCTTGATGCGACAATCCAGTCGCTGATGGAGGTTGGCTATGCCAACACCAGCACCGCGGGGATCGCGAAGCGGGCAGGGGTCTCGCGCGGGGCGCAGACCCATCATTATCCCGGCAAAATGGACCTCATCGTCGCGGCCACCGAAGAAATGTTCGCGAATTTCGCCACCGGTCTCGAAACCCTCGCCGGCGAGCTGCGGGCCGGGCGACTGAGCTACGACGCCTTTTTCGATGCAATCTGGGATGGCGTCTTGAACGGCGATTGGTTCTATTCCTCGCTCGAGATCATCGTCGCCGCCCGCGGCGATGACGAGCTGCGGCGCCAGCTTGCGCCGCTGATCCTCGACCTGCACGAGCGCTTCGAGACCACCTGGTCGCGCACCTTCGTGGCGGTCGATCCCACCGTGGTGTCGTCGCGGGTCGCGCTGAACCTTGCGATGAACGTCTTCCGCGGCATGGCGGTTCAGGCCGTGCTGCGCCGGGACGAAGCCTATTTCCTCGAGATGCTCGCGGCACTGAAGGCGGTGATCGCGGTGCATGTCCGGCCGGCGGAGAACGGTTAACTCAAAAACAAACAAGCTGGTCGGTTTTAAATATACGGGCATATCCTTCCCCCAATGCGGCGTCAGATCGCACCACACCAACTGAGATCCAACAGGAGACCACGATGAAGAAGTATATCTCCCTACTGGCTGCGGCCGGCCTTGCGGCAAGCCCGCTCCTTGCGCAGGACGCGGAGTGGGAAACCGAGGGCCTGACCGACGATGCCATCACCATCGGCGTGATGGGGCCGTTCTCGGGCAACGCCTCGTCCTACAGCAAGGCGCTGATCGGCATGATGGCCTATTACGACAAGGTCAATGAAGAGGGCGGCGTGCACGGGCGCAAGCTCGTTGCGGTGCAGGAAGACACCGCCTGCGACAGCGCCAAAGGGCTCGCCGCCGCCAAGAAGCTGATCTCGCAGGACGAGGTGTTCATGCTGCAGGGCAACTCCTGCTCGGGCGTGGCCCTGGCGCTGCGGCCTACTATCGAGGAGGCAGGCCTGCCGTGGATCGTCGCCCACGCGGTGAGCGACTCGATCTCCGATCCTCTGGCCGGGAATATCTTCCACGGCGTTCCCACCGGCCGCGCCAACGGGCGCGCAATGGCCGCCTTCGTGCTGTCGAAGCCCGACACCAGCAACGTGGCGATCATCGAGCACTCGAACGACTGGGCGCATTCCTACTCGAACCCGGCCCGCGACTATCTGGAAGAGAATGGCGTCGCCCCCGCGCTCGAGCTGACCATGGAGCGCGGCCAGACCGACGCCACCGCGCAGGTGCTGAAGCTGCGGCAGGAGAAGCCCGATTTCATCATCGCGGCGCTCTACGAGGCCGAGACCGCCATCTTCCTGCGGGATCTGAAGAAATACGGCATGGGTGACGTCCCGGTCATGGGCACCGCAGGCACCGACCTCGAGAACACCCTGAAGCGCACCGGCGATTTCGACACGGTGAAGAACTACTACGTGATCCACTCCTACGTCGACAATCTCGACGGGCCGCTGATGCAGCCGTGGGGCGAGATGATCCACAAGTACTACCCGGACGAAGAGCTCTCGACCTTCTCCTTCGTCTCGATCGGCTCCGCCGAGGCGCTGGTCTCGGCGCTGGAAGCGGTGGGGCCCGAGCTCACCCGCTCCAAGCTGATGGCGGCACTGGAAGAGGTGCGCGACTTCGACACCGGTATCCTGTCGGACCCGATCACCTGGACCGCCGACGACCACCAGGGCGTCAAGGGCTCGGCGGTGGCGGGCTTCGTCGATGGCGAGCCGACCGTGCTCAAGGCCTGGGGCCAGCCCTACTGACACCTCCCCGACTGCCGGGCGCGGCAGCCGTCGCGCCCGGTCTTTTCAAGGAGCAGACAACATGCTGATGCAGCTGACTTTGGGAGGTCTCTCCCAGGGCATGATCTATGCGCTCATCGCGCTGTCGCTGACGGTGGTCTACCGCTCGACAACGGTGGTGAATTTCGGACATGGCGATTTCGTCATGGCAGGGGCCTTCCTGTCCTACGTGCTCGTGGTGCTGGCGGGCGTGGCCTTCCTCCCCGCGGCGGCGCTGGCGATGATCGCGATGTTCGTGCTGGGGGTGATGTTCAACCGCGGCCTGATCCGTCCGATCCGCGGCGGCCCGCATATCGGGCTGGCGCTCATGTGCATCGCGGCGGGCTACCTGCTGCGCGGCATCGCGCGCATGGTCTGGGGCCGAGAGGTGCTGCCGATGCCGCCGGTCTTCGACATGGCCCCGATTTTCGTCGGCGACCTCGTGATCACCGGCGACGCGGTGTTCATCATCGGCACCGTGCTTGTCCTGCTGCTGCTGTTCTTCGGGCTGATGGCCCTGACCGACCTCGGCAAGATGGTGCAGGCGGTCTACCAGAGCCCGCGCGGCGCGCGGCTCATCGGTCTCAATGTCGACCGGTTCAACGACTTCTCCTGGGGGGTCGGCGCGGCTCTGGGCGCGCTTGGCGGCATCCTCGTGGCGCCGGTCTCGCTGCTGCATCCCGATCTTGGGGCATCGTTCCTGATCAAGGGGTTCGCGGCCATGACGCTGGGCGGCTTCGGCTCGCTGGGCGGCGCGGTGCTGGGCGGCGTGCTGCTGGGCATCGCCGAGCAATATGCCGGCGCTTACCTCGATACGGCGCTGATCGAGATCACCGCCTACGTGGTGATCGTGGCGGTGCTGTTCATTCGGCCGCAGGGGCTCTTCGGCCGCAAGGCCGTGGTGAAGGTGTGATCCGATGAGCCAGATCATGCCCTCCGCCCGCCAACGCAAGACGCGCACGCTGCTGTTCTGGGCCGTGCCCGCCGTGCTGCTCCTGCTGCCGCTCACCACCAACCCCTACACCCAGTTCATCGCCAACGGCATGCTGGTCTCGGTGCTGGTGACACTCGGCTTCACCCTCACCATCGGCAATCTCGGCCAGCTCGCCTTTGCCAACACGGCCTTCTTCGGGATCGGCGCCTACAGCTCGGCGATCCTAGCGGCCAAGCTCGGCGTGCCGTGGCTGCTGACCATTCCGCTGGCCGGGGCCTTCGGCGCACTGGGGGGCTTTCTCGCCTCTGCTGCGGCGCTGCGCGGCATCCGCACCTATTACCTCGCGATCATCACCCTGGCCTTCGGCGAGCTGATGCGTTGGGCCTACCTGCACGCCAAGCCGTTGACCGGAGGCACCGACGGCATGCCGATGCCCCGCGAGACGCTGCTGGGCATCTCGCTCACCGATGACACGCTCAAGTTCTACATCTTCCTCGCGGTGACCGTGCTGCTGGTGAAGGCCACGCTGAACCTGATGCGCTCGCATTTCGGCCGCGCCGTGATGGCGGTGCGCGAGAACGAGATCGCCACCGCCTCGCTTGCCATTCCCACGGCGCGGGTGATCCTCGTGACCTTCATGTGGTCGGGCTTCGTGGTGGGCTGCGCCGGGGCGCTCTTCGCGCGCCATGTCGGACACGTCTTTCCGGAGAGCTTCGGCATGCTGCATCTCATCGCCTCCTTCGCGATGGTGCTGGTGGGCGGGCTGGGCTCGGTGCTCGGCGCCGTGCTCGGCGCGGTGCTGCTGACCGCGCTGCCGGAATACCTGCGCGCCTTCCCCGGCATGGAAGAGCTGTTCTTCGGCCTGATCGTTGCGGGCGTGCTGGTCGCCATGCCCATGGGCCTCGCGAGCCTGCTGCGCCGGGTCTCGCCCATCTTCGTCGAACGTTTCTACCGGGAGGCCCCATGAGCACGCTTCTGACCGTCGAGGGCCTCTCGGTCCGCTTCTCGGGGCTGACCGCGCTCGACGACGTATCCTTCACCCTCGAGGATGGCAACGTCCGCGCGGTGATCGGACCGAACGGTGCCGGCAAGTCGACGCTGTTCAACGCGATCTCGGGCTATGTCGCGCCGACCGCAGGCGCCGTGCAGCTGCGCGGGCAGGAGCTGACCCGGCTCACCCCGCATGAGATCGCCGAGCAGGGCGTCCGCCGCACCTTCCAGAATGGCGGGCTGTTCCCGGCGCTGACCGTGCTCGAGAACGTGCTGACCGGGCTGCACGCGCAGACCCACGGCTCGTTCCTCGACATCCTGCTCGGGCGCTCGAAGGCGCTGAAATCCGAGGCCGACAACATCCACCGGGCCCGCGAGCTGCTGAAGCTCATGTCGATGGACCACATGGCCGACACCCGGGCCGGGGACCTCTCGGGCGGGCAGCAGCGCATCGTCGAGATCGTGCGCACGGTCGCCTCCGACCCGCCGGTGCTGCTGCTTGACGAACCGGCGGTGGGGCTGTCGCCGGTGGCCCGCGCGCAGATGATGGAGATCATCCACCGTCTCGCCGGAGAGAAGGGCGTCGGCATCCTGCTGATCGAACATGCGGTCGAGCTGGTGATGGCCGCCGCCGACCGGATCCTCGTGATGGCCGCAGGTGCGCGCATCGCCGAGGGCACGCCAGAGGAAATCCGCGAAGACCGCGCCGTGCTGGAGGCTTACCTTGGACACTCCTGAACCGCTCCTGAAAATCCGAGACCTGCACGTGGGTTACGGCAAGAAGCCGATCCTGCGCGGCGCCACCTACGACGTGGTGCCGGGCGAGTGCCTCACCCTGCTCGGGGCCAACGGCTCGGGCAAGTCGACCTCGATGAACGCGATCTGCGGCTTTGTCCGCCCAAGCGCCGGCTCGGTGCTTTTCGACGGCCAGGAGACCGCGGGGCTACCGCCGCACCAGATCTTTGCGCTTGGCATCGCGCAGGTGAGCCAGGCACGGGATCTCTTTCCCGACCTCACCGTCGAAGATAACCTGCGGCTCGGCGCCATGCGCCGAGGCGGCAAGGAACTGACGCAGACGCTGGCCCATATCTACGAGCGGTTCCCGCGCCTGAAGGAGCGACGGAAGCAAGCGACCCGAACCCTCTCGGGCGGCGAGCAACAGATGGTCGCCATCGGCCGCGCGCTGATGTCCCGGCCACGGCTCCTGTTGCTCGACGAGCCCTCGGGCGGGCTCTCGCCGCAGTTCTGCGAAGAGATCGCCCGCATCATCGACACGTTGAAAGAGGACGGCGTGACCATGCTGATGGTCGAGCAGAACCTCAACCTCGCCTTCCGCGCCGCCGACCGCTTCATCGTCCTGAGGGACGGCGAGGTGGTGGATGGCGGCGACGTCCGCGCCATGGCGGGCGATCACGACGCCATCGTGCGCAACATCTATCTCTGACCAAAGGACCACCAAATGACCACGCTGCACGACGATCTTATCGTCTTCGACGGGCTCATCATCTCAGACTGGGGCCGCCCGGTCTTCGAGGCGATGGCCGCGGGCGGGCTCACCGCCGCCAACTGCACCTGTTCGGTCTGGGAGAATTTCCGCGACACCATGTTGGCGATCGGCGCGTGGAACACGCAGTTCCGCGTCAATGCCGACCTCATCGTCAAGGCGAAGACCGTTGCCGACATCCGCGCCGCCAAGGCCGCCGGCAAGACCGGGATCGTGCTCGGCTTTCAGAATACCTCGGCCTTCGAGGACCGGCTCGAGTTCATCGAGCTCTTCAAGGAGCAAGGTGTGGGCATCGTCCAGATGACCTACAACACCCAGAACCTCGTGGGCTCGGGCTGCTACGAGACCACCGATAGCGGGCTCTCCGATTTCGGTCACGAGGTGGTGGCCGAGATGAACAGGGTGGGGATGCTCTGCGACCTGAGCCATGTGGGTCCCAAGACCTCGCAGGAGGTGATCCTCGCCTCGAAGAAGCCCGTGGCCTATTCGCACTGCCTGCCCGCCGGGCTCAAGGCGCACCCGCGCAACAAGAGCGACGAGCAGCTCCGTTTCATCGCCGAGCATGACGGGTTCGTCGGCGTGACCATGTTCCCCCCCTTCCTCGCCGCCGGCAACGGTGCGACGGTCGACGATTACGTTGCCGCCATCGACTACATCGTGAACCTCGTGGGGGAGGAGCGCGTGGGCTTCGGCACTGATTTCACCATGGGTTACGGCGCGAAGTTCTTCGAGTATCTCAACCGCGACAAGGGTTACGCCCGTCAACTCACCGAAATCTGGGAGGTCGAGTTCCCCGATGGGCTCGGCTCGATTGCCGATTTCCCGAACCTCACCGCCGCCATGCAGCACGCCGGCTGGACCGAGACCAAGATCCGCCGCGTGATGGGCGAGAACTGGCTGTCCCTGCTCGACCGCGTTTGGTGATCTCTGGCGCCAGGGGTGGCCCTTGGCGCCTCAGTTCAGAATCTGCACCCTGCGGGTCGCGTCCGGCGACAGTACGGTCGTCACGATGCGGTTGCGGAACAGCTCCACATGGCGGGTGGCGACGCGTTCGGCGCCCTCCGTATCCTGATCGCGGATGAAAGAAACCATTTCGCGATGATCGGCAATCGTGCGGTCGAGATGCTCCTGCAAGCGCGAATGCGTGCCGTCATGTTCGATGAAACTGACATGGCCCACGCGCATGCCCTCGATCAGCGCGCGCTCGTAGCCGTGATGCAGATGCCGCGAATGCGCCGCCTGGCTGATCGTCAGGTGAAAGCGGAAATTCATCTCGGTTAGCGCATCGACGTCGCGTCCCGCCGCGGCCGTTTCGAAATCGCGTTCGGCGGCCTCGATCTCGCGCAGCTCCTCGTCGCTCCGGCGCAGCGCGGCCAGTGTCGTCTGGGCCCGCTGGAGCAGGTCGAGAGATTCAAAAAAATCTCGCAAATCGAAGAGGTTCATCGCCGCGACGCGTGAGCCGCGCCCGCGTACAGCCTGCACCAGCCCCTCGGCGGTGAGACGGATCAGCGCCTCGCGCACGGGCGTGCGCGACACCGCGTAGCGAGACGAGATCTCCAGCTCGTCCAGATCCGATCCGGGCCGCAGCTCCATGCACAGAATCGCCTGCCGCAGCATGCGGTAGACATGCTCGGCGCCGCGCTCGGGAGCCGGTTTCGACACTGCCGGCTTCTTCGCCATTTCCCTGCCTCCGCAGCATTAATTGCAAGCACGGTATACATCCGCGCATGCGCGTTTTCCAAGATCTAATCCTGTAGGCGGAAACACATTGACTCGAATCAAAAATACACGGTGTATTTTGATGTAATACGACAAGGATGCAAAATATGGCCGGAACCTGGACGATAGGCGTGGATGTCGGAGGCACGTTCACCGATCTTTGCGCCATCGAATGCGACAGCGGGCGCATCGCGCTGAACAAGGTGTCGAGCACACCCGCCAATCCGGCGGAGGCGATCATTGCGGGGCTCGACGCGCTGGCGGAAAAGGCGGGGTTCGATCTTGCCGACGTGCGCGCCATCGGACACGGCACCACCGTGGCAACCAACGCGCTGATCCAGCGCACCGGCGCCAAGGTGGCCATGGTGACCACCCGCAACTTCCGCGATCTGGTCGAGATCGGCCGTCAGATCCGCCCCAAGATGTACGACCTCAAGGCGGATTTCCCGCCGCCGCTCGCCCCGCGCCACCTGCGGTTCGAGGTGACCGAACGGGTCGGCGCCGACGGTGCCGTGGTCGAGCCACTTGACATGGCCAGCGTCGATGCGGTGATCGCAGAGCTGCGCGCCGAAAAGGTCGAGGCGGTCGCCATCGCCTTCCTCTTCGCCTATCTCAACCCGTCGCATGAGCAGGCGGTGAAGGCGCGCATCCAAGATGCGCTGCCGAATGTGGCGGTCTCGGCCTCCTCCGATGTGATGCCGGAATTCCGCGAGTATGAACGCTCCTCCACGACGCTGCTCAACGCCTATCTGCAACCGGCCTTCGCCGACTACATGCGCACGCTGGAGCGCGAGGTGGCGGCGCGCTCGCCCGGCTCGAGCCTTGGCGTGAACCAGTCGAGCGGCGGGCTGATGTCGGTCGAGACCGCGCGGGAATTCCCGATCCGCACCGCCATGTCCGGACCGGCGGCCGGGGCGAACGGCGCGATCCACATCGCGATGCAGTCGGGCATCGCCAATGTCATCACCTTCGACGTTGGCGGCACCAGCGCCGATGTGGCGCTGATCCGCGACCACACCATCGGGCTGGCCTTCGACCGCGACGTGGCGGAGTTCCCGGTGCGCATGCCCATGGTCGACATCAACACGGTGGGGGCAGGGGGCGGCTCGCTCGCCTGGTTCGACCGCGACGGGCTGATGAAGGTCGGCCCCGCCAGCGCCGGTGCGCGCCCAGGCCCTGCCTGCTACGGGCGCGGCGGGGACCAGGCCACGGTGACGGATGCCAACGTTGTGCTGGGACGGCTCTCGACCAGCGGTCTGCTCGGCGGCGACATGTCCCTCGATGTGGACGCATCCTTCCGCGTGGTGAACAAGGTGGCCGAGCGCCTGGGTGTCGCCGTCGAGACCGCCGCCCGCGGCATTCTCGACGTAATGGCCGCCAATATGGTCCGCGCGATCCGCGCCATTTCGGTCGAGCGCGGCCACGATCCGCGCGATTTCGCGCTGATGCCCTTCGGCGGTGCCGGTCCACTGCATGCCGAGGCCTGCGCCCGCGCGCTTGGGATCCGGCAGATCCTCGTGCCGCTGCTTCCGGGCATCCTCTGCGCCGAGGGGCTGCTGGTCGCCGGACGCTCGGAGAGCCTCGTGCGGTCGCAGCGCATCGCGCTCGACGACCGGGCGGGACCACTGCTGTCGCGGTTGGCGGACGAGATGCGTGCCGAGGCCGAAAGCTGGTTCGAAGCCGAGGCCGTCCCAGAGGATGAGCGCAGCTCAAAGCTGGTCGCCGACATGCGCTACACCAGCCAGAATTACGAACTTCAGATTCCGGTTGGCGGCAACAGCGTCACCGATCTGGAGGCGCTCAAGCAGGCGTTCTTTGAGGCACACACTCAGGCCTATGGCTTCTTCAACCCCGAGGATCCGGTCGAGATCATGGCGCTGCGCATGACGCCGCAGGGCGCCCGGCCGCAGATCGGCAGCCCGCCGCAAAGCCCGACCGCCTCGCGAGAGCCGCGGCCCAAGGCCACGCGCCCGGTCTGGTTCACCGGCCAGCGCGCGCTCGACACCCCGGTTTATGACCGCGCCGAACTCGCCTCCGGTGCGGAGCTGAGCGGCCCCGCCGTGATCGACCAGTTCGACTCGACCCTGCTGCTGTTTCCCGGCGACCGCGCGCGCGTCGACGACGCGCTCAACATTCTCATCACCCGCGGGGAGACCGACCTGTGACCCGTCATGACAAACTCACCGCCCCAGCTGCTGCGAACGACGCCGGCCCCGATCCGATCACCGTCGAGATCGTCTCGTCGGCCTTCCGCTCGGTGGTGGACGAGACCTTCATTGCACTGATGAAGAGCGCCTATTCCACCAATATCAAGGAACGTCATGACCATTCGACGGCGATCTGCGACCGCAAGGGTCGGCTGATCGTACAGGCCGATCTGTCGCTGCCCATTCACCTTGCTTCGATGACCGGGCTCATGCAGGCGGTGCTGACGCGCTATGCGCCGGACGACATCCGTGAAGGCGACATCTTTGTCGCCAATGACCCGCACGCGGCGGGTGGCACGCACCTGCCCGACATCAACTATGCGGCGCCGATCTTTGTCGATGGCGCGCTCTTGGGCTTTGTCTGCAACATTGCCCACCATGCCGATATCGGCGGCATGGTGCCGGGGTCCATGGCAGGCGGCATGTCCGAAATCTATCAGGAGGGGCTGCGCATTCCGCTTGTGCGGCTCTTCCGTGAGGGCGAATTGCAGCAGGACATCCTCGACCTGCTGCTGCTCAACGCCCGCATTCCCGAAGAGCGCCGGGGGGACCATTTCGCCCAGATCGCGGCATGCCGCCTCGGGCTGCGGCGGGTCGGCGAGATCGTCGAGCGCTATGGCGCCGAGCTGATCGAGCAGGTCTGGGAGTCGCTTCTGCTGCGTACCCACGACCGGATGCGTGCCGCCATCGCCGAGCTGCCCGACGGGGTCTATCGCTTCGAGGACGTGATGGACGATGATGGCGTCGGCACTTCGGACATTCCGTTGAAGCTGGAGATCCGCGTGACCGGCGACCGGGCGGTGTTCGATCTGCGCGGCTCGGCGCCGCAGGTGAGGGGCAACATCAACCTGACGCGCAACGCTTCGAAGGCGGCGGTGGCCTACGCGTTGCGCACGCTGCTCGACCCGGAGATCGCCAATAACGAGGGCATTCTGGACTGTTGCGAACTGCTGACCGAGCGCGGCAGCATCGTCGATTGCATCGCCCCCGCGCCGGTGGCGCAGCGGCTGAACACCTCGCAGCGGCTGGTGGATGTGATCATCGGCGCCCTGGCCCCGGCGCTGCCCGATGCCGCCGTTGGCGCCGCCAACGGCGCCAACACCACCGCCGTCTTCTCGGGCATCGATCCGCGCAACGGCAAGCCGTATCTCTATCTCGAAACGCTGGGCGGCGGTGCCGGAGGGCGCAGCGATCGTGACGGAAAGGACGGGGTCCAGGTCCATATCACCAACACCTCCAACCTGCCCATCGAGGCGATCGAGACCGAATATCCGCTGCGCGTGGTCAGCTACGGCTTTGTCGCGGACTCCGGCGGGGTAGGGCGGTATCGCGGCGGCGCGGGTTTGCGCCGGGTGATCGCGCCGGTGGATCACGACTGTACCTTCAACGGCGCGGGTGAGCGGTTTTCCCACGCACCTTGGGGGATCTTCGGCGGCGGCGACGGGCGGCCCGGGCGCTTTGTGCTGCAAGGCGACGGCAACGAGACGGTGCTGGCCAACAAACCCTCTGCCGTGCCGCTTGGCCGCGATCAGTCCATAGCCGTCGAGACGCCCGGCTCCGGCGGCTACGGACCCGCCGCCGAGCGCACGCCCGAGGCCGTCGCCGAGGATGCCCTTTCCGGCAAGTACAGCCCCGATTTTCTCGACCGGAATTATCCCGCGCAGCGGCGCGGATGAGCATGGGCGGGGCGGACCATGCCGCCCCGCCAGATCAAGAACAACTATAGCAACAGGGAAATCAGAACATGACCAACGCATTGACCACACCGCTTCTCGCCGGGGCGCTCGCCGTCGCCGCGCTGCCCGCCTGGGCGCAATCGGTTACCTGGGATCTGGCCAATGAATACCCGCCAAACTCGGTGCACGCGCAATCCGCGGACACCTTCATCGACGCGCTGAAAGAGGTTTCCGATGGCGATGTGGTGGTGACCGCGCATCACGGCGCGGCGCTGGGATACAAATCCATCGACCAGTACGACGCTGTGGGCGATGGCGCGCTTGATCTCGCCTCTTCCTTCGCGACGCCGTGGTCGGGCATCGACCCGGTGTTCATCCTGTCGTCGATCCCTTTCCTGGTCGCCACCCCCGAGGAAGAGCGCCAGCTCTACGAGATCGCCAAGCCCTACTACGAGGCGGTGCTGGCCGACGACAATCAGGTGCTGCTGTTTGCGACGCCCTGGCCGCCGAGCGGGCTTTGGGGCAACAAGCCGCTCGACTCGATGGAGGCACTCGACGGGGTGAAGCTGCGCACCTACGACGCCAACGGCACCATCACCTTCGGCAATACCGCCGCGACCCCGGTGCAGCTGAGCTGGGCCGACACCGTGCCGCAGCTTTCCACCGGCGCCATCGACGCGGTGCTGACCTCCGCCGATGGCGGCGCGGCGGCGCAGCTCTGGGAGCAGCAGTCGCATTTCACCGAAGTGAACTACGCGATGCCGCTGCAGTTCGTGCATGTGAACCGCGATGTCTACGAGGCGCTGTCCGACGAGCAGAAGGCCTGGGTGACCGAAGCCGCCGCCACCGCAGAGGATTTCGGCTGGGGTCTGCTCGAAGACCGCGTGGCGCAGAACTACGCCGAGATGGAAGGCCACGGCATGACCGTCGTCACCGGTGTTGATCCCGCCTATCTGGCGACGCTGAAAGAGGCCGCGCAGTCGGCGCTCGAAGAGTGGAAAGACAAGATGGGCGACGATGCGGACTCGATCCTCGCCGCCTTCGAGGAACTCCGCGCGGAATGAGCGGGATGTCCGACACCCATGACATCGCCGGCCAGACCGGGCCGGCGATGCTCTTTCAGCGTTGCGTCTTTGCCCTGTCGCAGGCCGCCGCCGTGGTGGCGGCGGTGCTGGTGGTGGGGATGGTGCTGCATATCCTGCTGGAGATCGGTTTGCGGCTGGTCGACCGCTCGACCTTCGTGCTCGACGAGATGGTGGGCTATGCCATCGCAGGCGCCACCTTCCTGTCGCTCGGCTATGCGTTCGAGCATTGCGCTCTGGTGCGGGTCGGGCTGCTTGTCGACCGGCTCTCTGGCCGGGCGCGCCGGGCGCTGGAAACGCTTTGCGGGGTTGCCACGCTGGCGGTGACGTCGCAGATCGCCTGGGTCATCGCCAAGACCGCGATGCGCAGTTTCGAGCGTGGGCGCACCTCCAGCTCGATCGCGGAAATCCCTCTTTGGATCCCCGAAGCGGTCTGTGCCCTCGGGCTCGGGATATTCAGTCTTCAGGTCTTCGCCTGGATCCTGCGTCAGATCTTCGACCTGCCCGGTCCTGTCCCGCCGGGCAGCGACGATCCGCTTCAGAACGACCTGTAGAGACAGGCAGAAAGGGAATTCATGGACCCGCTTTTCGCCGGACTGGCGCTGATCGCGATGCTGGTTGTCACGCTTGGGAGTGGCGTGTGGATCTTTGCCGGGCTTCTGCTCGTCTCCTTCGCCGGCCTGCATTTCCTCGTGGGTATGCCGTTTACCCGCGTCTTCTCGATCGCGGGCTCGATCACCTATCGAAGCGCCTCCACCTGGGAGCTGGCCGCGGTGCCGCTGTTCATCTGGGTCGCCGAGCTGATCTTTCGCTCCTCGGTCTCGGCGCGTCTGTTCACGGGGCTTGCGCCACTTGTCGACCGCATCCCCGGACGGCTGCTGCACACCAACGTGCTGGGCTGCACGCTCTTCGCAGCCGTCAGCGGATCGTCGGCGGCAACCACCGCCACCGTGGGCAAGATCACCTCGAAGGAACTGGTATCGCGCGGCTATGACGAACGGCTGGCGGTCGGTTCGCTGGCCGGAGCGGGCAGCCTCGGACTGCTGCTCCCGCCGTCGATTGCGATGATCATCTACGGCATTCTGGCCGAGGTCTCCGTCAGCCGGCTGTTCGCGGCGGGGGTGCTGCCGGGGCTGGTGGTGGCGGGGCTCTATTCCGCCTTCATCATGCTGATGGCGCTGATACGTCCGAGCGTGGCCCCGGCCGGGCACCAGAACTTCACCTTGCGCGACTATACGCGCGCGGCGTTGGACTTGCTGCCGGTGGTGGCGCTGATGGGGATCGTGCTGGGCGCGATCTATTCCGGTATTGCTACGCCCTCCGAGGCGGCAGCGGTGGGGGTCCTGGCGGCCTTCGTAGTGCTGATCCTGCTGGGCGAGCTGAGCTGGGACCTGGTCCGCGCCAGCCTGCTCGGCACGGTGAAGACCAGCACCATGGTCTGCATCATCCTGATCTCTGCTTCGCTGCTCTCCACAACGCTGGGTTACCTGCACCTGCCGCAGGAACTGGGCGCGGCCATCGGGGCGATGAACCTCGATCCGCTGGCGCTGATCATGCTGCTGGCGGTCTTCTACCTGCTGCTGGGGATTTTCGTCGACGGGGTGGCGATCATCGTCATGACCCTGCCGATGACGCTGCCGCTGGTGACGGCGGCGGGCTACGATCCGGTTTGGTTCGGCGTCTTTCTGGTGCTGATGGTCGAGATCGGGCTGCTGACGCCGCCGGTCGGTATCAACCTCTTCGTGTTGCAGGGGCTGACCAACTGGCCACTGGGACGGGTGGCGCGGGCCTCGGTGCCGTTCTTCCTGCTCTTCGGGCTGGCAGTGGTCATCCTCGTGGCCTTCCCGCAGCTCGCGCTCTGGCTGCCAAACCTGCTTTACGGCGGTTGACCCATTGCGCCGGGGCAACGCCCGCTCGTGGCCCCGGCGCGCACTCAAGGCAGCGGATCTTGGCGCCGCACGTCGGCGCGGCCAGCCGTTCTTCAGCCGTCCGATCACATGCTTGCGCAGTGCATCAAGTCGGATGAGTCTCCGGCGTCGCGCTCCGCCGCTGGCCCTCCTTCACGCCTTTCGTGGAGGACTGCCGCGTGGCCATGGACACCAACCCGGCCGAGCGCAATCAGGCCGGTGGTGATTGATCAGAAAAATTGGCTCTTCGCCGGAGCCAACGCTGGGGGCGAGACCTTCGCGGAAGCCATGACGATCATCGAAAGCGCGAAACTCAGCGGCGATGATTCCGAA
Organism: Salipiger bermudensis; assembly: GCF_017309175.1. NCBI lineage: Bacteria > Pseudomonadati > Pseudomonadota > Alphaproteobacteria > Rhodobacterales > Roseobacteraceae > Salipiger > Salipiger bermudensis. The sequence goes on along the minus strand of NZ_JAEKJV010000004.1, from coordinate 28,848 downwards.
GCCTACCTGGCAGACATCCCGGCCCGCATCGTCGACCACAAGATCAACCGCCTCGACGACCGGCTGCCGTGGAACTGGGTGTCGCAATCCAAAAAGGCCAAGGCCGTCGCTTGAGCTGCGGTCCTTACCGGCCGGTTACGTCTCATACGGCGTGCGGCTTGCAGAGCTCCTCTCTGGTCAATACAGCCCACATGATCCGGGGCGGTCTTGTTGGCCATGGCGACAGTCGCAAGCCGCGCTGGCTTTCTCTGCAAAGGCTTCGTCAGCCTGGGGTCGGCGCGCTCGGGGTGGGTCGTAACTTGTCGGATGCGCGATGTCATACCGACAACGATTAGCTGGCGTAGGTATCGGTCACCCAATCACGACCCGGTCCTTCAACTCAGCCATGTCCAAGAGCGCGACGATGACGACGGGATGAGTGCGCCCATTGCCGGATGCTGCCTGAACGCGGACGTCTCGTTCGCCGCCGGCGATGATGTGATCGTCGACACCCTAAGCGCGGTCGTTTCCTGATCCACCTTCCATCAAATCGGTGCAAGCGCCGCTGAACAGCCGGTCGGCGACCCGGGCGCCGCACAGAGGGGCGTCGCAGGAACCGCAAAAGCATCATCGCGACAATCTTTCGGCGATCGTGAAGTCGCGTGGCCGGGAGGCGGAAGCACGCCCCAGGCCCCCGCCGTTCTCATCAATAAGGCAGAGGGTGCATCGTCCCGTCCGGCAGCATGACCGGAAGGCGCAGGTCCTCGACGCAGGAGGTATCAAGCGCGCCCTCCGGGTCCTCGATGAAGGCAGCGGTGATGTCCTTGGCGCACTGGCTGAAGCGGATCGTGCCGTGGCCGGATTCCGGCACCATGACCACCTGGGCGTCGCTGTAGTCCTGCACGGCAAGCTCGCCCCAAACTCCGGCGGTTTGCGTGTCCAGTTCTCCGTTCATCGACAGAACGGGACGGTCGCTTGATCCAACGGAGGTCCAGTCCTCGCGCGGGTGCTTTTCGAACAGGGGACACGCCGTCTCGAAACTCGCCACCATGTCGACGATCGCCTCCTGCATGAGAGGCCCCCATGTGCCGTCTTCGGCCATCAGCCGACTGAACTTCTCGCTCGAATTCCAGCCGTCGGCAAAATCCTCCTGACAGGCGTAGAGGTAGAGTTGCAGCGCGCCCTCGACGTCCTGCACCGTGGCCTCGTTGTCGTCACGGATCAGCTCGAAGACCCGCGCGACCTCTGCCGCGTCAAGCTGACGGGCAAGCCCCGATAGGGCCTCGGCGGTCTCGCCCGTCATGTGGGTTTCGATCAGCGTGACCAGCCGCGCGGCCAATGGCTCTTCAAAGCGCAGATCGAGGTAGTCGCGCCCGACAGCGAGGCGTGCCGCCTGATCAGGCATGGCGCGGATCGCAGCGGCGAGGCGGTCATCGAAGATCTCGGCCAGCGTGGTGTCGCGTGCGTCGGCGTCGAGAGAGCCTTCAAGCTCCTGCGCGGCCCGATCGACCGTGCTTTCCGCGATCTCGATATGCGCGGCGGCGGACAGCATCGCCTCCACCCGGGCCATCTCTGCGTTGGACAACCCGGCGGCCAGAGCTGCGGCCCGGGCGGCCTCGGCGCTGGATGTGGCCGGCTGCGGCGGCAGCGCCCCGGACAGGATCTGGTCGATGACCGTGGTGTCGCCCTGTTCCAGTTGCGTGACCATCAATGGAATATAGGGGGAGATGGCCTTGTAGCTGCCCGTCACGTCCACCCGCTGGTCGATCACGCCCCAGACGGTGCCAACGTCGATCGGTCCATTCGGCCCGTCCACCGGCGCCTCGGCTAGCGTCTCATACAGCGCAAAGGTGCGGGCGGTGATGTCGGGATAGGCTTCGGCACAGACCGGGTCGCGCTCGCAGGGTGCGAGGCTGAGCTGGATCGGGGCGGAATGGGATTGCCAGAACATCGAGTAGAGTGGCAGCCAGGGCGGTGCGTTGCCGTCGATCACGGCCGAGCGGATACCCGGCGGATCCTGCCGGAGGATCTCCATCGTCAGCTTGGTGCCGTATGAGATGCCGTAGATGTTGTAGCTGTCATAGCCGAGCGCGGACATCACGGCGGGCACGTCCATCGCGTTCTGTTCGGTGTTGATCAGCGAAATGTCGATGCCTTTTGCGTCAAGCTCCGCCAGGCATTCCGATATGAAATCCTGCTCCAGCACCGTCATCTCGAGGCCCTGGAGCCGCGCGTCGACCACGTCTCCAAGCTGATCGCCCAAAGTCGAATAGCAATCCATCTCGGGGGCGCTGCTGTCCACGCCGCGCTCGTCGATGGCGATGATGTCGCGTCGCCCGCGCAGGTGCTCGAAGAAACCGATGGTTCTGGCGACGCGGCTGACGGTGCCGTCACCGGGGCCGCCGTGCAGATAGATCACCGGGTCGGGCTGCGGCGACAGGGAATGCGCCTTGTAGAGGTTGAAGGCGATGTCGATCTTCGGCCCATCCGGCGCGCGGTGATCGAAGGGCACCTCGATGGTGCCGCAGATGACGGTCTTGCCGTCGATCTCGGACGGGGCGACCGGGCGGGCACAGGGCGCCACCGTCACCGGGTAGGCCGGATCGGCGCCTCCGGCTTTCAGCGTGGCAAAGGCCTCGGGATCGGGCTCTGCCGTCAAGGCGGCGATCAGTGCGAAGATCTGCTCTGGCGACATCGGTTTCTCCTTGCGGTCTTACTGCGCCTGCGGCGGCACATGGAAACTGGGCTTCAGGGCGGCGGTGCAGGCCGCGTTCACCGGCGCGGTCGGTGCCTCAATGAAGCCCTCGGCCACGTCCTTGGCGCATTGCGAGAACATGATCACCGCATGGCCGGCCTCGGGGAAAAGTACCGCCTGTCCGTTCGTCAGCGTCCGTACAACATTCTCTGCGGCATCCGGGTTGGTCTGCGTGTCCTTGGTGCCGGACATGGCGAGCACCGGAATGTCGCTTTCCACCGGATCGTGGAAACCCTCGCGCGGGTGCTTGTCGAACAACTCGCAGAAACCATAGAGCGGTGCAGTCGACTCCCGAACACCGGCATCTATCGACGGAAAGCGGTAGTCGGCTGCCACGGCGTTGTAGCCTTCGAGGGAGTTGAAGGGGAAATCCTCCTGACACGCGATGATGCCAAGCCCGAAGATCATGCGGGCCAGTGCGGTCAGGTTTGCTGCATCGACCCGCGCGCGCCGGTAGAAGGCCGCGACATCCTCTTCAGTCATCGCGGCGACCATGCCCAAAAGGCGGGGTTGTTCGACATCTGGCATATGCGTGGCGATCAGGGTTTCGATGTCGGCGCGGTCGGGGTCCTGTCCGATGAACAGCGTGTAATCGCGCAGGAAGGCCAGCAGCGCATCTAGGTCAAGCCGCGCGGCGACATCCGACAGCGCCTCGTCCAGCAGCGCTTCGGTGTTGAGCGCGCCGTAGGTGGCAAGGTCATCGGACAGGGTGGCGAGCAGCTTTGCCGCCGCGTCCCCCGCGCTGCGCATCTGGCCGGCTTCCATCAGCGCGACCTCAGCCAGCGTCCTGTCCAGATCTCTCAGGCCAGCGCCGTATCGGCCCATGATCGCAGCAGCACTGCGGTCCGGGTCGAATCCGCCGGTGATGAGCTTTTCAAGGGTCGCGGTCTCACCCGCCGCCAGTTCGGTGAAGACCTGTGGCAGGTAGGCTGTGAACGGCCCTGCCACGACGTTGCTGAAATCGATCAGCTCCGACATTATGCCTGCTTCGATTTCCTCGCCGGCGACGGTCAGCTTCGGCTCTTTGGTCAGCCGACGCCCCGCCGCGTGAACCGTTTCCTCAAGATCCGGGTAGGCCGCAGCGCAGGCGTCATCTTCCATGCAGAAATCCACCACCCAGCCGAGCGCCTGATCCATCGGCACGCCATTGGTGTCATAAGCCGGGCTGTCGACGCGGCTGATGCTGTCGATCACCACGCTGCGCAGGCCATCGGGAGCGGTGCGCATCAGTTCCTGCGCCAGCTTTGTACCGTAAGAGATGCCGAAGGCGTTATAGGCCCCGTAGCCAAGCGCATGCATGATCGCGCGCACATCGCGGGCGCTTTGCGTGGTGTTGTAGAGCGACAGGTCGACGCCGGTGGCCACGGTCTCGGTCAGGCATTTCGCCATCGGACCATCTGCGGCGAAGACATTCTCCTCGTCCACCTTTGCGAACTGAACGAACTCCTCCGCGAACTCCGTGTAACAGGCGACGGTCCGGTCCGAGAGGCCGGCCCCGCGCTGGTCGAAGAGGATGATGTCGCGCCGGTCGCGCAGGAAATCGAACAGAGCGGCGTTCATCGGGATGTCCTGCACCGTGTGTCCGCCCGGCCCCCCGTGCAGGTAGATCACCGGGTCTGGTGCAGGCGCGGTGGACCGTGACTTCAGGAGAGCAAAAGCCAGCGGGATCGTCTGGCCATCCGTGGCAGCATGATCCTCGGGCACGTCCACGCGGCCGCAGATCACGGTGCTGCCCTCGACCTCCAGCGGACCGAGGGGACGTGGGCAGGCCTCGATCGCAACGGGGTAATGGGTATCGTGCCCGCCGGCCTTCAGCGGGTCGAACGCGGGTTCGGTCGCGGATGACATAAGCGCGATGAGGGTTGCGATGATCTGGTCAGGCGACATGAGGCGACTCCTTCGGCGGAGGGGCTTCCGTTCGGGGACGTGCCCGGTGCTCTCAGCGAGATTACACCGGGCAGCACGGGCAGTGGTCACCCCCGTCCCCCGGGTGGGGGATCGGGACGAGGTGCGTGACCCTGCGACGTTCAGAAGAGCACGTATCCCCCGGTTCCGTTGGTCAGGGTCATCGTCAGCGTGCTGCCATTTCCGCTGTTGTTGCGGACCAGCACGGCCGTCCCGCTGGCCCCATTCGTGCAATGGACCGAGGCGCTTTCGCTGCGCACCGTGCCTGGCGCGTGGCGAAAGAGACCGGTGCAGGTCAGTCCGCTGCCGGAAACGGTCAGGGCATAGGCCCCCTCCTTGTGGCCGAAGATACGCCCGTTGAGCGCACTGCCGCCGTAGATCGTGCCGTTGCCCGAGATGTTCACGTCCGCCGCTGTCGAACCGCCGCCGGAATGGTCGGCGTGGTTCCCCTGTTCCCGCATATGCGCCTCGACCGCGTCATGAGCACGGTTGCGCTGCGTGCCCGAGCAGGAGCTGCCTGCCGTGACAACGCGACCCGCCGGATTGTAGAGCACCGTGCAGCCCTGCGCGAAACGCACCTCGATCTCGCCGGTCTGGCGTTCGTATAGCTCGGGTACATCCGACTGGCCCGATCCGTTACCATGGGTCGGTGCGCCGGATTCCTGAAGGAACCGGCCCGCGACCCAGCCCGAGGTGCTGCCGTCGGGCGTTTCGATGTGGCACCAGCGGCCATTGCCTTCGCCCCGGCAGCCAAGGTTGCGGAAGACGGCCCCGTTCGGTGCCAGTGCGACCACGCGGTTCGAGGTGCCGGGACCTGTGCGGATATTGAGGTGATCGTCGGACGCGACGCCCGTCACCTGCCAGTAGTCGGGGCCCATCTGAGCAAGTGCGGCCCCGGGCAAAACGGCCCAGGCCAGCGCGCAGACCGCTGCAAAAAGCGTTTTCATCATCGGAGATGCCCTTTCATGTGGGTCCGCGAGGACCCGGTGTGACCTTAGAAAACTAGAGTGCCGCTTCCGATCCCTAGACCGCCGAAGGTGACGCGATCCGGGCTGCCGTCGGAGGCATAGACCATCGTGGCGTTGCCGCTGCCCGGGCCGGTGCAGGTGACCGGCGACAGCTCGGTTTCACCCGGCCGGACGTTGGTGAAGGTGGCCGAGCAGCTGTTCCCCTGCGCCGAGAAGGTCAGGGCATAGCCGCCGTCGCTGCGCGGGATGACGGTGCCCATCGAGGTGCCGCCCGAACTGTTATAGGTTGTCGCGCTTTCCGTGCCCTCCAGGCAACCGGGCAGAAGGGCCAGCAGGGGCACTGCAATCAGGAATTTCTTCATTACTATCTCCTTCAATGTAGCGGGGGGCCGCGCATCGGGCGCGGATTGTTCCCTCGAGTCCTAATGCGAGGCTGGCTACTGGATCTCGCAAGCTTTCTCTTCGCCGTAGACGTCGCTGATACGTGGCGCGCCGTCGCCCAAGACGAGGCCACCAGCGCTGCGCATGTAATATGTGCCGGGGGTATCGGTCTCGAACTGAGCACCGACATAGACGCTGTCGCCTTCTTCTACCCGGAGGCCGGGCAGGTCAGTCGCGAAAACGTCCACCGTCAGGGCGCGCGGGCCACAGGTCAACTCAAACGTCTCGGACGGCGGCTCGAGCATGAATTCAGCCACCAGTTCGGCCTCGCGCTGAAGATATTCTTTCTCGACGCAGGCCCGCAGATCCGGCTCCTTCCAGCATTCGTCGCGGCCCGAGATCCAGCCACGCTGCATGGCGCGCAGGGTGTCGGTCGTCTCCTCGGCGCCGACGTCCAGACCTTCGGCCACCTCGACGGCAGCGGCGAAGCGGTCGGCCAGGCGCCGGTCCAAGGCGGCCAGATCTGCATCGTCGCAGATCAGCTTTTCGGCGGAGCTTTCGGCCTTGGCGCAGTCGAAGGCGGGACCGTCCTGCGCCAGTCCCGCAACGGGGCTGAGCGCGAGGCAGGCGAGGAGGGGAATGGAGCGCGGTGTCATCGAATTTCCTTTGCTGCGATTGGGGTCAGCCCGCTTGCATGCCGGCGTAGGCGGCCATGCCGAAGGTCGTCCAGTCGTTGAGGACATGGGTCCCGGTCGAGGTCCAGATGTTGCGGGTGATGATGTAAGGGATGAGCAGAACGATCCGGATCGGAACCAGCGTGACGGCCTGTATCAGGTTCCCCTGATAGGTCGGCAGATGGACCAGTCCGAAGATGATCGCGGCCACCAGCGCGGCGAGGCAGAGCGCCAGATTGCGCGACATCACGCGTGTGAGGCCCGCCATGGCCCCGAGAAAGATCAGGATGGTGAAGATCTCTTCGCCCAGAAGCTGAACCGCAGTCCAGAAAAAGAACAGCACCTGGTCCACTCCGGACGCCGTGGCCACCATATCCCCCGCGGGGTTCGACGCGGGGTGGAACGCGCTGACGAGGATGGTGCCGACGACGATCGTCACGATGTAGTTCAGGATGAAGAACAGCACCATCAGCCCGACCTCGCGCAGGCCAACAGGCCGGAACAGGGCAAAAGGTGCCTTCGCCCCGGCAACGGCGGCGACAGCGGCGAGCGGGATGAGGACGAAGAGCAGCGGTGGAATGAACCCGGCGATCCCACTGTGAAAATGCTGTTGTGCGAGGCCCAGAACGACGAATGAGACCGCGACGGCGATCAGCACGATAAGCCAGCCTGTCAGGCTGAACCCTTCGGGCGCCGGCCTATAGTAGGGCAGATCGCACTGCCTCCGTTCGAAGAAGAGGAACCCCTCGCTGGCCGGCAGATCATTCGTGGACATGGACGCACCCTTCTTCATCCGCCGACACCTTGACCCGCGCCGGATGACACGGCCATCGGGACATGACGGCGACGTTAGTCCGTCGGCTCTGACCAGACTATCCGATCTGCGTCGGCTCTATCCGGATTGCGGGGCGGGCCGCGCGGGCCGCGTCCCGGGCCCTGGTCAGGGTGACGGACGGCGCCTCGCCGTATGTGTTGCGATAGGTCTGCGAAAACCGCCCGAGATGCGAAAAGCCGCAGTCGAAGGCGATGGCCGTCACCGACGGCCCGGCGGCGGCAAGGAGCCGCGTCCGCGCGTTCTCAAGACGTATCCCGGTCAGGTGCTCCCATGGCGTCCGCCCAGTTTTCAGCCGGAACGCGTCCTGAAGCCGCCGGGTGCTGACCCCGACCGCATCGGCGATGGTGCGGACAGTAAGGGGATCCCCGGCATACGCTGACATGTAGTCCAAGGCGCGACGCACGAGGTCGTCCTGCGATCCGTCCCGGGCCGGATCGGCGCCGTCCGACGCCAGCAGGTGGCGCAGATGTTCAAGGACGAGCGCCGCGAACAGGTCCGAAGCAGGTTGATGAACGAGCGTGGGCGCAGGCGATGACAGGTCGGTAAAGAGATACCGCATCAGCCCGCGAAATCCTTCGAGGGCCGCGGTCGAGATAGGCACGAGGGGATCTGTCGCCACGCCAGGGAAAACCTTGCCCTGGCCGACCCGTTTCAGGTCGATCTTCGCGACATTGGCCCGGAAATCCCGGTTGCCCCTCGGGTCGACCTGCGTCCATCGCTCCGACGGGCCAAGCGCCAGCACGCCACCTTCCGTGATGACCCGCTGCGTTCGGTCCATGCGAACCCGGGTCACGCCCCGTGTCGGAAGCATGATCGTCAGGAAGTTGTCGTCGGCCAGGTCGATGTCATGGCCCGAGGAGGCGACGCTGAGCAGGCTGGTTCCGATCAGGGGAAAGGTGGCCGAGTTGACCCTGAGGTGACGATTTCGCCCCCGCGCCATGTTGAAGGCGTCAGGTGCGCTGAACAGCGTGGCGCGGTAATCGCCAAGACCGCTCGCCGTTTCTTCCCAGCGCTTTACTTCATACGTGAGCATGGAATCGCGGACACCCGAGCTATACCTCTGAGACAGCTTAACATTCCGCATGGAATTGTCCTGAGCTGAATCCGCGGATGGAGAGTTTTCAGCGTTTCGTGCAATCCTGGCGCACGATGCCTGTCGTTGCGGACTGGCGTTTCCTGCTTAGACCCGATTTGATCATGGATTGAGAGGCTGGTCCGACTGATCAGATTACAGCGTCCCGATTGACCCTTTACGGGTTGCGAGAAAAAGGGCCGAAAGATGCTAACATCGATATCCGGACGTCTCGCGGCATCCTCTTGGCTGCTGCTGTCTGCGATCACCGCCATGGGTCTCACGTTCGGCGGCTCGGGCGACGTGACGGTCAATGTCTCGATGGCCGTCGTGTTCGGTCTGGTCGGAGGTTTTCTGCTCTGGCGAACCCGAGCCACGGCAACTCTGCACCGGACCCATCCTGCGGATCCAGCGGTCGAGACGGTCTTGAGAACGCAATTGATCGCCAATCTGGCAATGGCACTGCTGGGCTTCGCATTCGCGTCGGCGGCGGCGCTGCGAGTATGGCGCGAAGCTGTGCCCGTGTTCGGGTGAGTTTACATGGGCGTGACGTGAAGCGGCCGGGCACCGCGTGACCCGCTGGGACCCTTTCCCGCTTGCTCGGTGGTACGATTTGGTTCGTCAAGACTGACGATAGTGCGCGCGGGACGGCACGCCTGAGAAGCGGGCTGAGTGGTTTGACGTCCGTCATATGCGATGCGGCGCGCGGTCCCGCCGTCGCACCGACCAGCACGGGACCGTATGCGCGCGCGATGTGCTCAGGTGCTTTGAATGAGCCAAGCAGGTCGGATGCCGCTCGCTTCAATGAATGGGGCGGGTGAAAGCCCGCGGAACAGGCCGTGCTCCCGGATAAGGATGGTGCCGAGGCCGGCCGCTGCCCCGCCGAGGACATCGGTATGAAGAGTATCACCGACCATTGCGATGCGCGCAGGCGTGATGTCGGGAAGCCGTCGCAGCGCCTCGTCGAATGCGTTGCGGAAAGGCTTGCCAAACATGGGCAGGGTCGCTCCGGTTTTTTTCGCGATGTCTTGCGCGTACCAGCCGGGCTCCAGCGACAGGCCGTGATCGCGCGGGGCTACCAGATCCGGATTGGCGACGATGACGGGGCGCGGCTGGAACTGCAGCGCTCGTTCCAGCCGCGCGTTCTCCGCGTCGCTCCACCATGCGGCCGACAGGAACAGGAAGGCCGCGGCGGTGATCATAAGATCTGGTTGTTCATGGAGATCCACGATGAAATGACCGACGGGCGCGTCGGAGAGATCGTCGTCTCCCGATGTGATCGCGGCCCAGACACCGTGGACTTTTGGCAGATGCGCGAAGGCCACGTCCCGGCTCGAGACGACCTCATCGAGCGTGAAGTCGAACCCCAGACGATGGTATTTTGCCAGCACGCCCGACCGCGTGTAGCTTGCCGCATTGGTTAGGACGATGAGGCGCTTCCCTGCGGCGCGCAGCTGCGCGATGCGCTCGACCGCGCCGGGGACCGGCGTTTCGCCCCGGTTCAGCACGCCGAACGCATCGAGGATATAGGCGTCGTAGTCGTTCATGGTGTCTTCGAGCGTCCGGCCCATCCGCGACGTCTCGGGGAATTGCGCCTGCGGCAGTGTGGGCCGCAGGCGCTCGTAACGGGCAAAGGCTGCCTCGGTCGTGATCATGGTGCGCCCTACAGGATCTTGCGTCGCAGGAAGGAGGACACCATCTCGCCGAAGATGACCAGCGCAAGGATCGTCAGCAGCACCGTGGCAACCTCGGGCCAGTTGAAGGTGTCGATCGCACCTTGCAGGATCATGCCGATGCCGCCGGCGCCGACCAGCCCCAGCACGGTGCTTTCGCGCAGGTTGATGTCCCAGCGCAGGATCGACACGGCGAAGAAGGCGGGCATGACCTGCGGCACGATCGCGTAGAGCACGATCTTGAACCGGGACGCACCGCAGGCTTCGAGCGCCTCGACCGGCCTGCGATCGATCTCCTCGATGGCCTCGCCCAGCAGCTTGCCGAGGAAACCGATGGAGCGGAACATGATCGCCACGATGCCCGCCACGATACCGGGTCCGAAGATCGCCACGAAAAGCAGGGCCCAGATGATCGTGTTCACGGACCGCGACGACACGAGGATGAAGCGGCCAAGCCACAGGCAGGCGCGATTGGGCGTGGTGTTCTGTGCGGCGATGTAGGCGACGGGCAGAGAGACGACGACCGCGATCATGGTGGCGAGCGTAGCGATGTTCACGGTCTGCCAGATCGCTTCGAGGATGGAGGGCAAGTTGGACGGATCGGGTGGAATCATGCGACCGAAGAGGTCCGCCATCTGCGCGGGGCTGTCCCAGACCCAAGCCCAGATCACGTCGATGCTTCCCAGCGCCCAGGCGACCACGGCGGCGGCGGAAACAAAGCCTGCGTAGCGGATCAGGCGCTGTTTCGGCGTGAAGCGAGACCAGTCGTCCCGACCGCTGAGCGCTTCGGAGAGGGGTTGCGTTTGTGAAAGAGTGTTCATGTGATGCGCTTTCGGATGACGCCGCTGACGGCCTCGGAGACGAGGATCACGCCGACGATGACCATGGTGATGGCGAGGGCGAAGTCGTAGTCGTAGCGGCCGAACGCATTGGCCAGCGTCGCTCCGATGCCGCCCGCGCCGACGATGCCTACCACGGCGGAGGCCCGCAGATTGCTGTCGAGCTGGTAAATCCCGAGACCCACGAGGCGCGGCATGACCTGCGGCAGCACGGCGTAGACCTGGGTCGTGAGAAACCCGGCTCCGGCGGAGCGCATGGCCTCCACCTGTCCGAAGTCGATCTCCTCGATGCGTTCGGCCAGCAGCTTGGCGACGAACCCCACGGAATAGACGACCAGTGTCAGAGCGCCCGCGAAGGGGCCAAAGCCCACCGCCTTGACGAAGATGATGGCGACGATGACCGGGTGGAAGCTGCGGGCAATGATGATGATCGCGCGCCCCAGCAGATAAATGGGCTTGGGCGCGATGTTGCCCGCGGCCATGAAGGCAAGCGGGACGGAAAGGATGATGCCACCCACTGTGGCGATGATCGCGATCTTCAGGCTTTCCATGAAACCGTCAAAGAGCAGGCCCGCGCGGTCGAAGCTGGGCGGAAAGGCCCCGCTGAAGATGCGCTGTGCCCGGCTGAGCCCGTCGGAGACGCGGTCCCAGTCGATGGGCAGCGTGGCGAGGGTGAAGACGATGTAGACAAGCGCTCCGAGATAGAGCGCGTAGCGCAGCACCGGGTTGGCGATGAAGGGCGGTTTCCGCCAGCTGTCTGGACGGGTATCGGACGTCGCGCTCATGCGGCGGCCCCCGCCTCGGCGCGGTCCTGTGCGGGAACGCCCGCGTAGATCTGGTCCATCTCTGCGCGTGTCAGCGCGGCGGGCTTGTCGTCAAAGATAATCCGGCCGTAGCGCATGCCGACGATGCGGTCGGAGAACTCCTTGGCCTCGGTCACATTGTGGATGTTGATGATGACGGGCAGGTTCAGCTCGTTTGCGAGGTCGCGCAGGAGCGACATGATCTGCTCCGAGGTCTTGGGGTCGAGCGAGGCGGTGGGCTCATCGGCCAGCAGGATTTCGGGTCGCTGCATCAGCGCGCGGACCACGCCGACGCGCTGGCGCTCGCCGCCCGAGAGTTCGTCGGCGCGTTTGTCGGCATAATGGGCGATGCCCACACGCTCCATCAGCTCGAAGGCGCGGCGAATGTCGTCCTTGGGGTAGCGGCGGGTCAGCGCGGCCCATGTCGAGATGTAGCCCAGGCGCCCGGCCTGCACGTTCTCCATCACGGTCAGCCGGTCGATGAGGTTGAAACTCTGGAAGACCATGCCGATGCGGCGGCGCGCGGTGCGCAGCTCGCGGCGGGACAGGTTGGTGAATTCGGTGCCATTGAGCACGACGGAGCCGGAGGTCGGTTCCACAAGGCGATTGATGCAGCGCAACAGTGTCGATTTGCCCGCGCCGGAGGAGCCGATCACGGAGGTGAGCTGTTCGCCCTCGACCGTCAGGTTGAGCTCTTTCAGCACCGGATCGCCGGTGCCGTAGCGCTTGGTCAGGTTGGTGATCTTGAGCATGGGGGCCTCTTGAGAATGGCGCGGCCAGCGCCCTGTCCATGATAGGCAGGGCGGCGCAACGTGCCCGGCGCGCATGGGCGCACCGGGCTGGCGATGTCGGAGGGGATCAGTTCGCGGCGAGACCCTGCGGGGTGTATTCCACGCCGTTGGACGCCTGAATCTGGCGGATCACGGCCCACTGATCCTTGTAGGTGATCGGGATGAACTTCGACACGCCGTCGAATTCTTCACCCAGCGCGGTGCCTGCGAAGTCGAAGGAGAAGAACGCCTCTTTCACCTTTTCAGCGAGCTCCGGGTCGAGGTTGTGCGCCATGGTGAAGGAGGTGGTCGGGAACGGGTCGCTCTCCCAGATCTTACGCACCTCGGCGGGATCGTAGAGGCCGCGTTCGGCCATGCGGTCCACCACTTCGGAGGCAACGGGGGCTGCATCGTAGTCACCCGCGACGACGCCCAGCATGGATTGGTCATGCGAGCCGGAGTAGACCACCTCGTAGTCCTTGTCCGGTTCCACGCCCATATCGGGGAACAGCGCGCGCGGCGCCTGATTGCCGGAGTTCGACGTGGGCGAGGTGTGGGCCACGCGCTTGCCCGCGAGGTCAGCCACTTCCTGAATGTCACTGTCGGCTTGCGTGAAGACCTGAAGTCTGTAGCCGAACTGGCCGTCTTCGGCGCCCATGATCGCAAACGGCACGGCGCCCGCGAGGTTCACCGCGAACGGCGTCGGTCCGGTGGAGAAGCCTGCGACATGCAGACGACCCGAGCGCATCGCCTCGACCTCTGCGGAGTTGGACTGCACCGCGAAGAACTGCACGTCCTTGCCGGTAACCTCGGAGAGATGCTCGATGAACGGCTCCCAGATGTCGGCATAGACCGCCGGGTCTTCGACCGGGGTATAGGCAAAGACCAGAGTATCGGGATTGGTCAGCTCCGCCGGATCGGTGGGCGTGTCGGCCACGAGATCGCCGTTGGCGTCGCAATAGAGCATGTCGAGCGCGCCGCGCTCGGCGCAGTCCTGCGCATGGGCTGCAATCGTGCTGCACGTCAGGATGCCCAGTGCGGTGGCCGCACGGGTGATGAATGGTGTCATGGTGTCCTCCCTTTGACAGCGAGCGGCGCGCTGGCTCATCTCGCATCATGCTGGCAGGCTAGATGCGACGCGCTGGCGATTGCGAGCATCGAACAGTTAACGAAACCACAGAAGACGCGCTGAATTGTTAACAGTATTACAAAGCGGCGCCGGGTGCTTAAAGTCCGATGTGATCTGCGCTACGGCTGGGTCTGGCCGTCGGGGAGGCGGCCTCTTGCCAGCACGTCGCAGGAGGAGCGTCACATGCAGGCCACCCGTCCGATTGACGGCTCAGAGCCGGTCATCGCCATCGTCGATGACGACCCGCAGGTGCGCGAAACCCTGTCGGCGCTGATGCATGACAGCGGGTTCGCGGCGGTCTCCTGTGCCGATATCGACGCCTTTCACGCGCTCGGAGACCCGCCGCCCGTGGACCTCGCGCTGATCGACCTGCGGCTCCGGGGCGAGTCCGGGCTGACGCTGGCGATCCATCTGCGCGAGCGCCACGAGATCCCCATCGTCATGCTGACCGGCGTGGGCGACGAGATCGACAAGATCATCGGGCTGGAAACCGGCGCGGACGACTATCTGATCAAGCCCTTCAATCCGCGCGAATTGGTGGCGCGCATCCGGGCGGTGCTGCGCCGGTACGGCCATGCTTCCGCCCGCGCCGTGGCGCCGGGCAAACGGCAGATCGCGTTTGGAGAAAAGCGGATCGATCTCGATGCGCGGCGGCTGCTCGATGGCACGGGCGAAGAGGTGCCCCTGACCAACGCCGAATACCGCCTGCTGGAATTTCTCGCCCGCAATCCCGAACGGGTGGTTCCCCGAGAGGAGCTTCTGGAGGCATTGGGGGCCGACACGCAACGCTATGTCGACCGCACGGTCGACGTGCTGATCCTGCGCCTGCGCCGCAAGATCGAGCGGGTGCCCGCCAAGCCGGTGCATCTGCAAACCCGCCGGGCACGCGGCTATGTGTTTCATCTGGCCGCCGGATGACGTGGTTTCGCGACCTTGGCGTGCGGGTTCGCCTGTCCGCCGCGCTGGCAGTGATGTTCGCGCTCATGCTTCTGGTCAGCGTGATCGGATTGCGGGTCCTTGATCGCACCGAAATCTGGATGAATGTGCTGCATCGCGACACGTTAACTGAGGTTGCTGCCGCGATGGATCTGTCGCGTGAAGCCTCCGATCTTGCGACTTCGGCGCCGTTCCTGTTTGCGCTCTTTACGCCCTACCAGTTGGAACAGGAGGTCGCCGGGGTCATGGCGAACCTCGGCCGCGTGCGACAGTCCTCGGCCAACGATCCCGCGCTGGCGCTGCCGCTGGCGCGGTTGGGGATCGCCATCGAGGATCTGGCACAGGCGCTGCTCCCGCAAAGCGCCCGTCAGGCGGAGCTGGATGCCATCGACCGGGCTCTGGTCCGCCTGAACGCCCGAAGCAGGCGGATGGCACAGGATAACCTGTTGCCGCTGCAAACACGCCAGGACTGGAGCGCGCTCCAGCAGTTGACCGCCGTCGCCCTGGGCGCTGCACGGGCGGAGGAACTGATCGAGCTGGGCGGGTTTGCTCGCGATTTCCAACGCCAGAGCGAGACGCTTGAGACTACGATCGGCAATGACCCGCGCGAGACTTTCGACGAGATTTCCTCGACCGTGAAACGCGCGAGCGGGTTGTTCGTGCTCAAGCACGGTGATCTGTCCGCCCGGCTTGATGCCGAGAATGCTTTGTTCCGCATCCGGCAGGAAACCCGTCGGGTCAGCGCTTTTGCCGAGACCAAGGTGGCCCAGGCCGAGGGCCGGCTATCCCGGGCCCGTGCCGCGACGTCGAACACTTTGGCCTTCGCGCGCAATGCCTTTCTCGCGTTGATCGTTGCGAGCCTTGTCGTTGCGGTGACCTCCTCGATCTACGTGTCGCGGCACGTCGCACGCAATCTCGAGCGCATCTCCGGCGCGATGCGGCGGCTCGCTTCGGGAAACCTGCGCGTGGACCTGCCCGATCCGCCGACATCCCGCGACGAGATCGGTCAACTGTTCACGGCGTTCGGCGTGTTCCGCGACAACGCCCGCAAACTGGACCGGCGCACGGCGCAGATGCGACAGCAAAATGCGCTGTTTTCGCGCGTTTTTCAAAACATAAAGGATGGCGTCGCGGTCGAGGCGGCGGACGGTCGGATCATCGCCGAGAACGAGAACCTGAGAAACCTGCTCCGCCTGCCGCCGGATATCGAAGGAGCATCCGATCGAATGAGCGGCCTGATCGCAGCCTCCCCTTTCTGCCAAGGGGCCGGAGGAGATGAGCGAGGCGGCTTCGAGGAATACGGTGATCCCGATGGAAACGTGATCGAGATACACAAGTCTCCCCTGCCTGACGGCGGCCAGGTCTGGCTGATCTCCGAGACCACCGAACGCAAACGCATGGAGGCTCGGCTGGAGGCAATCCGCCGGGTCGAGGCCTTGGGCAAGGTCTCGGGCGAAGTGGCACATGATTTCGGAAATATCCTCTCGAGCATCTCTGGCAACCTCCACCTGCTGGAGCAAGCCGAACCGGAGCGCCGACGCGATTTGCACGGACGACTCGGGGCGGCGGTCGATCTGGGAACAAGCCTGACGGAGCGGCTTTTGGCCTTTGCCCGCAAGCAGCATCTCGCGCCGCAGGTGACGGATGTCTCGGAACTTGTGACGGGCATGGCGGATCTTCTCGAAATCGCCATCCCGGAGCAGGTCTCGCTGATCGTGGACGTCCCCGAGTCCCCAGCGACCTGTCTCGTCGATCCCGGCCAGCTTGAGAGCGCCATCCTCAATTTGTGCATCAATGCCAGTCAGGCCATCGTCGCGACAGGTGCCGACGCGGGACGGATCGTGGTGTCTGTGAAAGCCAGCGACGTGGTCGAGGTCGCGGTACGCGACAGCGGGTGCGGCATGTCCGAAGATGTGTTGCGCCACGCGACGGATCCTTTTTTCACGCGCAGGCAAGATGGCGGCGGCACTGGCTTGGGGTTGTCGATGGTCGACGGCTTCGTGCATCAATCTGGAGGTCGCCTCGACATCGAAACAGCAACCGACCCCTCATTCCATGGGACGACGGTTACCATGTTCTTCCCGCGACAGGAGGATGCACAAGAGACGTCGCCTCCGGTCAGTCCGAGGACCGCACTGGTCGTCGATGATGATCCGGCAGCGCTCACGCGATCCTGCAGCATTCTGGAAGCCCTCGGGGCAGAGGTCATTCGCTCCGCGTCTTATGCGGAGGCGATCGAGGTCTTGAAGGGCCTCGAGCATCTCGACCTGATGTTGGCCGACCTTTGGCTTGATGACGGGTTCACCGGTCGCGATCTGATCGACAGGGCGCGTGGCCTCTTCCCTGATTGTCGTTTCGCGCTTATGTCCACGCGCCGCGCGCCACCGGATTTGCCTCGGACTGTTGCGTTCGTTCCAAAGCCTGTCACTGAAGAACCCTTGCGTGACCTGTACTCCGCCGATCTTCGGGAGACACCTGCCTCGCACGCATAGTGATGAGCGTGCGTCATTCGTGTGGGGAGCGAGGTGCCCCTATTCGTGAGACAATGACCGCAGGTTGACACGCCAGTTCCTATGGTGTGAGCGGATTGGGATGGCAATTGTTGTACAGTCGTGCAATACGGTGCGCGGTTTTGAAAGGGAGCCGCAACCATGTCCGAGACTACTCCCATCACTGGCGTCTATCTCAGCGCGACAACTGACCTTGATGCGCTCTACGGCGACGCGCTTCGGCGTGCAGCGAAGGATGTCGTGCTGCGTCACCCGGATGAGATCGACCGGCCCGAGGACGTGCGCTTCGCGATCTGCTGGGAGCCGGGGGAAGGGGCGTTCGCGCCCTATCGGAACCTCGGACTCGCCATGTCCGTCGCCGCAGGGGTCGATGCGCTGCTGTCCCATCCGGGCCTGCCGGAAACGGTGGCCGTGGCACGGGTTCGCGATCCGCACCAGGCCGAACTCATGGCGGGCTTCGCAGTCCACGAAGTGCTGCATCATGAGCGTGGCTTTGAAGAAATGGCGCGAAACGCCGCTCAGGCGCGGTGGTCTCCAATCCGGATGCGTGCGCCGGCCGCGGTGCAGGTGGCCGTGCTTGGGCACGGGACCATGGGGCGTGCCGTGGTCCGGGGATTGCGGGCGATGGGCTTTGCCGTCCGTGTCGCCTGCCGCAGCATGCCCGAGCTTCAGCTGGATGGTGTCAGCTACCTGACAGGTCCCGGCGCGGTGACGTCTGCGGCCGAAGGCGCGGACCATCTCGTCAACGTGCTGCCGCTGACCGCCGAGACAGAGAACGTGCTGAACGGGGCGCTCTTCGACCGCCTCGCGCCGGGCGCGTCGCTGGTGCAGATCGGGCGCGGCGAGCATCTTGTCGAGACGGATCTGGAGGCCGCTCTGGACAATGGACAGCTCAAGGGGGCGACGCTCGACGTCTTCCGCGAGGAGCCGCTTCCGGCAACGCACCGCTTCTGGCGCGACGCGCGGTTGCGGCTGACGCCGCACGTCGCCAGCGACTCGCTGCCGGAGGTGGTGGCCGCGCAGGTCATCGAGACCGCGCGGGCGCTGCGCGACGGGCGACCCATGGCCTATGCCGTGGATCGCTCGCGCGGCTACTGACGGGGTGGAGCGGGCGGGCTCAGTGCCCGCTCGGCACCCGGCCCTCGAGCCAGCGCAGCACGACCGTCAGCGTCCCGCTCAGGCACAGGTAGATGGCGATCAGCAGCAGCAGCGGCTCGTAGGTCAGGTAGGTGTCCTGCCGCACGCGGGTGATGACCGCGTAGAGATCGGTCACGGTGATGGTTGCCACCAGGGGCGTCGCCTTCAGTTGCAGGATGATTTCGCCGGCCAGCGTCGGCAGGGCCCGTTGCACGGCGCGCGGGAACCAGACCCGGCGGAACACCATGAGCCGCGGCATCCCGAAGGCGCGCGCGGCCTCCAGTTCGCCACGCGGCACTCCGGCAAAGGCCCCGCGCATGATCTCGCCCTGATAGGCGGCGAAGGAGAGCGTCAGCGTCAGGAAGCCATAGGGCCAGGCCTGCCGCAGGTAGGGCCAGAGCCACGAGCCGCGTATCTCGGGGAACTGCGCGAAAAGCGCGCCGAGCCCGTAATAGATCAGCCAGAGTTGCAGCAGCAGCGGCGTGCCGCGGATCACCGTGCAGAAGCCAGTTGCCAGCCAGCGCAAAGGCGCCGGGCCGGTCACCTGTACTGCCCCCAGCGGCAGCGCGAGAGCAAAGCCCGCTATGACGCTGGACGCCAGCAATACAAGCGTCACCAGCAGGCCGTCGCCGATCTTGGGCAGGTAGACCGGGAGCCAGCTCCACTCCATCTGGGTGATGATTGCCAGCAGCGCGGCGAGGGCCAGCCCGGCCATGACAAGGCGGTGCGGCATCAGCAGCGGCGCGAGGCGCGCGCGCAAAGGCAGCGCGGGGGCAGGGTGGATCGGGGTGACGATGTCGATATCGGGCATGATACGCTCCTCAGGCGGCGGCCGGCAGGCCGCGGCGCGCGCGCCGCTCTAGCCAGCGCAGGCCGAGGTTCGAGATCAGGGTGAGCGCGAGATAAAGAAGCCCGGCGGCGAAAAAGAACAGGAAGTATTCCCGGGTCGCGGCGGCCGCCTGCTTGGTCACGAGCGTCAGCTCGGAGAACCCGATGACGGCGAGGAGCGCCGTGTCCTTCGTGGCGATCATCCACAGGTTCGCCATGCCGGGAAGCGCGTGAGGGGCCATCGCCGGCAGGGTTACGCGGCGCAACACCCTGAATGGCGACATGCCGAAGGCTTGCGCGGCCTCGATCTGTCCGGGCGGCACGGCGCGGATGGCGCCGCGAAACACCTCGGTTGCGTAGCCGCCCTGCACCAGCCCGATGACAAGGATACCGGCGCTGAGGCCGTCGATGTCGATGCCCTCACGCCCGAAGGCGGCCATCAGCTGGTTCAGCAGATCGGTGCCCACGTAGTAAAACAGCAGCATCAACACGAGTTCGGGCACCGCGCGGATGAGCAGCGTGTAGATCTCGGCGATGTCGCGCAGCACGCGGCCGCCGTAGAGCTTGGCAGTGGCGCCGATCAGGCCGATGACGATGCCGAGCAGATAGCCGCCTGCCGCCAGTTCGACCGAGCGCAGGAACCCGGCGAGAAGCGCGCCGCCCCATCCCGGTGAGGTGAGTGCAAGCAGGCTGAAATCTATTGCGTCGATCATCGTGCGGCTGTGTCCCGTGTTGTTGCAGAGACCGGGCCGCGACGCTCGCGTCGCGGCCCGGAAAGACGGCTCAGCTGCCGTAGATGTCGAAACCCGCGAAGTAGGGCTCGGACAGTGCGTCGTAGGTGCCGTTTTCACGGATTGCCGCGATGCCGGAGTTCACCCGTTCCAGCAGGTCGGTGTCCTCCTTGCGCAGGCCCACACCAACGCCGTTGCCAAGGATCGACGGGTCGCTCTCGACCGCGCCGCGATACTCGCAGCAGGCTTCGCCGGCGTCGCTCTCGAGGAACGGCATCAGCGCCAGCATGTCGCCGACCACCGCGTCGATGCGGCCCGCCGCCAGGTCCTGCAGCTCTTCGTCCACCGTCGGGTAGCTGCGGATATCCGCGGCGGCCTCCGAGAAATGCGCGCGGGCATAGGTCTCGTGGATGGTGCCCACCGAGACGCCGAGATAGGCGCCCTCGATGCCTTCGGCGGAGGGCTGGATCTCGGTCTCTTTCAGCGCGATCACGCCGGTCGGCGTGTCATAGTATTTGTCGGAGAAGGCGATCTGCTTGGCGCGCTCCTCGGTAATGCTCATGGAGGCGACGATCATGTCGATCTTGCCGGTGTTGAGCGCCGGGATGATGCCATCCCAGGCCACCGGGGTGATCACGCAGTCGGCCTCGATCTCGGCGCAGAGCGCATCGGCGAAGTCGATCTCCCAGCCGCTCCAGTTCCCGCTCGAGTCGGGGCTGTAGAAGGGCGGATAGGGCTCGGCTGCGATACCGACCTTGTAGGGTTCCGCGAGGGCCGGAGCGGCGAGCGCGGCGGCGGCTGTGGCGGCGAGCGCGAGTGTCTTGAACATGGTGTCTCCTCTGTTTGGTGTCTTGGTGTCGCGCGATCAGGCGATCGAGCGGATGAATTGCTGAAGGTGCGGCGAGCGCGGATCTCCGAAGATCTGCTCGGGCGGGCCCTGCTCCTCGATGCGGCCGTCCTTCAGGTAGACGACGTGGCTGGCGACATCGCGGGCGAAGCCCATCTCGTGCGTGACGAGGATCATCGTGCGCTTCTCGGCGGCGAGGTCGCGGATCACGTTGAGCACCTCACCGACCAGCTCCGGGTCGAGCGCTGAGGTCGGCTCATCGAAGAGCATCGCCAGCGGCTCGACCGCCAACACTCGCGCGATGGCGCAGCGTTGCTGCTGACCGCCGGACATGTGTGCGGGATAGGCGTCTTCCTTCTCGGCGAGGCCGACGCGGTCGAGCACCTGCCGGGCGCGGGCGACGGCCTCGTCCCGGGATATGCCCAGCACCTGCACCGGCACTTCGATCACGTTGCCGAGCACGGTGCGATGCGGCCACAGGTTAAAGTTCTGGAACACCATGCCGAGTTGCGCGCGGATGCGTTGCAGCTGTCGGCGGTCCGCCGGTTCGAGGCCGCCGTCACGGGTGGGGCGCATCGCATAGGTCTCGCCGTGAATGGCGATGTCTCCGGCGCTCGGGGTCTCGAGCATATTGATGCAGCGCAGCATCGTGGACTTGCCAGAGCCCGAGCCGCCGATCACCGCCACCACGTCGCCGGGGCGGGCGGTGAGCGAGATGCCCTTGAGCACCTTAAGATGTCCGAAGCGCTTGTGCAGGTCGCGGATTTCTACCGCCGGCGTGGCGTCGTTCATGGCTGTCCCTCTGCCAAATCCGGGCGTTCCCGGGTGGCTCTTCCCTTGCAATTTCTTCGCTGTTGTACGACTGTAAAACAAATATCGACGAGGAAGTCAAAGTGACGATACGGAACACGCTCGACATGATGCGTTTTGCGGCGGGAGGCTGGGCGTGACCCGGCGTGCCTACAGCCGCCTGTCACAGGACCGTCGCCGCACCGACCTGCTGGAGGCGACGCTGTCCTGCGTCGCCGATCTCGGGCTCGACCGGGCCGGGGCGCGGCAGATCGCCGAGCGGGCCGGGGTCTCGGCGGGCCTGATCCGGCACTACTTCCCGTCGAAGGACGAGATGGTGCGTGCGGCCTATGCCTACCTGATGGGTCAGATGACTGCCGCCGCTGAAGATTCCGGGGCCGGGGATGAGCAGTCGCCCGAGGCGGCGCTGGCGGAAGTCATCGCGGCCAACTTCGCGTCGCCGAGCCTGTCGGGGGTGAAGGTCTCGCTCTGGGCCACCTTCGTGGGGCGTGTGCGCGTCGATCCGGCCTATGCCGACATCCACCGCGAGGGCTACCGGGAGTTCCTCGATCTGCTCGAGGCGCGAATCCACCCGGTGCTGGTGGCGCAGGGCGGCCCGGCGGACCCGTCGCGGTGCAAGCAGCTCGCCATCGCGCTCAACGGGCTGATCGACGGCCTGTGGATCGAGGGCTCGCTGGGCCACGGGCTCTACGACGCGCGGCGGCTTCCGGCCATCGCGCTCGGCGCTGCCGAGGGCATCCTGCGCCTGCCCGACACAACGCTGACGCGCCATTTGGCGCTCGAAGACGAAAGGAGCTGACATGCGGTATGCCGCGATCACCGAACGCCTGCGCACCCTCGGAGGGGACAAGTGGGCCGTGCACAACGCCGCGCGCGCCCGGCGCGATGCGGGCGAGGAGATTCTCGAGCTGACCATCGGCGAGCCAGACATCTCGCCCGCGCCTGAACTGATTGAGCACTGCGTCGCCTCGCTCCGCGCTGGCCGCACGCAGTACTCCAACGGGCGCGGCGAGCCCGGGCTGGTCGATGCGCTGGTCGAGGCCTACCGCCCGCGCCATCCACAGATTGGCGCCGAGAACGTGCTGTGCTTTCCCGGCACGCAAACCGCGCTCTTCGCGGTGATGCTGGGGCTGGTCGGGCCGGGCGAGGGGGTGCTGATCGGTGATCCCTACTACGCCACCTACGAGGGCGTGGTGTCCGCCGCGGGCGGTCACGTGCAGGCGGTGCCGCTGCACATGGACCGGGACTTTGTGCTGCAGCCTGCGGACCTGCGCGCGGCGATCACGCCCGACAGCCGCGTGCTGCTGCTCAACACGCCGCACAACCCGACCGGCGCGGTGATTGACCGCGCGACGCTGGAAAAGCTGGGGAGCATCTGCGCCGAGCACGATCTGTGGATCGTCTGCGACGAGGTCTACGCTGAGCTGATCTTCGAGGGCAGCTTCACGTCGCCGCTGGAGATCGAGTCACTGCGCGAGCGTGTCGTGGTGGTGTCTTCGGTCTCCAAGAGCCACGCGGCCACCGGCTTCCGCAGCGGCTGGGCCATTGGACCGGCGGAGTTCTGCGCCGCGCTGCTGCCGATTTCCGAAACGATGCTGTTCGGCAACCAGCCGTTCATCGCCGACATGACCGAGGCCGCGCTGCGCGGCGATTTCGACACGTCGGCGCGGATGCGCGAGGCCTTCGGACGGCGCGCGCGGATGCTCTGTGACCGGCTGAACGCGGTGCCGGGCCTCTCGGTGCAGATGCCCCGGGGCGGCATGTTCCTGATGCTCGACGTCGCGGGCACCGGGCTGAATGGCGAGGCCTTTGCCTGGAGGCTGCTGGACGAGCAGGGGGTGGCGGTGATGCCAGGCAGTGCATTTGGCGGCAACGGCGATGGGCTTGTGCGGGTTGCGCTGACCGTCCCGGATGCAGAGCTTGAAGAGGCGGCGCGGCGCGTAGACGCTCTCTGTGCTGACCTGTCTGTGCGTTCAGTCCCGTCGACCGCCATGCGCTAGCGCAGCATCCTGCCGAGAGGTGCCACTCTTGACCCGCTCGATATCCTGATTTCGAGGCGCTGGATGCCGGATCAATTTGCGCTGCCGAGCACGCCGATTGGCGGCTTTCCGATACGCGGCAGCGCCGTAATAGGCTCAGGATCCATCGATTTGAGCTGCGTGAGATGACTCCCGGAGCTTTCGTTTGGGTGACGCGGCTTGATCAGGGGGAAGACAATCAGCTTCGCGGCGTATTTTTTTCAGCAACGCTGATGGCGTGTGCGGGGGAAGACCTCATCCATCGCTTTCCAGAATCCGAGGGCGCCGTCCGCTGCCCGGCAGTGCATAGCCAAAGGCAGTGTCACGAGAGGGGCCGACAGCAAATTTCGGCGCGAGCGCCAGACCGCTGGCCCTGAAATCGACCAGTGGTTCGCGCCAGCTATGTGCGCTTTCGCCTGCCTCCCGGCGCTGCAGATGCGCGCGATGCACGCGGCCTCCGACGCGCCGGCCTCGATGACCATCGCCGCTTTCAGCCTCGGCAACGCCGTCGGCGCCGGGATCGGCGGGCTCGCGCGCGGGGCGGGCTGGTGGCGCTGTGCCTCGGTGCCCGTGGCCGGCGCGGTGCGGGCCTTCGTGGGCTTCGTAGTGATCTGGCTGATGTGTGACCGCGTTCGCGTGGCGGCGGAGTGAGCCGGGCAAAGTTGGCAAGGCCCGAAACGGTTTCATGAATATTCATCATGGCCGGCGTGATTGTCCGAGAGCTAATTCCCGGCGATTTCAACGCCATATCTCTACCCACAGAGCAACAAACCCAGAGGGCACCATGGGCTGGAGCAACAGCGAACTCGAACGGATCGCGGTGGCGGATGATTTCCGCATCGCGCCGCTGCGCGAGGACGGCCGGACCACCGGCACGCCCACCTTCATCTGGTCCGTGGTGGTGGAGGGCGCGCTCTACGTGCGCGCCTATAGTGGCCCCGGGTCAAGCTGGTTCCGCGCTGCTCTGCAACAGAAGGCCGGCCAGATCAGCGTGGCGGGGATGACCCGCGACGTTGTCTTCGATGCCGCGGACCCGTCGCTCAACGACCGCATCGACGAGGCCTACCGGGCGAAATACGGCCACAGCCGCTACTTCGCCCCGATGGTTTCCAAGCGGGCACGCGCCGCGACCGTGCGGGTCGCGCCGGCCGAAACCGATTGAAACTTTGGGGCCGGCCCGGTGCCGCGCCCCACACGATAGGACGAAGATCATGAAACAGCTTCTGACCGGCAAGACCGCCATTGTGACCGGGGCAAGCAAGGGCATCGGCCTCGCCATCGCCGAGCTCTATGCCGAGGAAGGCGCCAACGTGGTGATGACCGCGCGCGGCAAGGATGCGCTCGAGGACGCCGTCGCGACGATCAACGCCAGAGCTGGCGGACGGGCGCTGGCCGTGGTGGCCGACAGCGCCGATCCCGACGCGCCGGCGCGCGTGTTCAAGGAGGCAATTGACGCCTTCGGCCAGGTCGACATCCTTGTGAACAACGCCGGTGTCGGCGAGATGTACGCCATCGAGAAAACCTCGACCGAGCATTTCGACGAGATCATGCAGATCAACCTTGCGGGCCCGTTCCGCTTCTGCCGCGAGGCGGTCAACCACATGATGCCGCGCAACGAGGGCCGGATCATCAACGTGAGTTCGGTGAACGGCACCACGCCGATCTGCGGCGTCGCCTACACGACCACCAAGGGCGGCATCAACACCATGACCCTCAACATCGCGATGCGCCTTTCGGGCACCAAGATCCGCTGCAACGCCATCGCACCAGGCGTGACCGACACCGACGCGGCGCGCGCCTGGGCCGCCGGTGAACAGGAAGGCGGCGGCGAGATGCTGGAATTCTCCGACAAGTACACCAACACCACCGTTCCGGGCACCGAACCGATCGACCAGGCCTACGCGGCGCTCTACCTTGCCTCCGACATGGGTCGCGCCGTCACAGGGCAGGTCATCCAAGTGGATAACGGCCAATTTCTCTGAGCTGTTTTCGACCAGTCCATGCCGGCCCTCGTCCCAACTCCTGGGGCGAGGGCATTTTCGCATTCGCCAAGAAGGCCAACCGATGAACCGACGCACTCTCTTTCGTTCCTGCGCCGCGACGCTCGGTCTTGGCGCTGTCGGTGGGCTCTTTGCCTCCTGCGCGCAAGTTTCGCGCAACCCGTATTACAGCGGCCCGGTGAGCGATCATTTCGACGGCACGCGCTTCTTCAACCCGATTGTGAGCGCTACTTAAGGCGCGATTTCCATGGCGTGGTACGGTAGGGGCGTCGGCCGAGTTCCTCCATCATCTTTTCGCGGAAAACCTCGGCCGGGGTCCTCCATCCGAGGCATTTGCGGGGCGTGTTGTTGAGCTGGTCGCAGAGTTGCTTCGGCTCGAGCTCCGTCATCGCCGCGACGTCACGCTGCCTTGGAAGCCAGCGCCGGAGCCGGCGGTTGGTGTTCTCGACTGTGCCTTTCTGCCAGGGCGAGGAGGGGTCGCAGAACCAGTTCTGGGTTCCGAGCTGGGCCTGCAGGTGCGGCCATGACACGAACTCCGTGCCGCGGTCGAAGGTGATGGATCTGCGGCCCGCCACGGGAAGATCCCGCACCGCCTTCGCAATCTGCTTCATGACCGGTTTCGTGCGCCTGTTCGCATTCTTCAGCAGCACGGTGAACCTGCTGACGCGTTCGACAAGAGAGGTGACGTTGGTCGGACCAAGGGATCGCTTGAACAGTATCAAATCGCCTTCCCATGTGTGGATACCTCGGTCGGTGCAAGCATTCTTTTGAACGGGTCGAACATGTGATCGGGTACGGTCATGTGTCAGGCCTCGATGTGCGGCTTTGACAATGCCGCGGGCCGGTATGGCGATGCGAAGGTTGGGTCCATATCAATGCACCCGAGCTGCAAGCTCTCTGGGAAGGCCTGGTTTTCCCAACCTCGATCTGGTCGATCGTTTGTCCTTACTGTTCAATGTCCGTCTCACACCTGCCAACCCTTACCGTGTCACGCGGCAAGGGCGGGGTCTCGATAGTCCTCCTGTTTCGTCATCATCGCCCAGATCGCGCGGGCGGTTTTGTTTGCCAAGGCGATGGCGACCAGCATCCGGGGCTTGCGCGTCAGCATCTGCTCTAACCAAGACCCTTTGGGAGGGCCGTTCTTGACCGCCCATCTGACCCGCGTCATTGCGCCGATGATCAACAGTCTGCGAATGTCCCGTTGTCCCATCTTTGAAGTGCGCCCCAGAATTTGCCGGCCACCTGTCGATTTCTGAACAGGGACGAGCCCCAGCCAGGCCGCAAAATCACGCCCCCTTCGGAACCCTTCCATTGGCGGGGCGAAGGCTTGAATTGCCATGGCGCTGACGGGGCCGACACCCGGGGCGGTCTGCAGGCGGATCGTCTCAGGATCGCTCCTGGCTTCTTCTTTGAGGCGCTTTTCTATTCTCATGATCCTGATGTCGAGACTGCCAATCTGCTCGAGGTGCAGGCGACAAAGCTCCGTGACGCCGGATGGGAGTGTGCTCTCTGGAGCATCGAGCTGCGCCTCGAGTTTCCTGACGAATGTCCGTCCGGGAGGTGCGATGATGCCATATTCCATGAGGTGCCCGCGCAGCGCGTTGATGAGGGCGTTGCGTTGTCGGACGAGGAGATAGCGCGTCTTGAAGACCATGGACCTGGCCTGCTGCTCAGCGGATTTCACGGGCACGAACCGCATCGTCGGACGCACCACGGCCTCCGCAATGGCCTCGGCGTCATTCGCATCGTTTTTCTGCCGCTTCACAAAGGGCTTCACGTAGATCGGCGGGATGAGCCGCACTTTGTGGCCGAGTTTCATGAACTCCCGGCCCCAATAGTGCGACGAAGCGCAAGCCTCCATGGCGACGAGGCAGGGCGGGTGGTCGGCCATGAACCGGGTGAGCTGCGCCCGCGAGAGCTTCTTGCGGAATACGGGCCGTCCTGACGCCGCCGCGCCGTGAAGCTGAAAGACCGACTTTGCCAAGTCGATGCCGATGACTGTAACCTCTTCCACGGATACCTCCTCCATGCTGGTGCGTTTCAACATCACCATCTTGGCACACCGCGATGCCGTTGCGGGGTGAGGTATCCACACCATCAATGCCCGAATTCCCTGCGGTGTGCGACATCATCCGGGCGCAACAGGATACTGACATCACGGTCGAATTTTGGAGCCCGGCGCTTCCGGGCGCGACGCGGCCGGCGGGCCTTACGGTGTTCGGGCAGGTACCACCAAAGCTCCTGCGCCCTGCCTTCCTTCGAGTAGATGTAGCGGTATACAGACCCGAAGCGTCGCACCTTCCTGGACCAGCCGGTTGCCGATCTGCGCAGGCGTCCCGTCGACCGGCAGGCGCATGCGCAGCATGCTGCCGAGAGGGGGCCGTTCTTGATCCGCTCGACGACCTGATTTCGAAGCTCTGGATGCCGGATCAATTTGCGCTGCCGAGCACGCCGATTGGCGGCTTGCTGATGCGCGGCGGCGCCGTAGTAGCCATCATAACCCGGCAGGCACTCATCGCTGAACCAGTCACGCTTGATCCCGCGATAGATGGTGGCTTTCGAGCGCTGAAGGACGCGCGCCATCTCCCGAACCGGGATTTTCGCGAGCTTCCAACGTTCGATCTGAACAGGTTCCTTGACGTTCAGTGCGTATATACCGCTCCCATGGCAGACTCCCTCCATTAGATAACCGACTGTTTTCTTAATGGGAGTTGCACTTGAGGGTAGCGCGTACCCGTGAAGCAAACCATGTTGCAACCAAGTAGAAATGTCACCGGGCTTGCAAAGCAGAAGTGTCACTCTGAGTGCTGTCGGCAGCAAAGCCTGACAGGGCGTAGACCTCAATTATCGCAGCCCTGGCTGGCTTTGCGGGCTGCGTTTCGCTTGCGGTCTACGAGGGTGTTCCAGCCGTTGTTGCGGCGTCCGTTCTTCCGGTATCCGTTTCGCGCACTTTCCGGGCGCACCTCGGCGCTGGCGGCGGCTTTATCCTGCTCTGCCTTGATGTGGGCAAGGACGGCACTGAGATGCTTGTTGTCCGTTATCGCCGCGTGTGTGACGCGCTGCTGATGCGGATCGAAGATGGTGCAGGGCAGGGCGATGCCATTGTGCCGAACCTGGATGCGCCCGTCGGAGAACTCGTAGGTGTCAGCGTATTTGCCGACAAGACCGCGCGTCAGATCGTTGACTTCCAGCCGGATGCGCTTGTGGTCGTACTTCAGGGTCAGATCTTTGCTGACATAGCGTTTGTT